>NZ_AMFF02000021.1:58645-70262 GCF_000297215.2 Piscirickettsia salmonis LF-89 = ATCC VR-1361
ACGGTCTTTCGCAACTCCGCTCTGCTAAAAACCCGAACCTACCTCGGCCTACTCACCCCGTGCTTAGCACTCCATGGCTCGCAGTAACTGTAAGGAGAAGGCATCGTTTTTCCTTATTGTATTTTTTAACCTACTGATAGTATGTCAGAAACTGTTGATCGAGCGCTATAATAGTGTTTCATCAATGTCAAACACAAAAATCTTTTTTGGCATAATTTTAATCTTCTTCTATCTTATCTATAATTAAAGAGAAGTGCTGTTGTTATGTAGAAATGATCAATATGCCAAGGTGTTGAGCCTTAGTTTAATTTTTTATCAAGCTATTTTTATTTGGTAGGTGCTCTAGTTCCTTATGATTAAGAAATAATGCATAGGTAAAAATCCAGCTAAAATGAGAGTTATTTAAAATAACAATGATGTTAACTGGATGTATATATCATTGTTTTGTTGTATGACAAAAAGCGTTTATTTTCTATTATTATTGGCTAAATATTATATAAAGTGAAGTTATTTTTCATATTTTCATTTTATTTTTTTATGTTTTTTATTTATAAAATTATTATAATGTTACTTACAGTGTAGTGGTGGGCGTGTACTGCCATATTCACCACCCCAATCATCAGTCATTTGATTGCGAATATCCCAAAGTTCGGGGAAAAAGCGCATTTTCAGTCCTTTTTCTAATAAATCGGCCGAATGGCCTTTGAGTGACTTTGAGCTCAGGCCGAGTATACGTTGAACCAGTTGAATATGGCGATAGCGAAAATGCTGAAAAAGTTTATCAAATTCGGCTAATTGTTCAGCAAGCAGATAAAGCTCATCGTGTTGATAGTGGTCATCATAAATGTCACGCAAAGAAAGATTAGTAGGTATTAAATAATGTGTTTGAAAGCTCTGCCAGAGAGGTTTCGCCATTTGAATAATGACATGAAAGCCTGGTGATTCTTGGCCACTGCCATTGCCCAAATTTAAGCGGATACTTTGGTAGTCTTTAGGTGACATGGTTTCTAATAGAGCTAAATGATCGACCATACTCTGTTGAATACGATGAGTGCGGTTAAACAGAGTGAGTACCTTTAGGCTGTGTTTTGCCGCAAGCTGTTCATCAATCTCTAATAGAGTATAAGCGATGAGTTTCATCCATAATTCTTGAACTTGGTGGGTAATTTGAAATTGTAACTCATCATGATTACATAGTTGGTCATAGGGTGTTTGGCATTGCAAAAGATCATGTCTGTTTAAATATTGTTCATAATCTGAGGCGTTATCGCCCGCTATCAGAGCGTAAAAGCTATGGCGGTCCATGCCATCTCCTTAGTATAACCGGATCTATTTTTATTAGTTTATAAAAATAATTCTTTATTTGCCAATTAGTTACTTTGATAAATACAGCTAAGTTGAGTTACCTTTATCGAATGAAATATTGCACGGTTGCAACAACACGCACCTTTTTCATGATTTCATTATCACCGTATGAGCCATCAGCAGAGCGGATGGAAAACAATCCTTGAGAGGCATGGCGGATGCCTTTGAGGGTGCTGCGTGAGTTTTTAGCAAATGTTTGGGCGGCTTGTTCAGCGTTCTCAGTCGCTAGAGTGAGCATGCTGGGTTTGACCTGATTAAGGTCAGTATAATTATAGCGTGTGTTAGAACTGGTGATAACCACACCTTGCTGGACTAACTCGCCTGTCGCTTGAGAGGCTTGACTGACACGTTGGACTTGTGTGGTTAGTAAGTTGACCCCCGCTGTAGCACCATAGCGTGATTCAGGTTTGCGGCTGCCGTATTGGTTGGCATGGTTATCTGTTACTGCAACGGTATCAAAATGAATACTTTCTGCTTTAAAGCCTTTGTGTTTAAGAAAAGAGCTGATGTCTGCTTGTGCTTTGGCAATCTGTTGATACAGGCCGGGCAGTGAGTTGCTGCTGGTGGAAAAACGCAGTTGCCATGTCGCTTGATTAGCAGCAACGGTTTTTTCAGCTAAGCCTTTGACTGTGACATAGCGGTTATCATTGTGAAACAAGGTGAGACCAATGGCAACTAAAGCACCAGCGCCGACCATACCACCGGCAAGAATAAAGCTAGATAGAGTACGCATGATATTAGACTCAAAAGTTAATAAAATAGCTTTGATCATAAAATTAAATTGAATAAATTAGCAATCATATTACTGGTTTATTTTTTATAGATGATGCCTATTAATCGATGTTATACCTTGTCTTTAGAGTTTATAGTGAAAATTATAAGGATGTGTCTAACTCTTTTAACTCTGCTTGCAAGTCTTTTTCACTGCTAGTTTGCACACCCATTAGTGTGGCAAGCTTGTCTAAACCATATCGATTCGTATTTGTTTTTGTGATTTCTGCGAGCTCTTCAAGCTTAATTTCTGGACTTTCTGTAATTAAGTCAAAAAAGCGCTTTAATTTGATTTGGTCTAAATTATCTGGCTCCGGCTGTGGAATGTCTTTCCCTTGGTATTTTTTTTGAATTAATAAGGCAAGGTAGTCGCTTGTATCTGAGCGTGCTGCAAACCGGTTCATGACCTCTGTCGCTATTTTTACTAATACTTTATTAGTCATATTGTATTGAAACTGCTTAAGCTCGTGTTGTTGCAATAGTGAATCTTGACCATCATTTTTGACAAAGCGCTTTTTAGTCAATTCAGTGGGTGCAAGACAAGAAAAATTACCTGTAGTATGTTGCTCTTCATCACGGTAATTGTGGTTAGCGATGGCTTGCTTGACCTGTTGCATATTTTCATTATCTATGCCGGCATTGCCAAAAGAGCGATCATGATTGGCCTCTTTTAAAACCCATAATCTGTGCTGACCTTTTGGTAGTGGGCTAAATAAAGGCTGAAAATAGGGGGTAGAAGCATTAGTAATGATGGCTGAATGTTCAGCATAAAAGATATCTGCGCTGACTTTTTTAATGAATGGGTGAGTCTCATCACTGAGTGAAGCGAAATCTAAACGTTTTCTATCCAGTGGGCCACCGGGTACCGGGTCTAATCCATAAATATGCACTTTGCCTAGTTTTTCTATTTCTGCAATGCTCAGCTGATCTTGGAGTTTTCTAAGTAGTTGAAAGGCGGCGATGCCACCGCGGCTCCAGCCAGTGATAGCAATATCCAGTGTTGCATTTTCTGCTAAGTTCTGAATTTTATACTTGATTATTTCTAGTGCCTTATTGGTGGTATTTTCAAGGCCAAATTCACCTTTACTGCCATTAAACATGGCCTTGTAGTTGATGACTTTTTGCGAACTGCGATTTGATGTGCCGGGACCTGCAAAATAAAATTTACTACGCTCTATATGTGCTAATACGCCTTGATATGCAGTAAGTTTTACTTCAGCTGCAGAGTAATTTTCATTGTGTAACTGCGCGGCCATGCTGTTAAGTTCAACGAGCGTTGCTTGACCTAATGGGGATTTATAGTCTGGGTTGGCATTGGTGCCATCAAAAGTAAAAAATAGTTTTGGCATAACAAGCCCTGTACCGCAATATTAAGCTTTACGCTAAATTATAATAATTTATGTTTATTTTCAATATATTTACATTTCGCGTTATTTTAAAAACGCGATCGCAAGGATCAAAGGCAGAGATTTAGATTTAGTTTGACGTTTGCGCAAAGGATCTTTATTAAAGTGGGGGGTATTAAAGTGAAAGAGAAAAGCATGGATAGCTATTTTATAAGTATTTTTAGGGTAATTATAGGGAATAAAAAGAGTCTAGCTGGAATTATTGGTATTAATAGATAGGTATAAAAAAACCGACGATTGTCGGTTTTTTCTTACATCGCTTTGATGTGTGCGCTCAAACGGCTTTTATGACGTGCCGCTTTATTTCTATGAATAATACCTTTATCAGACATACGATCAATTACTGGAACCGCAGCAGTAAATGCATTTTGAGCAACTTCTTTATCACCAGCTTCAATTGCGCTGACGACTTTTTTAATGTAAGTGCGTACCATAGAGCGTAGGCTCGTATTGTTTTGACGGCGGCTTTCAGCCTGACGCGCACGCTTTCTTGCTTGTGCAGAGTTTGCCATTTTCTAACCTTTAAAATGTACTTAAGAATCGATAAACCAATAGGTGCACAATTGTCCATATCTTGACTTGGTTTGTCAAGTTCTATAACGCTTAGTTTAATAAATATGCTTTATCCTGTATAAAAGAGTCTTGTGTGGTGATATCGGTTTTATTTTAGGTTTTATAAGGCATTATGAGTCGTTCGTTACTTAAATCTATTTCTATAGTCAGTTTGATGACCTTATTGTCGCGGCTATTAGGCTTTGTACGCGATATGGTGTTTGCGCATTTATTTGGCGCGGGTGCTGAGATGGGGGCGTTTTTAGTTGCTTTTAAAATCCCGAATTTTATGCGGCGGTTATTTGCTGAAGGGGCGTTTTCACAGGCCTTTGTGCCGATCTTCTCAGAGTATAAAGAGAAGCAGACACTAGATGAGGTTCGGTTATTTTTATCACGAGTGATTGGCACGCTGGCGGTGGCTCTATGTGTGGTGACGTTGCTGGGGATGTTTGCAGCGAAATACTGGGTAATGGTGTTTGCTCCAGGCTTTATTCAAGAAGGCGCTGGCCAGTTGACATTGGCAACGGATTTATTGCGTCTTACTTTTCCCTATCTGTTGTTTATTTCGCTAACGGCTTGTTTTGCTGGCGTATTGAATAGTTATCGGCGTTTTGCTATTCCTGCGGTGACGCCAGTGATTTTGAATATTGTTTTGATTATTGCGGCCTTTTTAGGGGTGAATTACGGTTCTGAGCATGGTATTTATGCAGTGGCTTGGGGGGTTATGGTCGCGGGTGTGGCACAATTGTGTTTTTTATTGCCCGCATTGCAGCGTCAAAATATGCTGGTGTGGCCGCGTTGGGGCTGGCAAAGTCCAGGAGTACAGCGGGTGTTAAAGCTGATGGGGCCCGCTATTTTTGGCGCTTCAGTCGCACAGATTAGCCTATTACTAGATACTGTATTTGCTTCATTTTTAAAAACCGGCAGTATCGCTTGGCTTTATTATTCAGATCGTTTGATGCAGTTTCCGTTGGGGATGCTGGGAGTGGCCTTAAGCACCGTTTGTTTGCCACATTTGTCGACGTACTTTAGTCGAGGTGATGAGAAAAATTTTGCGAAGGTCATTGATTGGTCGTTGCGCTTGGTGTTATTGCTGGCCGTTCCTGCTGCATTGGGCCTTGCCTTGATTTCAGGACCGTTACTTACTACTTTATTTCAGTACGGTGCTTTTAGCCCCGAAGATGTCCTGCAGGCACAAAAAAGCTTAATTGCTTTTGCTATTGGCCTGATTGCCTTTATTGCGATTAAAGTGTTGGTCTCCGCCTTTTATGCGCGTCAGAATGTTAAAACCCCAGTGCGTATTGCCGTGTGGGCGATGGGACTGAATCTTCTATTAAATGCCGTATTATTTATACCCTTGGCGCATGCAGGTTTGGCTCTGGCAACCTCGCTTGCCGCTATATTCAATATGGCTGCGCTATATTATAGCTTGATAAAGCAAGGCATTTATCGTGTCTCTCACCTGTGGTGGCAGGTGTGTTGGAAAGTGATTATCGCCAGTAGTTTTATGAGTGCACTGTGTTATTTTGGTGTGCCAAAGACCGCAATATGGCTAAAGTGGCAGGCCGGGCAGCGTTTTATGGGGTTGGCTCTAGTGATTGTAGCCGTTGTAGGGCTCTATTTTTTAGCTTTATATTGCTTAGGTATTCGCAAGCACCACTTTCGCTCATAAATGTTCGTTTAATTTTTGCTTATTGATGCAGTGAGCTGGACATCGCTTACGTTTTATTAGGATCTGCGGTATACTCGCTTACATTTAAATCCTAAATCTGGGATTCTCAAATAGACTAGGATGAACCTAGATTATTGTAGGCAGATAGCAAAGCGTGATGAGAGTGCTACGTGATCGTCGAGGCCAGTGTCAATTTCCATCTGGGAGTGTGGCGACGATAGGTAACTTTGATGGGGTCCACTTAGGCCATCAATCGGTGTTAAGTCAAACCAAACGGCAGGCTGAACGCCTAGAATTGCCCGCGGTTATAATTATTTTTGAACCACAGCCCGCTGAATTTTTTATGCTGGCTAAAGCACCACGGCGTTTAACACCGTTACGAGATAAATTACTAGCCTTAAATGAGGCAAAAATCGATGCGGTATTATGTTTATCATTTGATGCTGATTTTGCTGAGCTTACAGCGGACGCATTTATTCAAGAAGTATTGATAAAACAACTGAATATACAGCATGTGGTCATTGGTGATGATTTTCGTTTTGGTAAAAAGCGTTTAGGCGATTTTAATTTATTGGCTCGGTGGGGGAAAAAACGTGGCTTTGTAGTGAGTCCTGTAGATACGCTTAGCCAAAATGCTGAACGGGTTAGCAGTACGCGAGTGCGTCATGCTTTGGAGCAAGGTGATTTTACGCAAGCGCAAATTTTACTAGGGCGAGCGTATCAGTTAAATGGGCGAGTGATTCATGGTGATAAGCGTGGACGAACGATCGGCTTCCCAACGGCAAATATTGCTTTAAAACGCCCAAGTATTTTACATGGGGTGTACGTGGTTTCCTGTCAAGTTCGTGGTCAAACCGTGCGAGGCGTTGCGAATGTGGGGCAACGGCCGACAGTGGGTGGCAGGCGTTGGTTATTAGAAGTTCATCTATTTGATTTTCAGCAAGAGATTTATGGTGAGTATATTACGGTTGAATTTTTACAGCGTTTACGTGGCGAACAACGCTTTGAGTCATTTGATGCGTTAAAAGTACAGATATTAGATGATGTTGAAAAGGCCCAGGCCTGCTTTCAAGCTGAAGACTAAAATTTAAGTGATGCTATTGAAGATTACAGCTATAAAAATAATAAAATTATTCTATGGAATATAAAACATAGACACTATTAAAATTAAATTTAGAAAATAAATACAAGGTTAAACTAGGATTAAAAGGTTAAATAGGGCATGAGCAACTATAAAAAAACATTGAATCTTCCTGAAACCAAATTCCCTATGCGTGGCAACTTGCCTCAGCGTGAACCTGGAATTTTACAAAGCTGGTACACGAAGAAGATTTATCAAAAAATTAGAGACGCTCGTGCTGATCAAGAAGCGTTTATTTTGCATGATGGCCCGCCGTATGCCAATGGCGATATTCATGTCGGTCATGCGGTGAATAAAACGCTAAAAGATATTGTGATTAAATCAAAGACATTAAGTGGTTTAAACGCACCTTATGTGCCAGGCTGGGACTGTCATGGCTTACCAATTGAACTGCGAGTTGAGAAAAAAGTGGGTAAAGTTGGTGCGAAAGTTGATGCGAAAACCTTTCGGCAAAAGTGTCGTGATTATGCCCAGTCGCAAATTGATACTCAGCGTGAAAGCTTTAAGCGTCTAGGGGTGCTTGGGGATTGGGATCAGCCTTATTTGACCATGGATTATCAAACGGAAGCAGATACGATTCGTACTTTAGGGCATATTGTTAAACGTGGGCACTTACACAAAGGCCATAAGCCGGTACATTGGTGTGTGGACTGTGGTTCAGCCTTGGCAGAAGCTGAGGTTGAATATGAAGATAAAACCTCACCTGCCATCGATGTGCGTTTTAGTGTAGTTGATTGCGGTGCTTTTTGGAATCGTGTGTCACCTGAACAAGCGATTGATAAGGCTTTACCGATCTCGTTTGTGATTTGGACAACAACACCTTGGACACTACCCGCTAATCGAGCGGTGGCGCTGGGTGCAGAGATTAACTATAGTGTGCTATTGACTGGGCAAGAGTACTTGGTTGTTGCTAGTGATTTAGTTGAGCAGGTTAAATTACGTTGGAATCTTGTTGATGTGGTGGTCGTTGCTCACTTTCAAGGGGTGGATTGTGAGCACGTAGAGGTAGAGCATCCGCTATTTGCCGATCGCATTGTGCCGGTTATTTTAGCGGCTCATGTGACAACGGAGTCTGGTACTGGCCAAGTGCATACGGCTCCAGCGCATGGCCCTGAAGATTATCAGGTGGGGTTGAAATATGAGTTAGCGTTGGAGAGTCCAGTAGGCAGCAATGGCTGCTTTGTTACAGGTACGCCATTATTTGCAGGTTTGCATGTGCGTAAAGCTGACCCAGAGATTTTAGCGGCCTTGGCAGAAACGGGTAAGTTACTTGTATCAAGGACGATAGAACATAGCTATCCACATTGTTGGCGTCATAAAACACCGATTATTTTCCGTGCCACCCAACAGTGGTTTATCAGCATGGATAAAGAAAAGTTACGGGAGCACGCCTTAGCAGGAATTAAAGAAGTTTCTTGGCTGCCAAACTGGGGGCAAGCACGCATTGCGGGCATGATTGAAGGCTCACCTGATTGGTGTATCTCGCGTCAGCGCACTTGGGGTACGCCGATTACCTTTTTTGTTGATAAAGTCAGCGGTGAATTGCACCCACGTACTGAGGAATTAATTGAAGAAGTTGCTCTACGCGTTGAAAAGGCAGGCATTGACGCCTGGTTTGACTTAGAGGCTGAAGAGTTACTTGGCGTTGAGGCCAAGCAGTATGAAAAGGTTACAGATACTTTGGATGTTTGGTTTGATTCAGGGTCAACGCATGCAACGGTGTTAGGGCGCCGAACTGAATTACAGGCACCGGCGGACCTTTATCTAGAAGGCTCTGATCAACATCGTGGTTGGTTTCAATCATCATTAAAAATTGCGCTGGCAGAACGTGGGGAGCTACCTTATCGAGAGGTTTTAACCCATGGTTTTACCGTTGATGGTCAAGGCCGTAAGATGTCAAAGTCCTTGGGTAATGTGATTTCACCCTTAGATGTTGCGAAAACCTTAGGTGTTGATGTGTTGCGCTTATGGGTGGCGGCAACCGATTATAGCACGGAGATGGTCGTCTCTGAGGAAATCTTAAAACGCACCAGTGATACCTATCGGCGTCTTAGAAATACGGCACGTTTTTTATTAGCTAACCTGCATGACTTTGACCCAACCGAAGATATGATCTTGAGTGATGATCTAGTGGCGATAGATCGTTGGGTAATGGATAAAGCCGCATTATTACAAGAGGAAGTGATTGCTGCCTATAACAGTTATCAGTTTCATTTGGTTTGCCAGAAAGTCCATCATTTTTGCTCTGTTGATTTGGGTGGCTTTTATTTAGATGTAATTAAAGATCGTCAATACACCATGAAAGCGACGGCAAGCGCACGTCGTTCAGCACAAACAGCGATGTTCCATATTTTAGAAGGTTTAGTGCGTTGGCTGGCGCCAATTTTAAGCTTTACGGCTGATGAGCTTTGGGGCTATTTGCCCGGAGCGCGTGAAGAATCTGTACATTTGGCGACGTGGTATAAATTTGCTCCGGTGTCTGATCGACAAATTACTAGTCAAGCATTTTGGGCACGGCTGATGAGCGTGCGTAATACCGTCAATAAAGAGCTGGAGAAAAAGCGTGCAGAGCATGTGATTGGTTCGGCTTTAAATGCTGCGGTGACTTTATACGTCGATGATGAGTTATTTAGCTTGTTAAACTGCCTGGGTGACGAGTTGCGCTTTATCCTGATGACCTCACAAGTCGTTTTGCAACCTTTAGCTAAAGCACCGGTGGGTATCGTTTCCGAGCTGAATGGTTTGATTGTTGCTGTGGGGCCTGTGGAGGCTGCTAAATGTGAGCGCTGTTGGCACCATTGTGATGATATTGGGGAAAATGCAGACCATCCAACAATTTGTGGTCGCTGCATTGAAAATGTTGAGGGTGTGGGTGAGGCGCGGGCTTATGCCTAGTGCTCGCCCAAGTAAAGGGCGCGGGCAGCTGTGTTATTTATGGTTGAGTGTATTAGCTTTAGGGTTAGATTTCGCGACAAAATGGTGGGCGCAAGCTGCTTTACACTATGCGATGCCAAAACCAGTATTGCCGTTTTTAAATTGGACTTTATTATATAATCCGGGAGCAGCCTTTAGCTTTTTAAGCAATCAAGGAGGCTGGCAGCGTTGGTTATTTAGCGCTATTGCATTGATTATCGCTATTATTATTGTAAGACTCTTAGCCAAAATACCGCGACAGCAGCATATGGCTGCAATAGGCTTAAGTTTGATTTTAGCGGGTGCCTTAGGCAATGTGATTGATCGGCTACGCTTTGGTTATGTTATTGATTTTATTGATGTACATGTGGCAGGGTATCATTGGCCGGCGTTTAATATTGCTGACTCGGTGATTTGTATTGGCGCCGTACTGTTGATTTGGCAGCAGTTGCGTAAAAGTGATAAAAGCAGTGATAAGAAGTAAAAAATGAAAATAATTAAAGAAGATAGTGCGGTTGTTTTTCATTTATCTTTATTATTAGAAGATGGCTCAGCAGCAGATAGTACTCGGGTGAATGGCAAGCCGATGTGTGCGATTATGAATGATGGTAGTTTAACGCTAGCGTTACAAGCGCACTTACTTGGTTTATCTATAGGTGATAAGAAAAAGTTTACTTTAACACCTGAAGAAAGCTTTGGTCAGCCGCGGCAAGAAAATATTCAGCGTTTTGATAAAACTCGTTTTGCTGATGATATTTCCCTAGAAGCTGGCAGTATTATCGCCTTTGAGCAAATGGGACAAGGCAGCTTACCGGGACAGGTACGCGGCATGGAGGGTGATGAGGTGATTATCGACTTTAATCATCCGTTATGCGGCCATAATGTCACGTTTGATATTGAAATTGTTGATATTGATCCTGAGTCTAACTAACTGAAGATTTCAGGCGTACGCCTAAGTTAAGTTTAAATTAATTATTCTTTGCATTGGTGGTGATGTTTTAAGAGAGAGTTATGGGGTCTTAATGATAACTATTTGTGAGATCCATTGATGTTGAAGCACCCTCTTGCTGGTTTTTTTGTTGTTGAAACATTAAGATCGGCTCTTTATTATTTAGGATTGCTGTGAAAGTGCTGGAGATTTCCAGTAGGCCCTTGGTCATATTTTTTGCTGCGTGCTCATATTCTGTTTGATTATCTGTATGAGTGACAAAGTGTGCAAGATCGATTAATTTTGCCTGTGATTTCGCAGGGTCGTCATGATCAATTGCAATTAATAAGCTAGAGCTGAAAAATGCGACTTTCTGCTCTGTTAATGCAGAAACTATGTCATTTATTGCCTTAGTAATAATATTGATGACTATTTTTAATCCATCATCAGTCAGTGATTCTAGCTCTTTGGCAATATAATATTTGGAGCATCCGACTAAGGTACTTTTAGCAGCGATAGGGCTGCCATTTTTGGTATAGCCTTCTAGTCGATAGCCTCTAACGGTTGATCCATAAAAGCTGTCCAGAAACTTCATTCTTCCAGCTTTAACTAGAGCTTGGAGGGGTTGTTTATCTTTTCGTGTTTCTTGATAACTGGTACTTTGGCAGCCTATTTTAATATCCATTAACGAAGCGTTTTGCATCCTTGCATCCATTCTTGTTATAGCACTCAACGAATAGTTTCTGACATTGACTTCATTACTTGACTAAGCGCTGTCTCTAAATTTATTTCATCTTGATCAAGCTTCATGCGAACCCTATTTTTAAGCGGTGACCATACATGCTCTATCGGGTTTAAAATCAGGAGAA
>NZ_AMFF02000021.1:70714-74228 GCF_000297215.2 Piscirickettsia salmonis LF-89 = ATCC VR-1361
GTGTGCCGATTCAAGGCACGCAACGCTGTGTGACGCGGACAGTCGAGGGTTTATAGTCGTCGCGTTTTGCTCGGCGATTTTGCATCATTGGATGTGCAAAATACCTACCGAGGTAGCGACGCTTACGAAAAAATAAAGTCTATAAAACAAAAAGTAATAAAATAAAAGCAATAAGTTACTTTAAAAGTAGTGAGAGTATGAAGATAGAAAATAGTGTGAGACTGAGTATAGTGCACTGCTTATTAACGACCCTATACTCATTTTATTGATTATTTTTTAATTTTATTTGCTCTTTTCTAAGCGCTGTGCCAGCCATAAAAAGACTAAAGAGAGTAAAATATAGACAGGTAAGATAAGAAATGCATGCTTGTAGTCGTGGGTTGAGAAAACCGGAGCGCCATTGAAGTGCTGGCCTTTCCAACCTAAGTCGAGTAGGTAGCCAATCAAAGGCTCTGAAAGTGCACCACATAAGGCATCACCAGTATTAATCATGGCTGTGACAGTACCAACTAACAATAATGAATTTAAGTTTTTAGCAAAAGCAAAGCCGAGCATAAAGGCGCCGACGCCAAAACCAAAGATAAAGATAAAAATACTTAGCAAAAGTAGTGTGGGAGCTAAGTAAATGACGGTAATTAAGCTAATAAGGCTAACTATGCCGCCTAATACCATACTCAATATCGGGCGTTTGATTTTGTCAGCAAAATAGCCAAAAGCCGGCCCTCCAAAGCCAAAGCCAATAAAGCCAAGGGTTGCTAAGGAGGCTGCATGTGCCGAGCTTAGGTGATAGGCGACTTGTAAAAAAGGTTGTCCCCAAAGTCCTGAAAATACCGCCAAGGGTGCAAAGGCAAAACCACTATAGAGGGTTAAGCACCAGTTACTGGGCTGAGCGAGTACGCTTAAATAATCTTTAAGGGTTAATTTAGAGGGTTTTCTTTGGCTGGTCGTCGCTGATTTTGGGTTACTGCGCATAAAAACAAAGAAACATGATGCAATAAGCAAGCCGATCAATGAACAAATGAGCAAACTGTGGCGCCAGCCTGTAGATTCAACCAATTTAGCCAGTGGCCCACCGCCAATGGCAGCGCCGATCATCACGCCAGTTGGTAATAAACCACTGATAAAAGCAAAGCGCTCTGGAGGAAAATAGTCGGCGGTGACCTTAAGATAAGTGACGGTTGCAAAGGCGGCCCCTGCTCCCATCAGACTGCGGCCGATTTCAGCCAGCCCTAAGCTGTATGCATTAGCAAAAATAATCGTACCTATGGCACTCATGGTAATAGCGCCTGAGGCAAGGTAGCGGACATTAAAACGATCGAGCATGGGTCCTGCGAAAATTTGCATAATAAAGTAACTATAAAAGAAGGTTGCCGCAAGGTTACCCAAGCCTGCACCTTCGAGGTGAAAGCTTGTCATCAGCTCTGAAGTCATGACTGAAGGAGAGATCTGTAAGAGGTATTTATAAAAGAGAAATAGCGTGCATAGGCTGATCAGTAAAGCTGGATAATGACGGTTGATTAAGGGCTTTGAATAGTTCTGTTGTTGAATGTTTGTGCTCATAACATGTTCTTTCCACACTAAAAAAAAAGCCCCGGACCGGAAGGTGCGAGGCTTGTAAACTGAATAATTAAGTTAGCGCCTGCACCTTATTAAGGGTAGGACGACGACCACCACGACAGCGTTAATCAGTGAATTGACTGGGGAGGTGATCAAATGCATGATTGCAGGGCCTTGATAAAAATAGATAACTTAGTTACATTAACAAAAACAAAATTAGAATGTCAAGCACTAGAATGTAGCTGCTTGGATCTAAAGATTATCTAATGAGGAGTCAATTATTATGCCATTAACTAGTAGATCGCAATCCTGCCCAGACTTAAATTTAGAAGGGCTTGGCGACGGGGAAGGATTGCTGCGTGCCTTTAGTGTGGCAACACCCTTTAAAGATCAAGAGCAATTTTTAGCGATGCTTGCAAAGTTTAATTCAGAAGAGTTAGGGACTTACTGCCAGCTTTTAAAAGACCAGCTGAAGAAGCAGGAAACCCAGGTTGATGGAGCGCAGGCTGACAAAGGTGCTGAAAGAGGAGAGCCGAGTCAGGATTTATCAGTAGCTGCGAGATTCAGTCTCGCGTCAACTGAACTACAAAAACGTGAAGCTGAGTTTGAAGCACAAAGTGCACCAACGCCATTCCCATTGTCACAGTAATAAATGCCAAAGCAATGCGCCTATGGTTGCACCGATACAGGGGCCGAGGATGGGGACCCAAGCGTACTGCCAATGGGAAGAACCTTTGCCTGCAATTGGTAGTAGTGTGTGGGCGATGCGAGGGCCGAGATCGCGGGCAGGGTTAATGGCATAGCCGGTCGGGCCGCCGAGGGAGAGGCCAATGCCCCAGACTAATAGGCCGATAAAGTAAGGCACTAGGCTGGCATCGATATGTCCGTGAGCGTAGTTGGCAATGGCGCCGATGCCAAAGATCAGTGCAAAGGTGCCGATGATTTCAGTGAGTAGATTGCCGAGTGTATGCTTGATTGCAGGGGTAGTACTAAAGACATTGAGTTTGGCCTCTTTATCTTCAGTGATTTGCCAGTGCGGTAAATATGCTAACCAGACGAGGATAGCGCCACTAAAGCAGCCGAGGCATTGCACAATAATGCGCTCAATGACTTGAAGTGGTGAGTGGTAGATGCCTAAAAAGAGCTTGGCAAGTGTTACTGCTGGGTTAATATCCGCCTGTGCTGAGCCGGTTGAACTGGCGACAAATACGCCGATAATCACTGCGAAGGCCCAGCCAGTAGCAATGGCCATCCAGCCGGCGCTATAGCTTTTAGAGCCTTTTAATACCACACCTGCGACAACGCCACCACCAAAGAGAATGAGAAATAAACTACCGAGAAACTCACCAAGTAAATCATGCATAATTGCTTCTGCACCTGCTTTTATTGAATAAACATTCAGTTATTTAAACAAGTTATATGTAAAAAAGCCATTGTTTTTTCTGCTGATACAAGACTGCTGATCTCTGATAGAGGATGATTGTGAGTGTTATGACAAAATCGCAGTGACTAAACAACTAACGCTTTTATAAAACCAGTTATATTTAACAGTACGCAGTTAATCTAGCAACAATATTGACTGTGATTTTGTGTTTCTCTTTAGATAGTAGTATTTAAAGTTGTGATCGTGCATTTGATGGAAATAAGTCATGATCGTTATTATTGCATTGATTGATATTCGTCTTGATGTTCAAGTCATGAGGTTTTCTAATGAGGCAAGAAAATCTGATAAAAATCATTGGTAATATAGAAGAAATGGATGAAGTTGCTAGCCGTAAGTAGCCATTAAGTAATCATTGCAATGGATTTATGTTCTTAAGGTTTATAAAAGTTCCAGTGTTTATTTACTCACCTTACGCACTGACATGATAAACGATGTATAATGAAATCTGATAGATACAGGGATTTCATCAGGAATGAATAAAGAGCTACTGGATATTTATAGCGACTATTTAAT
>NZ_AMFF02000021.1:75140-95223 GCF_000297215.2 Piscirickettsia salmonis LF-89 = ATCC VR-1361
TTGTGCGGTCAAATCAAATAGCTTTTGAAGAGCTTAGGCGATTAAAATGTTTATGACCTGTGCGTAAGGTGAGTTATTTAGATGAATTAGCCGAGTGAGCTTATTTTTTTGATTAAAAAAAATTAAATAATGAAAGTTAGCTGCTGGTTGTGTGTAATTTAAGCTGATTTCGCTAAAAATCGATCGATTTTTAAAAGGTCTTCTATACTCTGATAACTAGATGTACAAAGTGCTTAGGAAGCGATAAGCCTGGGTGTTTTGTATATCTATTCTAGTCGACTTGAGTGGGGAAGTTGCTGTTATGCGTAAGAATCTACCCGTGACAGATAGCGAGGTTACTTTTTCAGAGGACCTGCCATTAATTAGTAGAACAACGCCGAGAGGGGTGATTGTTTCTGCAAATGATGCATTTTGCAAGGTTGCTCAATTTTCCGAAAGCGAATTGGTGGGGCAGCCTCATAATACTGTTCGTCATCCTGATATGCCACAAGCGGTGTTTGCAGATTTATGGAGTAATATTAAAGAGGGTTCTTCATGGATGGGGTTGGTTAAAAATCGTTGTAAAGGGGGCGATTATTATTGGGTAAGTGCTTTTATCACGCCTTTAAAAAGGGATGGTGAAATTATTGGTTATGAATCCAATCGTGTTAAACCGACTGAAAAAAGTTTGCAGCGAGCTAAACAGGCATACAGGTTACTTAATAATGGGAAAATGCCTTTTAATCGTTTTAATATGATTAGTTTGACTGCTAAGCTTCAGGGGTTGATAGCAGCTGTTATTTTGGCACTTTTTGCAGTGTTTTATTTTTTCAATATGTTAACTGTCAGCGGTGGAGTGATCGCTGTCCCCATACTTGTTATTTTTATTAATATTGTCATTAACCTCTTAATGAAGGATTATAATAAATCGGTAAAAGAAGCCAAGCAGATCGTCAATAATCCTCTTATGCAGTATATCTATACTGGATCTGTTGGCGATCGAGGTGCGATTGAGTTGGCGAATATTTTTTCCGATTGTAAAATTAGAACATTACGTGAGCGGCTTAAATTAGCAATTCATGAAATTAATGCGATAGGAGAGAGAACGACACAAAGTGCCCTGGATAGTAATTCTGAGGCAAAAAAACAAGAAGAGTATTTAGAGGTTGTCTCAGCGGCAATTAGTTCTATTGCAGTAAAGTCAGCTAAAATAGTCGCATCAACGAAGAATACTTCGAACACAACAAGCATCGCCGCTCATCAAGCAGATCATGGCAATCAAGTTGTTGAAAATACGATATTCATCGTGGAGGAGCTGTCAATAGATGTGGCGACCTCTGTGCGCTTAATTGAGGAATTGGAAGAAAAAAGCAATGAGATTGAGCAAGTTGTTGATTCTGTTAGAACGATTGCTGAACAGACGAATTTATTGGCGCTAAATGCTGCAATTGAAGCGGCTCGAGCAGGGGAGCAGGGGCGTGGTTTTGCTGTTGTCGCAGATGAAGTGAGAGCACTGGCGTATCGAACAGATGAATCTACTGTTGAAATATTCAAAATGATAGAAGAGCTCAGAGAGAATGTCAGTAATGTCGTAAACTCTATGAGGCAAAGTGCAGAAGGCGCATATTCAGCTGTTGATCAGTCATTGCTAACGAGTGACTCGATTTCAGAGCTTGTTGTCGCTATGAATAATATTAAAAATATGAATTCACATGTGGCGACAACAACAGATGAGCAAAATAACATGACAAAAAAAATTGAAGAACAGGTTTCTTCAACACTGTTGTCTGTACGTAAAGCAACTGAATTATTTGAAAGTACAAAAAATGAAGTAAAATTACTCAGTAATGCGGTATCTGATTTGAAAAATTTGATTGAATGAGTTGTGCAATTATGGCAGTTTAATATAGTTACTATGATGTAAAGATGAGTTAATTGAAAGAGTTTTACTAATTTAATAATATTTAAATCATGATTTATAATTTATATTAGGTGAAAAAATTAAATTTTACTGATTAGATTATATATTTAATTTTAATATTTATAGGAAAATAGCGAACATTGATCATAATAATCAGTACTAGAGTTTAACATTTTAAGTTGGCTAAATAACAAAATAATTTTTTGAGTGTTGACTCTTGTGTAATGCATCATAGAATGGAGCGGTTGAATATCGAGACTAGGAGGGTTAATTAATGTTTACAGATGTATTTGAAAAAACGCTCGCAGAGAGCAAAGAAGCACAAAATTGGTTGGCAGAAGCGACAAAAGAAGTCTTTTCATTGCAACAGGCGATGATGGCTGACTGGGCAGAATGGACGCGTGTAAGTTCAGTGCGCTCATCTTCTGTAAAAACAGTAGAAGAGTGGGTTGACCTGAATTTAAGTTCAATTTCAGAGTTGACGCAACGCTCATCAAAAGCCATGTTAGACTCAGTGACGATGGTTAGTACTTTTGCTGCTAAAAATCCATTTTATCAAGTTAAAGGCCGGGAAGAAAAGATTTCTAAAAAGAAAACATCATAAATTTTAGTAAATTTTTCAGTTATTTTTATAACTTTAAGGCAGCATTCATTGAGCTGCTTTTTTATTTTTTATATTGTTTTATCTATAATGATTTGTGTTAATAATTTTTTTGTTGAAATGAATAGCCATTAGATCATACAAAATTAATTTCACTCCTGAATACAGTGATTATTTTATTTTTGTTATAAAAAGCCTTGTATATCACACTAAATTAAAACTAGAATCTATAGCTGAAGTAACGTGTATTTAGTGATAACTACTCTTGATATAATGATAGTGATGTTCTAAAAAAATCTAGTAGGTTATCGCGATTAAATTCATTGATGTTATATTTAAAGTAACCTGGACAGACAGGTTCTTGTTTATGGATTTTTAAAAGGGATCAATGGATATGAGTAATAGCAAAACTAAGAAATTAAAAACAGGTGTAATTATTGCTGGTGCTGCAGCGGCTTTAATGTTAGCAGGTTGCGTAGGGCCAGGAACGAAACCGGCGAGTCAGTCAGGGCCTGTGAAATGCTCAGGCATTAATAGTTGTAAGGGAACCTCTGAGTGTGCGACGGCGAAAAGCGCATGTAAAGGGCAAAATAAATGTAAAGGCACAGGCTGGGTATTTGCTAAAAGTGCTGACCTTTGTAAAAAGAAAGGTGGCGTTGTACTTAGTGCTGGGGCCTCAAATAGCTCTTTAGCGGCAGTGGATGCTTCAGAAAATTTGGCTTCACTTGATGATAATAAAGCCTATCGTCGTTAATTATAATAATTTTCAGGGGCATGTTGCCCCTTTTAAGATTAACTAATCATATCATATAAAAAATTTCTAATATTTTAAATGTTGGAAATATTCTAATTTAGTTGAGTGGGTGAGGGAATATTGTATGTCGGTAGGCGCTTTATCTTATTTGGGCTATGGCCTGGGGCTACGTACAGAACATTATCATGATATTTTAGCGAATTTTCCTAAAGAGGTTGAGTGGTTTGAAATCATCACTGAAAATTATTTAGTGCCGGGAGGTAAACCATTTTATTTTTTAGATAAAATTTGTGAGCAATATCCTATTGTGATGCATGGCGTTTCATTGTCTATCGGTAGTTGTGATCCGCTTAACCTGGACTATTTAAAACAGTTAAAAGCCTTAGCTTGCCGTGTTGATGCTAAGTGGATCTCTGATCATTTATGTTGGACAGGTATTCAGCATAAAAATTTACATGACCTGATGCCATTGCCTTATACGGAAGAGGTGTTAATGCATGTGGTTAATCGCGTTAAAGTAGTCCAGGATTTTTTAGGTCAGCGTATTTTAATTGAAAATCCATCCAGCTATATTGAATTTAGTGCATCGAGGATGAGTGAGTGGGAATTTATGGCAGAGTTGGCTCGTCAGGCCGATTGTTTAATTTTATTGGATATTAATAATATCTATGTCAGTGCATTTAACCATGGTTTTGATCCTTGTGTTTATATTGATGCCATGCCTAAACAGGCAGTGCAGCAGTTTCATTTAGCCGGTCATAGTCGTTATGATAATTATATTATTGATACTCATGATCACCCTGTGATCAAAGAGGTATGGGGTTTATATCAATATGCCGTAAAAAAATTCGGTCCGGTGTCAACAATGATCGAGCGTGATGATCAGATTCCTCCTTTAGGTGAATTATTAAAAGAATTGATGGTGGCGAGAAAGTTGGGTAATCAAGTGCTTGTAGAAGGGAAGTATTACGATGCCGTTAGCTAAATTGCAGGATAATTTTCAGCGTTGGGTTTATGCAGGAGAAGGGGAGTTTCTACAAGAAGTGTTAGTGCCGCCCGCGGGAAGCGCCCATGAACGCTTGATGATTTATCACAATGCGTACTATGCACGCTTAATTGAAATTGTTATTGATGATTACCCCAAATTACGGGTACTACTTGGCGATGAGGTGATGGCTGAGTGTATTTCAGCTTATGTGCGAGCGACGGCCTCAGCACATTTTTCAGTGCGTTATTATAGTGAAAAGTTAAGTGAGTTTTTATATGAGCACTCGCCTTATTGTGAGGTTGAACTACTCGCTGAAATGGCGAAGTTTGAATGGGCATTGAATTTAAGTATCGATGCACCTGATGTACCTGTGCTGAGGCTTGATGATCTGGCTTTGATTGCTGCGGAGGATTGGGCGGATGTGGTTATTAAGTTTCACCCAAGTGTACAGCAATTAGTGACTGAACATGGAGTGACTGAGCTATGGCAACATATTGAGCAAGATCCAGAGACGGTTGAGCCAGTAGAGAGTGTGATACAAGCATGTTTTGTTTGGCGTTATCAATTACAAAGTCACTTTGTCGCTATGGAAGTATTAAGTGGTGAAGTGTGGCAGCAGTTTAATCAAGGTCAGTGCTTTGCTGAAGTTTGTATGTGGCTTGGTGATAAAATGGCCGAAGAGCACGTTGCTGAATATATTGCCGGTTTAGTGCAGTATTGGGTGAGTGAAGGTTTAATTACAGCGTTAGTTGTGCAGAGATAAAGCAATACAGTGTGAGCAGAAAAAAAGGACGATGGAGGCCGCCCTTTTTAGTATTATTGAAGTATGAATTTGTTTTTATAGGGAAAATTTAGTCTGTGATTGAACAAGTGTTGCGATGATTGTATCATCAGCACTCATTTTAATGAGTTGATTATCTTGTTCTGGGGACGTTTGATTGAGAGATTTTAGATACTGGAAAGGTGAATCGATGATTAGCTGCTTAAATACGATAGTATCGTGCTCTTTTAGATAAGCCAGAACATAGTGGCGGTCACAGGCATCACAATCAGGATCAAAAATAAGTGTTGAGCCATGTGGGAATAATGGGGCCATTGATTGGTCGGGCATATGGGTAATAAAGGCACGTTCGCCAACGTTTACATCCGCTTTAATTGAAGTATCCGCTTGCTCAGCAATGCTTGAACTAACAGTGATAGTAATATTATGCCACTCAAGGATAGGAAGCTCAGGCCAGCTACGTGGGTTACTGAAGTCTTTTGGACTATCTGGCATATCATCTTCACCAATTAATTGGCTAACTGTTAAATCAAAAAAATCACAGATAGGTCGCAAAGAAGACAGCGTTGGATTACTGTGTTTATCATTAGCAAGACGATTGATGGTACCAACAGCAACTCCGGTATTTTCAGATAATTGAGCCGTTGTGACTCGTTTCTCGTGCATAAGGCTGCTGAGTCGATTGGCGAGAGTTCCTGTTGCTTGTTTAAATGTGATTCCGTCACTCATTTTTATTACCATTTAAAATCTAAATATTTATATTCGGAAATATGATTTTCATCTAAAAGTAAGTTAGATCTGGACATTGTATCAGGTTTTTCTTTAATTACTATATGCTTAATGTAAAAATATTCTATAAATGGTTGAGTTTAATGGCCTATTAATAGTTAAAGATAAGTTTTTAGTTAAATAGTTTTAATATCTCAATAAGTTTGCGCAGTTCAATATCAATATTACTACCAATATGTATATCGCCTGTATTTTGTAGTAAAAAAGAGTTATAAATTAGGCTATGCTTTTGAATAACAATAATATTTCCATGAGTAGGTTCTTTTGTGTTAAGCGAAGGTGTCGTTGTTTGTTTTAGCGCATAAAGAAGCTGATTGTGTTCATCAATGATAATGCTGTGATTATTATTTTGGGCATTGATGCAGTTAATTGCGGTTGTAGACAGGCACACCATCAAACGAGTATTGAGAGCATGCAAGGTTGCTGAATATTTACTATGGAGCTGGTGGAGTTTTTTTAATAGTTGAGTTGAGCACAGCGTCTCTATAAAAAACAGTATTAAGTGCTGATCTTTTGTGTAGTGTTTCAAATTAACTGTATTATTACTGTTTGCTTTTAAGTAAATATTCGGCAAGCAATAGCCGGGTAATAGTGTGTGAGAAGGGGTAAACTGTGGTTGTAAAGTGGCCTGCACACGGGGCATGGAGTTGTCCTGGCTATTTGCAATCTTGAGTACTCTTGACGTCTGCACTTTATGCTGATCTTGATTAAAATGCAAAAAAATTAGTTTTTTTAAATAGTTACCCTAAGTTTTATGTTGGGGGTGAGGCCGCTAGACTCTGGTGAAGCAATGGAGCTTATGAGTGAAAATTGCTACACTCTAAGAAAACAGGGTGCGTAGAGCGCAAATTATAAGGTTTATTTTTCCGGTTGTGCTAAGTAGCTGGTGTAATAGAATCTTTTAGAAAGTTCAATGAAGTTGGGGGTGGAAACGTGATAGATGAAGAAGGTTTCCGCGCCAATGTAGGCATTGTCTTATGCAATGCACATGGTCAACTTTTTTGGGGGCGACGCATTGGGCAAAGTTCTTGGCAGTTCCCTCAGGGCGGGATTGCTGAGGGCGAGACAGTTGAAGAAGCCTTATTCCGTGAATTGGAAGAAGAGGTCGGTTTAACTGTAAAAGATGTGAAGATTTTAGCTGCAACACGTGGTTGGTTGCGCTATAGATTGCCCCCTCAAATGGTTCGGCGTGGCGTGGAGCCTATATGTATAGGTCAAAAACAGCGATGGTATTTACTGCGATTACTGGTGGAAGATGAGTGTATTGATTTAGCTCATTCAGGGCAGCCTGAGTTTGATGGCTGGAAGTGGGTAAGCTATTGGCACCCCTTGCAAGAGGTTGTTTCATTTAAAAAGCGTGTTTATAGACGGGTGCTTCAGTATTTTTTGCCGGCAGTTTCTATGGCAGAGCTACAGCACTTTCATTCAATGAAATAACCGCTTTAATCTAATCGATGTGCTGCACTTAAAATATAATGGAATGATGACAGTGTGGCGCCGAGTTTTTCATGCTAAGGCGTTATACTCTTAAGTTTGAAATAAATTTTATTGAAATCTCTAGCTAGATTCATTTGCCTTAGTCTATGATGAAAAGAAACTTTCTATACTCGTAATGAAGCCCAATAAGGAGATTCGGGATGTCCAAAAAGAATATTGCCCTTGCGCTTGCCCTCGCTACAACATTGGCATCAGGAGTGATTGTGGTACAAGCAAAAGCAGTGAAATGCTATGGTGTTGTAAAGGCAGGACAAAATGATTGTGGCACCAAGCTGCATTCCTGTGCTGGGCAGGCAACAAGAGATTATGATCCCACTGAGTGGAAATATATGCCGCAAGAGAAGTGTAATGAGTTAAAGGCTAAAGTCACCAAATTAAAAGCACAAAAAAGTTAATCATGAGTGGATCAAAGTGCCAAAAAGCTCATGCTGAAGCTTGCGATCATCTGACCACAATGCTTTACTGAATTTATCAGGGAGTGAATCTTAAATAACGTAGAGGCTACTTACTTGATTATGTAGAAGTTAGTAAGTAACTCATATTTGCTTGCTTGGCAGAGTTGATGCTGACATTGAGTTAATAGGCGTTAATTTCTATGTTAAATGATAAATTTCAGCGCTTGAATACAACAAGTGTTTGTTATTGACATCAGCTTATGAGCTGCATACGACATAAGCTGATCGTTGGTTTTTAAGGTTGTTTCAATGGGATAAAAGGCAGGAGATTGTGCTGATTTTAGAGAATATATTTAAGTTGCTTCTTAATGGTGGGTGACAAAACAGTATTGAGGAAATGATTAACAGAATGTATATCATCTTCGATGAAGAATAATAGTTACCAAGCGTGAGATTGCATCGAATTGAGCAGTTTGTGATTAAAGCAAAGGAATAAATGCTATGTTTGCTAAGGTTTATACACTTTTTCGCCCTTTATTGAAGACATTTGACTTTCTCATGCCAGTGGGTGATTTGACAGTCAGGCTTTGGGTTGCGCATATTTTTTTTAAAGCCGCACTGACAAAGATTCAAAGTTGGGATAGTACGATTTTATTGTTTACTCATGAATATCAAGTACCGTTTTTATCTCCTGTATTTGCGGCGTACTTGGGTACAGGGGCAGAATTAATTTTACCTATATTATTGGTTTTGGGTTTGGGTGGCCGTGTGGTGATTTTTGTGTTTTTCTGCTACAACGCTATTGCGGTGATTTCTTATCCTTATCTGCATACACCAGAAGGCTTGCCAGGGTTACTTCAGCATGTTAATTGGGGATTGTTATTAATGATGCTGATGTTTCATGGTTCAGGTAAAATTTCACTGGATCATTGGTTGGCAAAGCATTTTGAAAGAAAACTATTTAGCTAGCTATTTAGTCCCATGCTTTAATGGTGTGTGTTATATCTAGAATCAGCCATAGCCATTTATTATAAACTGGGATTAAACGCCTAGCTTAGTCAGCGACTCGGCTTAGAGTCTGGCTTTAAAGTACAGGCCTTGCAAAGCCCGGTCACTTCGATCATTTTATCTTCAACTTTACAGCCAAAATTTTGTACGGCTTGCTCTATGGCCTGATCCAGTGCAAAGTGACTGATCTCAAAGCTGCTGTTGCAGTGTTTGCAAATAAAAAAATAAGCGCTATGTGTATGTTCAGGGTGAGCACAGGCAATATAAGCATTGAGACTATTGATGCGATGAATAAATTGATGATCAAGGAGAAAGTCTAACGCTCGATAGATTGTTGGTGGTTTGGCGTTGGCTTGATAGTGTTGTAAGGCTTCTAATAATGCGTAAGCACCAATGGGTGATTGGGCTTGCCAGATCAGCGTGAGTACCTGTTTACGTACTTGAGTGAGGCGTAAGCCCTTTTCAAGGCAAATGTGTGAGACATTCGCCAGTAATTCAGTGAGAGAATGTTGGTGATGCTCTTTAGGGCAGGCATAGTGGCGCAAGGAGCCAGTTTGGTATTGCTGGCTCTTGGTATTCATTATTGGGCGCGTTCTAGACTGGCGATGATTTCAGCTTGTGTTTCTTCTAAGCTTGCCCAACCCTCAACTTTTACCCATTTACCTTCTTCGAGGTCTTTATAGTGTTCAAAGAAGTGCTTGATTTGAGCTAGCAATAAGGTCGGTAAATCATCAATGGATTTTACATCTTTATAGATATTTTGAGAGACCTTATCGACAGGCACAGCGATGATTTTTGCATCTATACCCGACTCATCGGTCATTTTCAGCATACCCAGTGGACGACAGCGTACTACTGCACCGTGGCGCACTGGTGTTGGCGTAACCACCAAGACATCCGCAGGATCGCCATCATCAGAGAGAGTATTTGGAATATAGCCATAATTTGCAGGGTAATGCATGCAGGTACCCATAAAACGGTCTACACAGAGTAGACCAGAGTCTTTATCGATTTCGTATTTAACCGGTTCGCTTTGTGCTGGAATTTCAATGATTACATTGATATCATTTGGCACATCTTTGCCTGCAGCAAGCTTAATTGTCATCATCTTCCTCATTAGGTATTACTATAATAATTTTAGTATGTAGCGTAGCTATATCGTTAGCTATTCATTTAGATTATTAAGGTTAATAAAAATTGGCCTAAGTATAAAGGATTGTTGGTCATCCCGCTATAGCTTGAGTCTCTATCATTGTGATGGTGGTGGTTATTGTGATTTGCCTCTGAGGTCGATAGGCCAGATTTCAGTGATGAGATTAGCTTGAGTGATATAAAACTGGTCAAACAGGTTAATCGTTGGATCGCAGTGCGGCACAATAAGCTCTAATACGTCACCGACTTTAGGCAAGGGGCCGTTGCCATCTGAGGTGACTTTGCCATGCTCATCGCCAAAACCACCCCAGTCATAGTGCAGATGGGGGTGGCTGATAATGCGCGGTGGCGTTTGATCGATATAGAGTGATTTTAACCCAGCATCAACGGTGACATGATGATCATGGTTGGCGCTGATCACTGTGGTGAGTAAGGTCATTGCTGGCGCAAATTGATCAAAGCGATGTAAATTTTGTCCTTGAATGTTGGCATATTCTTGGTCCATCACGGTATATGAACCCGGTTGCATTTCGCTGACTAAGCTCACTTGGCTGTCTATATCATAGGTCCCGGTCCCGGTCCCGGTGAGTATAGTGCAAGGCAAATTTGCTGCTTTAAATTGTGAGAATACTTCACTGGCGCGTTGCATCGCCTGACTAGATGCCTGTTGGCGCACATGAAAGTCATGAACGTGTTGAAGGTTACCCGCATAGCATTGAATGCCTTGTAACTCCAAGCCTGGTAACTCATGCAGCTGTTGACCAAGTATTAGGGCCTGTTGATAAGAGGTCCCGGTGCGTTGAACACCAGGGTCTATATCGACAAGGACCTTCAATGTGATATCTGCTTGTACAGCCGCTTGATTTAATACCTCGGCATTGCCAGCATAGTCAATAACGACCATGATGCTGCTGTCTTGTTTGGCTAGTATCATCAGGCGTTGAATTTTCTGTGGGGTGACGACTGGGGAGGTAATTAATATGCCGGTTATACCATGCTTAACGAGTACTTCAGCTTCGGCGATTTTAGTGACACAAATGCCAATGGCGCCAATTTGTTGTTGTAACTTTGCGAGGTGTGAGCATTTATGTGTTTTGGCATGAGGTCTTAATTGTTTGCCATGTTGGTTGGCAAATTTTTGCATAAAGTGCAGATTAGCCAGTAGCTTTTGCTGATCAATGACCAGCGCTGGCGTATCAATGTGTTGTTTGGTTTGGCCGATTGTTGTCACGATGCGTTACTCTTAAGAAATAATTTAATTTTGTTATTTAATGTTTAGCGATTTGATTGGTTCTTTTAGAAAGCTCAGTGACAGGGTACAAGGAGTTTGAGGAAAAAACTAGGGAAGAGGAGCTCTAGTTAAAACTAGCTAAAAAAACGGCCGAGTTGGTTATGGTCGGCCGCGTCATTTATATCAAGAGTGAGACTCGTGATACTGGTTGTTTGCTTAGTTTGACGTTACTTTTTTTATAGCCGGGCCTCGCTGCGCAGTAACTCGGCTTTATCTGTGCGCTCCCAGGTAAAGCTATCGCCATTGCGGCCAAAGTGGCCGTAGCTTGCTGTGGGCAAGTAAGATTGGGCGAGTAAGTCAAGCATTTGGATGATGCCGCGTGGACGTAGGTCAAAGTGTTGGCGTACGAGCTGACTGATCTTCTCATCACTGATTTTGCCCGTGCCAAAGGTATTAATATAAATAGAGGTAGGTTCTGCAATACCAATGGCATAAGAGACTTGAATCTCGCATTGATCGGCAATGCCCGCAGCGACGATATTTTTAGCGACATAGCGCGCAGCATAAGCAGCAGAACGGTCTACTTTGGATGGGTCCTTGCCTGAGAAGGCGCCGCCGCCATGGCGAGCAGCACCACCATACGTGTCCACAATGATTTTACGCCCGGTTAAGCCACAATCGCCCATTGGGCCACCGATAACAAAACGTCCGGTGGGATTAACGAAATAGCGGGTTTTTTGACTGATCCAATGCTCAGGTAAGGTCGGTTTGATGATTTCTTCAATAACTGCCTCGTGTAGGTCCGCATTGGAAATATCAGCAGCATGTTGCGTAGATAGTACGACAGTATCAATACCAACAGGTTTGCCATCTTCATAAATAAAGCTAAGCTGGGCTTTTGCATCAGGGCGTAACCACGGTAGACGGCCACTTTTGCGCAGCTTGGCCTGACGTTGCATTAAGCGGTGAGAGTAAGTGATGGGTGCGGGCATTAAAACATCGGTTTCATTCGAGGCATAACCGAACATAAGACCTTGATCGCCCGCGCCTTGCTCATGGTCTGTTGTTTCATCAACGCCCATGGCAATTTCAGGGGATTGTTGGCCAATGGCATTGATGACCGCGCATGAGTTGCCATCAAAGCCCATCGATGAATCATTATAGCCTATGTCAGTGACGACATTGCGGACGATATTTTCAACATCAACCCACGCATCGGTTGAGATCTCACCGGCGACGATGACCATACCGGTTTTAACAAGCGTTTCACAGGCCACGCGTCCATTAGCATCTTGTTGTAAAATGGCATCTAAAATGGCATCAGAGATTTGGTCGGCAATTTTATCTGGGTGCCCTTCAGACACAGATTCAGAGGTAAAGGTATAGTGACGACTCATGGCATTATCCTATTATTCATCCTGTTTATGCTAAATTTGGCGGCTTTTAGCTTATTGCTTTGATTTAGTTTGCTTGAGCTTAGGCGCGCTTACTATTTAATGCCAGAGGAAATGGAGAGCATGATCCTCGTGGCCCCCAAAAATAAGTTAGGCTAAACCAGTGACTTAGTGCAAAAATAGCGACTGAATAGTTTAACAACGGTTCGGGTGCCTTAACTTATATAATACATGTTATTACAGCCTGACAATGAAGCTGCAAGCTGTATTAGAGCCTTATCCTTATGATATGTCAACTGAGCGAATGAGCTAGGCTTGGTGTGCTGGATTGATATTTGCCATTTTTGCTTGTTATCTCTTGTATTGTTGCACTAATCCTTGCGTAATGCGGAGAGCTAAGGGAGAATAGCCCTGACTTTTCTTGTCCAACCCCGTAGTTGTCAGGAGTTTAGCATGCTCTCACGTTCTTATCTTGCCGCTGCAATTCGCGTTTTAAGTATGGATGCGGTCCAACAAGCGAATTCAGGGCACCCTGGAATGCCAATGGGAATGGCTGATATTGCCGAAGTGTTGTGGAATAGTTTTTTAAAGCATAATCCACAAAACCCTACTTGGCCGAATCGTGACCGCTTTATTTTATCTAATGGTCATGGTTCGATGCTGCATTATGCCTTATTGCACTTAGCTGGCTATGATTTACCTATTGAAAATATTAAAAATTTCCGTCAGTTACATTCAAAAACGGCCGGTCATCCAGAGTATGGCCATACTCCGGGTGTGGAAACGACCACCGGGCCATTAGGCCAAGGGATTGCTAATGCCGTGGGGATGGCGCTGGCTGAAAAAATGCTTGCGGCCCAGTTTAATCGCCCAAATTTTTCTATTATTGATCACTATACCTATGCTTTTTTGGGTGATGGCTGTTTAATGGAAGGGATTTCTCATGAGGTTTGTTCATTTGCAGGTACGCAAAAGCTTGGCAAATTAATTGCGTTTTGGGATGACAATGGCATTTCTATTGATGGGGAAGTGGTTAACTGGTTCTCTGATGATACAGTTGCGCGCTTTCAGGCCTATGGCTGGCAGGTGATTGCAGCCGTTGATGGCCATGATCCAGCAGCAATAGAAGCAGCAATTAATCAAGCACAAGCCGATGAGCGACCGAGCTTAATTTGTTGTAAAACAGTGATTGGTTTTGGCTCACCGAATAAAGCGGGTTCAGCAAGTTCACATGGTGCGGCTCTAGGCGCAGAAGAAGTGCAGAAAACACGCCAGGCCATTGGCTGGGAACATGCGGCCTTTGATATTCCTAAGGATGTCTATGCGGCCTTTGACGCTAAAGCACAAGGTACTGAACAAGAACAAGTGTGGCAGCAATTATTTGATGAGTATAAACAGACGTTTCCTGAACTTGCGACTGATCTTGAGCGCCGTTTATCAGGTCAGCTGCCAAGTGATTGGCCGGCGATTGCTGAGCGCCTGGTGAATGAGACAGTGGCTGAGGCAAAAACAGTCGCAACGCGCAAGGCGTCATTGAGCGTGCTTGAAAAAATCAGTTTAGAGTTACCTGAGCTATTGGGTGGATCGGCTGATTTAAGTGGTTCGAACTGTACCCAGATTAAAAATGCACAAGTGATTCGCCCAGATGATGCTGGTGGTAATTATTTACAATATGGGGTGCGTGAGTTTGGCATGTCGGCCATTATGAATGGTATGGCCCTGTATGGTGGTTTTATTCCGTTTGGTGGGACGTTCTTAACGTTTATGGACTATGCCCGTAATGCCGTAAGAATGGCAGCATTGATGAAGCAGCGGGTGATTTTTGTCTATAGCCATGACTCGATTGGTCTAGGTGAAGATGGCCCAACCCATCAGCCAATAGAGCATCTTGCTAGCTTGCGCTCGATGCCGAATATTCATACCTGGCGTCCGGCAGATACGGTAGAAACTACCGTTGCCTGGGCGACAGCGGTTGCATCGTCTACGACACCGTCGGCATTGGTCTTGTCTCGTCAAGATTTGCCTTTCTTAGAGCGCGATAGTCACACCGTTGCGAACGTTGCGCGAGGGGGGTATATTCTTCATGACTGTACGCAAACACCGCAATTGATTTTAATTGCAACAGGATCTGAGGTACAGCTGGCCTTAAATGCAGCGAAGACACTGGATCTTCAAGGTGTTGCGGTGAGGGTGGTCTCAATGCCGTCAACAGAAGTGTTTGATGCACAAGATGCAGCCTATAAAGAACAGGTGCTACCGTCTAATGTACGTGCACGTCTTGCTATAGAAGCCGCATCACCAGAGAGTTGGTATAAATATGTGGGTTTGGATGGTCAAGTCATTGGGATGGAGTCTTATGGTGACTCAGCACCCGCAGAGGTTTTATTTGAGCACTTTGGTTTTACTGAAGCGAATGTTGTTGCAACCGCAACAGGGCTATTAAAGCGCGTTGACTAAGTTGACCAAAATTAAACAAAGTTGTTCAAAAGCAAAAGTAATGATTAAGTAATTAAGGAGAAGATAATATGACAATTCGTGTTGCAATTAACGGTTATGGCCGTATTGGACGTAACGTATTGCGTGCGCTCTATGAAAGCAATCGTCGCGATGAGATTCAAATTGTTGCGATTAATGATTTAGGTGATGCCAGTATCAATGCGCACTTGACTCAATACGATACTGCCCATGGCCGCTTTAATGCTGATGTTGCTGTTGATGGCACCCATATGATCGTTAATGGTGACAGTATTCAGATTTTGTCTGAGCGTAATCCAGAAAGTTTGCCTTGGGACACGATGAATATTGATGTGGTCTATGAGTGCACAGGATTATTCACCAAGCGTGAAAAAGCGGCTATGCACATCACTGCCGGTGCCAAAAAAGTGATTATTTCAGCGCCTGGAACTGATGTTGATGCAACCATCGTTTATGGTGTGAATGATAAAACGCTTAAAGCGTCTGATCAGATTATTTCTAATGCTTCTTGTACAACCAATTGCTTGGCACCACTAGTGAAGCCTTTATATGAAACAGTGGGTATAGAGCAAGGCTTGATGACGACCATTCATGCGTATACGAATGATCAAAAGTTAACGGATGTTTATCACTCTGATGTGCGCCGTGCGCGTTCTGCGACACAATCGATGATCCCAACCAGCACGGGGGCAGCGAAAGCGGTCGGTCTGGTTTTGCCTGAACTTGCGGGTCGTTTAGATGGATTTGCCATGCGGGTGCCGACGATTAATGTTTCTGTGGTTGACTTAACGTTTACTGCATCACGCGATACAACAGTGGATGAAGTGAATCAGATTTTAAAATCGGCTGCTGAGGGTGAGTTAAACGGTATTTTAGACTATAACACTGCACCTTTAGTGTCAGTAGACTTTAACCACTGCCCCGCCTCATCGACCTTTGATGCGACACAAACACGAGTGTCAGGTCGTTTGGTGAAGGTGCTTTCTTGGTATGATAATGAGTGGGGCTTCTCCAATCGTATGCTGGATACCACGATGGCATTGATGAATGCCAAATAATTGAAACATTGAGAAAAAGCGTGGATTTCCACGCTTTTTACTTTTTGAACTAACTAAAACTTGGAGTGTTGTCGTGAATATTTTAGAAATGGAGCAATTAAATTTAGATGGTAAGCGTGTCCTGATTCGTGAAGACTTAAATGTGCCGCTAAAAAATGGTCAGGTAACTAGTGATGCGCGCTTACTGGCGGCGTTGCCGACGATTCAGCAAGCCTTAGCAAAAGGGGCGGCCGTCATCGTCATGTCACATTTAGGACGGCCAACAGAAGGTGAATATGATACAGCGTTCTCATTGGCCCCTGTCGCTGAGCGCTTGACAGAATTGCTCGGGCAAACCGTACGCTTTGAAAAAGAGTGGCTTGATGGCATAACGATTGAGTCTGGTGAAATTGTGTTATGTGAGAATGTCCGTTTTAATCTTGGTGAGAAGAAAAATGACCCGCAATTAGCCCAAAAAATGGCTGATTTGTGTGATATTTTTGTGATGGATGCTTTTGCGACATCGCATCGTGCACAAGCGTCAACAGTGGGTGTGGGGGTTTATGCCAAAGAAGCCTGCGCTGGGCCGTTATTGATGCGTGAATTACATTCATTAGGTAAAGCCTTGATGGCGCCTGAGCGTCCCTTGCTGGCTGTTGTCGGTGGCTCAAAAGTATCGACTAAATTGACGGTATTAAAATCATTAGCAGAAAAAGTGGATCAGTTGATTGTTGGTGGTGGTATTGCCAATACGTTTTTAGCTGCTCAGGGCATTAACGTCGGTAGCTCATTGTATGAGGCTGAGTTGCTTGATGAAGCACAGGCGATTATGAGCATGATGGCAGCGAAGGGAGGCATTGTCGCCTTGCCTGAGGATGTGCGCGTTGCCACTGAATTTAGTGAACAGGCACATGCGCAGGTTAAAAATGTTGCGGATGTTGCGGATGATGAAATGATTTTGGATATTGGGCCAAAGGCGCAGGAGCAATTAGCGGTATTATTGACCCATGCCAAGACCATTGTCTGGAATGGTCCTTTAGGGGTCTTTGAGTTTGATGCTTTTGGTGAAGGAACGAAAGCCTTATCTGCTGCGATTGCAGAAAGTTCAGCCTTTTCATTGGCAGGGGGTGGCGATACGATTGCTGCCATTGAAAAATATCAGATTGAAGAAAAAATTTCATATATATCGACCGCAGGGGGCGCCTTTTTAGAGTTTTTAGAAGGCAAGGCTTTGCCAGCGGTTGACATGTTAAGCACGCGTGCGCGCAGTGGAGTTTAGGATATACATATGAAGCAAATTAGACGCACAAAAATTGTGACAACGTTGGGGCCGGCAACAGAAACGCCTGAGGTATTAGAGCGTGTTTTAAAGGCAGGTGCTAATGTTGTTCGTTTAAATTTCTCTCATGGTGAAGCAGAAGACCATATGCACCGCGCGGAGTTGGTGCGTAGTATTGCGAAAAAGCTGGATTTAAATATTGCAATTTTGGGTGATTTACAAGGGCCTAAAATTCGTATTGCCCGTTTTAAAGCAGGCAAAGTGGTTTTAGAAAAAGGGGCTGATTTTATCTTGGATGCTGCTTTGGATAGCCATGTGGGTGATGACCGCCAGGTTGGCATTGATTATAAAGAGTTGCCAGATGATGTTGGTCCCGGTGATGTTTTATTGCTTGATGATGGCCGGTTAGTGTTTAAAGTCAAAGATGTCACAGGAACCCGGGTATTATGCGAAGTGGTTGTCGGTGGTGAGCTTTCAAATAATAAAGGCATCAATCGCCAAGGCGGCGGCATGAGCGCGGCGGCACTGACTGATAAGGATCGTGCTGATATTATTACTGCGGCTAAAATTGGTGTGGACTTTGTGGCCGTATCTTTTCCGCGTTCAGCAGAAGATATGCAAGAAGCTCGACGTCTACTTGATGCACAACGTTGTGGTGCAGCGCTGGTTGCCAAGATTGAGCGGGCTGAAGCGGTGAGTGATCAAGCTGTCCTTGATGAGATTATTAGCGCCTCAGATGCAGTAATGGTGGCACGGGGTGATTTAGGTGTAGAAATTGGTGATGCTGAACTGATCGGCGTGCAAAAGAAAATTATTCAACGGGCGCGCACCTTAGACCGTGTGGTGATTACGGCAACGCAGATGATGGAGTCGATGATTTATAATGCGATGCCAACACGTGCTGAAGTGTTTGATGTAGCGAATGCGGTATTAGATGGCACTGATGCGGTAATGCTCTCAGCAGAAACGGCAACCGGTGACTATCCAGAAGAAGTTGTGGCGGCGATGTCCCGAGTTTGCTTAGGTGCTGAGCGTGAGCGCAAGGCTCAAGTGTCACGTCACCGTGTTGAGTGTGAGTTTTTACGCATTGATGAAGCCGTTGCTATGGCAACGATGTATGCGGCGAATCACCTAAAAGGAGTGAAAGCGATTATTTGCCTCACTGAATCAGGAGCAACGCCGTTATGGATGTCGCGGATTCATTCAGGGTTGCCAATTTTTGCTTTAAGTCGTAATGGTGAGACGCGTCGGCGCTTAGCTTTGGTGCGTGGGGTTGAAGCATTGGAGTTTGATCCAACGTATATTGAGCCAAAGCATGAAGTGAACCAGATTGCAGTGAATGAGCTGCAAAAACAGGGTTTATTAGCAGATGGTGATATCGTTATTTTGACCAAAGGGGATCATCAGGGTATTCACGGTGGCACGAATGCGATTAAAATTTTACGTGTAGGGCAAATTGCTTAAACTGAAACTTAAATTTTAGGGGAAAAGATCATGGCTTTAGTTTCATTACGTCAATTATTGGATCATGCAGCAGAATATAATTACGGTGTGCCAGCTTTTAATGTTAATAACCTTGAGCAGATGCGCGCGGTAATGGAAGCTGCCGATCGGACGAATAGTCCGGTGATTATTCAAGCCTCCGCGGGTGCGCGTAAGTATGCTAAATCTGAATTTTTGCGTCATTTAGTCTTAGCGGCGATAGAAGAATATGCGCATATTCCAGTGGTGATGCATCAAGATCATGGCACGTCACCGGCAGTGTGCTTACGCTCGATTCAGCTGGGCTTTTCATCGGTGATGATGGATGGCTCTTTGCAAGAAGATGGCAAAACACCGGCAAGCTATGACTATAATGTCGATGTTACACGTAAAACCGTTGAAATGGCCCATGCCTGTGGTGTGTCTGTTGAGGGTGAGCTCGGTTGCTTAGGGTCCTTGGAGACAGGGCAAGCGGGTGAAGAAGATGGCATTGGTGCAGAAGGGATCTTAAGTCATGAGCAAATGCTGACTGACCCTGATGAAGCGGCTGATTTTGTTGCTAAAACCGGAGTGGATGCACTGGCGATTGCCATCGGTACTAGTCATGGTGCGTATAAGTTCTCTAAGCCACCTAAAGGTGATGTATTAGTAATTGATCGCATTCGGGCGATTCATGAGCGCATTCCTAATACTCACTTAGTCATGCATGGTTCATCCTCTGTTCCACAAGAGTGGCTTGCAGTGATTAATGAGTTTGGTGGACAAATTCCTGAAACTTATGGTGTTCCGGTTGAAGAAATTCAAGAAGGGATTCGTAATGGCGTACGTAAGGTTAATATTGATACGGATTTGCGTTTAGCGGCTACGGGGGCCATTCGTCGCTTCTTTGCTGAACATCCGGCTGAATTCGATCCACGCAAATATCTAAAACCGGCGATGGATGCGATGGGTGAAATTTGTGCCGCACGTTATGAGCAATTTGGTGCGGCAGGTCAGGCAGATAAAATTAAACCAATGAATCTTGAAAAGATGGTAGATTTTTATTGTTAAATTTAGATTAATATAATTAAACGTATCGTTAAAAAAGGCTCGAAATGAGCCTTTTTATTAATTTACTGTTAATTACTTAAGTCAGTTTTTTATAAAAATCTATTACAAAACTTTGATTTATATAACTTTAGTCTAAGTTTGCTGTGAGCTTTTGAAATTATCAATGTTAATTTTTTGTTATATAAATATATTTTAAATTCTATGTTATTCGTTCGCTGCGAGCCATGGAGTGCTAAGCACGGGGTGAGTAGGCCGAGGTAGGTTCGGGTT
>NZ_AMFF02000021.1:95646-98396 GCF_000297215.2 Piscirickettsia salmonis LF-89 = ATCC VR-1361
CGAATTCTTAAGTCATAACTGTAAGGAGAAGGCATCGTTTTTCCTTATTGTATTTTTTAACCTACTGATAGTATGTCAGAAACTGTTGATCGAGCGCTATAGAACGTGTAGTTGTTGAGCAGATGGGGGATGGGCCTGAGTCTGAGCAGAAATCAGGTTGCTTGGCCAAAGTTGCTTGCTTAACTGAAGTGCCTTATGTTGAGCTTGATATTCCTGAGGTTGAGCTTGGTACTCCTGTCTCTGGTTGTTCCCCTTGTTTATTTATGGCAGTTAAAGGTCAAGGTGCGAGTAATGATGTTGCTGGTAATAAGGATAATAGCAATGGCACTAGAGAAGAAAGAGAAGAGTTACAAATGGTAACTTCACTTTAATCAAGGTGGTTAGTGAGTATGGCGGGTTTGCTTAGAATGAGCCTGCTGTTCTTATTGTATAACATTAATTAATGCGTAATGCGATTTTTTATTAATAATTAAATGGTTTTAAATGTACTTTATAAATCAAAGGATTGGTTTTAGGACATTAAAATTTAATATTTTTTAATTGGTTATTATTAAGATGTATTCTTCAAACTTAATAAAATAACTAATTAGCTTAATTGGTAATCTATTGGATTATGAATTAAACCAAAGAATAGTTTTGTATTGATTTGATGGTGTGAAAAAAAACATTAAATTTGTGAATTGTTTTTCTTATGATTTCTATATAGTCTTATAGTTGTGTTTTTGATGGCTGTTATACGCCTAACTGATTGAGAAATTTATATTTTTAAACTAAATGTGAGTATAGTAAAGAAAAATAATAGACTGAACAGTAAAATTTACTATATAGATTATTATTGATCTTGATCGTTATTTTGGAGTTAGTAATGCCTGGATTTATTGATGTTAATGGCCCAATTTTTACTTATTTAAAAGATAAAGTTGATGAAATTAAAGTTGTAATTAATAGAAGTTTAACAGGTGCGGCATTTGACGAAGCTTTAGCTTTGAAACATAAAGAGTGTTTCGATCATGTAGAAAGTGGTTTGATTAATCTTACAAACCTAGCGAACACCCCATTAGCTAAACTTTACATGGATTATTACTATGATTCAGTAAAAGTGAGTTGCCCTGAATTACAAATTACTCAAGCTAAAATGATAATTTTAGAGCAGCTTCGCTTAACGGTGTTTGAAAAGAAAGATTTAAAGACGGATTGGGCAGCAAAGCAAGCTGGAAAGGGAAAGAAGAAAGGAAGTAGAGATGTACAGGTGTTGGCTCAAGGAGAGGGGGAAGTAAAGAAAGATGTCCATACAAAGGGAGAGGCTGAGCTCATATTTGAAGCTATAGAAAAGAGTTTAAAAGAGATAGTGAAAATATTTGATGACACATTAAAGGAGTTTTCTAGCCAATATTTATGGATGGTGATTGATAAACTCAAGTTAAGTCAAGATGTTGTTGAAAAAATATTTGCTGACCCTAAGCCGTTTCGAGAAAGCTATCAATTTTTAAAAGAGATTGGTCTTGATCAAAAAGAGTATGTTAAAAAGGTATTTGCTGATCCTTGTGTATTTTTAAAAAATTATCAATATTTAAAAGATACGGGTCTTAATACAAAAGGTCATGTTAGAGTCATGCTCGATGAGGATGAGTGTTTTGAGCAAAAATTTGATAGTGCGTGTTATCTAGGGTTTAAGGATAAAAGTAGTGAAATTTCTGATTTAAAAACTCAGCTTGAGAGTAAAGATGCTGAAATTGCTGCTTTAAAAGCAGCACTTGAAAAGAGTAAAGAAACTGGTGCTGATTTACAGAAGAAAGTAGCAAAAAAAAATCTACAAATTCTAAGTCTGCAAAATCGAGTTGCAGGTCAATATTATGAAATTGATACTTTGAAAATATGTGTTAAAGAGGAGGGACGTCTTGAAGAAGCATCAGCAGCCGCAGCAAGTGGATTTTCCTCAGGTGATGGTAGTGGTGGTGATGTTCAGAATAAAAGTCCTGTGGACGGGAAATCTCTCTGTCTTTTTCAGCAGCAGCACAGTGAGGGAGAGACACCATCGAGTAGTGGGTCAGTAGAGACTTATACCCTTGTAAGACATACTACACTCTAGTTGCTAATAAAGTTATAGGTTTTTAAGGTATGTTGCTTTTAATTGCTTGATTAAGTTTTGTTATAAGAGGAAGAGGGACCTTCTGTGAGCAAATGATATGGCGTTTATTTCCTGGCAAAATGTCTATTATTTTTATTAGCTTGAAATTCTTTGGTAAGAGTCCTGCACTTGTTATCGCTATTGCTGCTTCTTCTGGAGCAATAAACATATAATCAGCAATATGTTTTGATAACATTTTTATCATACGGCTATTTTCATGGGTCGTTTGAATGTACTTTGGTTTAAATTGGTGAATAGCCTGGTCGATTTGTGAGCCGTAAGAGTAGCCATTTTTAACAAGTAATGTTACATCTTTCTTGTTAAATAGTTGCTTTAATGAAATAGATGTTGTGATTTTTTTATTGTTTTTTCTGGTGATGAGTTCTGTTGGTCGATCTTGATAGATTGGTAGGGTATATCGCCCTCCGTCATCTGAAGTGCAACACTACTCTATACTAAGCCGCCATCAAATACTCTAAAAAAACATGATTAGGTGAGCAATAATTCAAACTCGCTCTTCTTCTGGTGTTCAATGTATGCTCTATTTTTGCTATTTCTTTGTCACTAATTTCATTAAAATCTGTCCCTTTAGGTAGAAAACGCCTTATCAAACCATTTGTGT
>NZ_AMFF02000021.1:101227-116571 GCF_000297215.2 Piscirickettsia salmonis LF-89 = ATCC VR-1361
TGTGACGCGGACAGCCGAGGGTTTATAAGCCGCCCCGTTTGCCCCGCCGATTTTGCATCATTGGATGTGCAAAATACCTACCGAGGTAGCGACGCTTACGAACCGCACCTGTTCAGGTAAACTGTAACTTAAAAAAAGCATTATTGTCAGTTAAGAAAATTGTCGATGGCGAGGAGATTAAAGTACTTTCTGAAAATGATCCGAGAAAAAAAGGGGAATGGTTTAAAGAGTTTGTTAAAAATTTAGTTAGAAATCTGTTTGGTAATAATAGCAAAGAAGTTAAAAAACTATCTGAAAGTACAACTTCTCTTTTTAAAGATGCTTTAAGCAATCATCACAAAGAGCCTCTACAACCGGTGCCAGGTTCTGTAGTCGTGATGGCGTGTTAATGCTAATGCATGATGATTAGTCTTTCGTTTTGTGTTATTGAAATTTAGATGTAGTGTTAGATGGGTTATTAATAAAATAGGGATAGTAAATATGTCAAGGCAGAGTTTATCATTATCAGCTGTGGTACATAATTATTTAATTTCACATACTGTTAAAGCGTGCACCGTTAAACAGGAACTAAAGCATAGAACGTCTGATCTGGCTGAATCTAACATGCAGATTTCACCTGAGCAAGGCCAATTTATGGCAGTTTTAGCACGCTTAATTTCAGCCAAAAAAGTGCTAGAAATTGGAACCTTTACTGGTTATAGCAGTTTATGTGTTGCAGAGGTTTTACCTGAAGATGGCCAATTAATCGCCTGTGATGTCAGTGAAACATGGACAAATATCGCCAAAGAATATTGGCAGATGGCAAACGTCACTGATAAAATTGATTTGCGCTTAGGTCAAGCAATAACAACACTAAAAAAATTAATTGAAGATGGCAATAGTCAAACATTTGATATGGTATTTATTGATGCTGATAAAATTAATTATAAAAACTATTATGAATTATCATTAAAACTATTAAGACAAGGCGGCGCTATTATGATTGATAATGTGCTGTGGGGCGGTAAGGTTGCTGACAGTGCAATTACTGATAAAGAGACGTTAGCGATTCGAGAGTTTAATGATTTTATTTTTAATGATACACGCGTTAAAATGTGCATGTTACCTTTGAGTGATGGCGTGACGTTGGCTTATAAAGCATAATGAGCAGTAGTTTAAGGCTCAACTTTAAGGTTTAACAGGAAAAATTAATTGGATAAAGTTGATATTTGTTAATAATTAATTAATAAATAAATATTATGATAATAACAAGGGAATGTAATTTTAATGTTTGATTTAATTGAACTATGGTCCGGTAATGTACAGCCAGAGCTGGAGAGTAAATCTTACCCTCGCGCAATCAATCCAAGCTCTGTGACTGCAAAGTTCGATGCGAAAACCTCTCAATCCAGTTTTGAGTTTACTGATGGTTCACCAACTGTTGTATTTGTTAGTGATAAAAAAACGTTGCATCCAGTTAACCGCTATAGGGATTTGCCGACGATTGAGCTTACTGATTCTGAAAGACGTGCTGTAGCGAAAAAATTAAGGCAGTTAGCAGAAAATCCAAAGTTTTATGACGGTAAACAAATGGTTATTACTGCAGCGCTCTATGACCCTGGCACAAACACTATGTATATGGAAGCGAAGCAAGTGCCTTACTCGGTATTGGCAACGCTTAGAAGTAGAGAGTTTGCTCAAGAAAGTGAATTGTATAAATTAACATTATTTCAAACCGGAGTGCTTTCTCCTTTAGTGACTAAAGATGATTGCCTGGTATTAATGGAAAGAAGCCAGTTTGGCCTGATGTCACAACCCGGTGGTTTTTTAGAGCCGGTTAAAGGCAGGCTAAACTTTAGTCGTGGTGATTTGGTGGTGAGAACGGCGATTGCAGAAATCACTCAAGAAATAGCAGGCATAGCCGGGAGTTGTGAAAATAGACTGTTATTTACCTTGCCTACAATCAGTGCTGTTTCAATACGTATGACAGAAGGGCGAGGCATGGGGACCATTGAGTTTATTGCTCCAGTGTATGTTAATGCTCATAGCCACTATCTACAGCAAGTGATTGCCGATAATTTAGCGGTTGATAGAGACGAACATACGGGTAAATCCATGGTGGTAAGCTTAGATGAAAGAGATCGTGGTGTGCTTGTTGATCAGGTATTAACGGGCAGTGCCGTACCGCCTGGCCAGCCTCTTTATCTGCCTATGCTAATCAGTGCTGCAAGGTTAGTGAATCCTGGGAACTCTGTGCCTCGGGCATTACCCAGTAGTCATTCTATGGCCATTCCTGTAAGTGCGATGACGCCCGCAGTTGAACGACCATTGCCTTTGACATTATTTCAACATTTTGAAGAAAAAACAGGGCAAATTCCTGATAGAAGTCAGGCAGCGCTATCAAGTGAGATGTAGCCTTATTTTTTAATTTCTTTGAGTAACTTTTGTTTTGATGGTTGAATTTGCAATGAAATATTTCATCAGTTCAATTTGCTTATTTTTTGCTAAGTTACAGTGTTTTATGTACATATGACACCTTAACAAATCAAATATTAGGTGTCAGCCACTAAAGAAATTTATAATGTATTGCTAAAAGCTAGTTAATTATAGCGCTCGATCAACAGTTTCTGACATACTATCAGTAGGTTAAAAAATACAATAAGGAAAAACGATGCCTTCTCCTTACAGTTATGACNNNNTAGGGTTCGCATGAAGCTTGATCAAGATGAAATAAATTTAGAGACAGCGCTTAGTCAAGTAATGAAGTCAATGTCAGAAACTATTCGTTGAGCGCTATAACATGCCTCACTGAATCGGGTGAGGCATGTTGATAAACGAGAAAAATTATTTTATTGCATTTTTTGATCTAAATATTATGGTGTTATTTGCTAGCTATTTATAATAGCTTATCTTACTTTATCTTTGCTTGTTTTAATAAAATTTTCTTATGACTTTGGTTAAAAGTAAAGATGATTGAAAAATATATATTTTTAATGTATGTCTGTATTTATAATGCCATGACTTAATAAAGGTTAAATATATGCCAAAAAAAATTTTTATATTTGATCTGGATGAAACTTTACTTTGTGCTTCAGCAGCATTAAGCCGGCTTAATGCCGTTGAGAAAGCACCTTCAAGTTATGATCCTTATCATGGATTCTTTGCAGAATGTTATACATTACAAAAAGAAAAAATGACGGCAATTATGCAAGGAATTCTTGCCAATGGTGATAAAGTTGGCTTTATAACAGCAGGAAGTATAAGCAAAGAAAGCATCAAGTGCTTTTGTTTAAGTGAGTATGGTATTGATTTAAGTGATGATTTTAAGCACTATAATAAGGCATTAGATAAAATGCCGGCACTAAAAGAGCTGGCAGAAAGTTACAGCGTACCTTATTCTTATATTGTTTTTGTTGATAATAGTTTAGACCATATTAAACCTGCCTATGATGCGGGTTTTAATGTGGTTTATGCGGATAATAATTCATCTGACATTACAAATGGCCTTAGCTATATCGGGCAGTTAGAAATAATTGTTGCTGAGCGAGCTCGGCAAAGAGAGCAAGAGTTGAGTGCTGATTCTACCTTTATATTTTACCGGCCTTCAGATAATCCAGATACTCGCTTCCCTACTATTGATTTTGACTGTTAAGTTGTTTTTTTATATTTGATATTAAATTATCAATGAAGTTAATAGGGTTTTGATAAAAAGTAAAATAATTTAAAACGTTAGTCTGTCTGTTCACATTTGCTACTGGCAGTGATCTTGCATGATCGATTTAATTGGTAGATTTCGATCGGTTTTGGGTGCCCGTTATGGCAGGTGTTTTAGATACTGTAGATGCTCGCACGCAGTTGGTGGGTAAAAATAGATTAGAGTCATTGCTGTTTAAGCTTTATGCCGATAAAACATATGCAATGAATGTTTTTAAAATTCGTGAAGTATTGCAGCCCATTGCATTGACTAACATTCCTGAAAGTCACCCTTTTGTACTTGGGGTGGCTTATATCCGCGGGCAGGCTGTGCCGGTGATTGATTTAGGCCGCGCAGTCGGTATGCAAAGTCTTGTCGGACGCAAAGATGCAGTGGTGGTGATTTCTGAATATTATGGCAGTACACAGGGCTTTCTAGTGGGCAGTGTTGAGAAGATTATTAATATTGAGTGGAGTGATATTCGTGAGCCACCGGATGGCTTAGGTCCATCGCATTATTTAACAGCAACATTATTGGTCGATGAAGAGATTGTTGAAGTCATTGATGTTGAAAAAGTTTATGCAGATATTGTCAACCCTACGATCGATTATCGCGATATGCAATTAGATGATAACTTAAATACTGAGGGTATGGCTATTTTAGTGGCAGATGATTCGAGTTTTGCCCGTAGCCATATCTGTAAAATTTTAAGCAAGATTGATATTGAAGTGATTACTAAAAATAGTGGTGCAGCCGCTTTTGAGTTTTTGCGAGAAGAGGCGTATAAAAATAATGTGGATGTTGCAAAAAAATACCCATTGGCGATTACTGATGCCGAAATGCCAGAAATGGATGGCTACACGTTGACGGTCAATTGTCGTAATGATCCTAAACTACAAGATTTGTATATTGTCTTGCATACGTCTTTAAGTGGTGGCTTTAATAAATCCATGGTTGAAAAAGTCGGCTGTGATGGTTTTATTCCAAAGTTTAACCCAAAAGAAACGGTGGAGCTTGCGGTGAAACGGATTCATGCGCTGAAGGCGAGTCCAAGCACTCAAGTAAGTGATTAACTATGGAGAAATGATGGATAAAATTAATATAAAAAATAAGTTGCTTGAAGAAATGGCAATTGAGCAACATGCAATAGTAATGGCTGAGTTTATTTCAACTGTTTTGTGTGAGCAATTAGAAGATATTGTTAAAAAGCGGCCAAAAGTTAAAGAAACTCCAGTATTAATGACATTAACGGCAGAGTGTCAAGTTAGAACATTGACATCGGCATGTTTGAAGGCGCTAGGCGCCCTAGCAAATCGTTTTGTTGATGAAGATGATTTAGAAGAGATGTTTTTATCTATGCTTGAAGTACATAGTGATTTTTGTCTACAAACATTACAACACGCTGTTAAAGAAAAAGAGCAACTAGAATGAAATTTATTTTGCGAATAAATAATAATTTATGAATATTAGTTTTATTTTATAAAAACTCTCACTATATAGTAAACATAGATAATAATTTATCTATATCTAAATGTTGTTAAAAATTAATATTTAAATATGTAAAATTTTTTTTGCATTGATTTTATATATTCTCTATGTAAATTTTAAGTTATCTTCCTTTTGTTTTTCATATCTTTAGTAGTTACTAGAGGTTGGGGGTTAGGTCATATGCCAAGTGTTATATGGTACTCAAAAGAGCAAAAAGCTAAAGAATGGAGTGTTGCTAATCATTTATTGGCTAATGCTTGTAATGGAACAAAAATTAAGCGCTCACATCAAAAAATTCCAATTAGTTACCCTGACCCAAGTCAGCCAGGTTCTCGAGTTTGCCTAAGCCATTCATTTATTAAAGTTGGTGATAAAGTTTTCGTAATGGCAGGAGAAAGAGATTATTTAGGTGAGGGAGTGTCTGGAAAAGTAAAACTAGCTGAAGATGAACAGGATTATTTATATGTTTTAAAAATTAATCATGCTCATACTAGTATTAACAAGCTAGAGAAGAATATTGCCAAAGATGTGAATATTTTTCATGGCGAAGCGGGGCGTTTTAGCTCACAGGGTGCGTTTAAGCAGGTGATTGCCTTAAGTTATTTGGGAAAAGATTTAGAGGAAATAAAAAAGTTAAATCTTAAAAAAAAATCAACTGATTATATTGGTTTTTTGGCTGTTGATGAAGTTTTAAAGCTACATAAAGGTGAACTGTCTGCAAAGGGTATAAAGTATATACACGTTGACCTAAAGTTAGATAATTTATCGTTAGCCCCTGATGGCAAACGAGTGCATTTGCTTGATTATGGTTTGTCAGTACCCGCGAGTAATGCCGCATTTGGTTTACGGCGAGCGCATGAGGATGTAGTTATTAATAATAGGTACCCTCAATATGCCCCAGAGACGCGTGATGGCAAATGTGAATTTTCTTATCAATCTGATATTTTTTCTTTGGGTTGTGCATTCATGAGGTTGTTAGCAGATGACTCTGTACTGGAACCTATTGCGAGGCTAATGTGTGATGAGGAACCTACATCGCGACCAAGTTTAGAATTAGTTAAAGTAGCTTTTTTAGCAGAAATTTATAAGCATTCGACTGAACGTTTAGAGCAGGCTCTAGTTGAATATGGTTGTGTTATAACAGATCCAAAATTCGCGAGAAAGGTTTTTCAAGCTATGCTTGATCCAGCCCAAAGCTCGTTGTTTATTCAGTCTATTAACGGTTTGATCTGCTCCCTGCATCCTCGGCCATTACAAACTGAGGATTGGCAGAAACTGCTAGAGAGTAATCATCTGCAAAAAGTGGTTATTAAGCTCGTTTGCGCAGAGGTTAATCTCCAAGGAAAGTGGCAAAGTATTTTATGGAACTCTAACCTGCAAAAAGCAATTCTTAGTCTTGAAAGTTTAGATGATAATTTAACTAGAGATTTACAGCAGCTTTTAGAGAATAATAATTTACAAGAGGCAGTTGCAGCACTTTATAACGTAGGCGTTAGCCTTAAAAAAAATTACCAGTGTCTTTTAGATACTCCAAGTTTACAAAAGGTTATTATCGGCCTTAGTCATTCAGATTTTTATTTAGCTAGAAATTTACATGACTTATTGGAAAATAATAGTTTTCAACAGGCGGTGATTATACTTGATCAAGCGGGTATTGATTTTAAAAGAAGCTGGAATGGACTGTTATGGAGTACGGAGCTTCAACAGGTAGTTATTGCATTAGGTCAAGCACAAGTTGACTTAAAAGCGAATTGGCAGCAGCTGCTAAGTGATCCTGATCTTCGTAAAGCAGTTATGGTATTGGCTAACGCAGGTATTTCTTTAGGTGGAAATTGGCAGCAGCTTTTAGAAAATGCGAGCTTGCAAAAAGTAATCGTTAATCTTGATGATGCAGGCTTTAATTCAGCTGAAAACTTACAGCAGCTTCTAGAAAACAGGAGCTTGCAAAAAGCGGCGGCTGTATTAGATAAGGTGGGAATTGGCCTAGAAGGCAATGCTCAGGAGCTTTTAGCAAACTCTAATCTTCAAAAAGCCTTGGCGGCGGCAAATGATTATTTAAGTTATGATTTTTCGCGTTTGGGCTTAAGTCATGGACATCATGGTAAAAACCAAACAAAGCAATTTGTTCGACATTTGATGGCAGGTGAAGATAAAAGTGAGTGTGGGGTTAAAATGGAAATGAGCCGGTGGGTCAAAGGTTATGGCACTTTTGCTCGCTCATCAAGCACTCAGACATTATCGCGTTTAGACTTTGCTTGTGACTCTGGGTTATTTCCTAACTCGAGTGCTACGCTGTTTTTTGCAATGAGTAAAGTAGACCGTGAAGCTATGAAACAAGAGGTAGTAAGCTTCTCTGGAAAATAACTTGGGACTAAACAGTTAGTGGTGGCTATTAACAAGAGGCCAGCCGCCGAGCGCTTGCCAGCGATTAACGATTAGGCAAAATAACTCAGCGGTTTTTTCAGCATCATAATGTGCACCATGGGCTTTGGTATAATCAAACTCAATGCCTGCAGCTTTACAGCTGATAGCAAGTACAGTTTGGCCGACAGCAAGACCGGCGAGTGTTGCGGTATCAAAGCTGCTAAAGGGGTGAAACGGATTGCGTTTGATGCCTGATCGGCTCACGGCTTTATTTAGAAAGTTTAGGTCTAAGATAGGGTTATGACCGGTTAAAATCGCACGATTACAGTCACTTTCTTTAAGCTTTTCACGAATTGGGGTAAAGATTTTTTTTAAGGCTTCAGCTTCGTTGATGGCGCCGCGCAGTGGGCTATCGGGGTCGATTTTATTAATTTTAAGGGCTTCTGGATCGATATTGGCCCCTGCAAATGGCTGAACATGTGTTGAAATCGTCTTGATAGGGACTAATTGTTCTTCGTCATTAAAGTCGACGATTACCGCAGCAATTTCAAGTAAAGCATCGGTTGCCGCATTAAGCCCCCCTGTTTCAACATCAATAATGATAGGTAAAAAACCGCGAAAACGTTGAGCTATTGATATTGATGGTGTTGGCATGGGTCTCTCTATGGGTATATCGGTGACTGTTAAATTTCGGTTGTCTCTTGATGGCTGGCAATACAGCTGTAATAGGCTGTAATAGTAATCAAAGTTAGCATACAGAGCAAGATCGCCAGGGGTTCGGCATTGTTTTGTGGTATCAGTGCTGAAAGTGTTGTAAAGACGCCGGAACCTAGGTTTTGAATGGCACCGATAAAGGCCCCAGCCGCCCCTGCAATATGACCAAAGGGGATCAGGGCACCAGTGGTGGCGAGCGGAAACATCAGGCCTGCGCCAATGAAGTAAAAAAACATCGGGATGACTATGGCATAGGCATTAAAGTAGCCAAAGTGAGCAAGAGCGAGCATGCTCACTGAACCTAATATTAGGGCGCTGATGCCGGTTTTCATAATGTGTGGGATGCTGTGTCTGTGATTGAGATGGGTCGCTAAGTAGCTGCCGATAAAATACCCTGGCAGTGGGGCAATAAATAATAAACTGACGGTATTGGGACTGTAATGTAAGGTACTGGCAAAGAGCACGCCAGCGGAGGCTTCAAAGACGGTAATACCGGCAATAGAGACGGTTAAGCAGGTAATGTAACCAATAAATTGGCGATGGCACAGCATACTTTTATATTGGCGAATCAGTGCGTTAAAAGGTGTTGGCGCGTTATCAGGGGCGGGATGAGTTTCAGCAAAGAACTTAAATTGTAGTGCAAAAACAACGGCACTAAAGGCGAGTAAGAAGGCAAAAACCGCACGCCAACCGATTAAGGTAGCAATTAAACCACCGATCAATGGTGCAATAATGGGGGCAATCACCAGTGTTGCGCTCATTATGCTATTGGCCTTAAGGAGTTCTTTGCCGGTAAACAAATCACGCATGACTGTACGTATCATCGCGCCTGCTGAGCCTATACCTAAGCCTTGTACAAAGCAGCCGAGCAATAAGGTTTGTATATTTAAAGCAAAGGTTGCGATGATGGTACCAATTGCAAAGATAAGTAGGCCTAAAAGAATAGTGGGCCTGCGGCCATAGCGATCGGCAAAGGGGCCATAAAAAAATTGCGAAGCACCGTAAGAGAGTAAATAAGCGGCCATCAGGCTTTGCACGTGCGTGGGTCGGGTGTGTAAGCTATTGGCAATTAAACTGCTGGCAGGGACAAAAATAGTATTGGCAAATTGACCGACCGCAGCGAGAATAATCACTAGAAACAAATAGCGCCCAAAACGTACATTTTGCATAATTCACCCTTTATAATTTTATTAAAACCAAATCAATGACGATTTTAGGGTATGTATTCATCTTCACTACCCTGGAAAAATTAACAAAAGATCCATTTAAAGACGGGCTGATTATAACAGAAAATCAGTGGCTGCCAAGCATCGCTACAAGGGTTTAGTCTTCGGTGTTTTTTCGTTAGAATAACAGCTATTTTCAGATAATGATTCATATTAATAATGACGACAATGGGAGCATGTATGTTAGAAGTACGGGCATTACAGGTGCGCCTGGATGAGTTTGCCGATCGTGTGAGCTCACTTCGGGGGTATCTTTGACTATGATCTTAAATGTGAGCGCTTAGTTGAAGTGGAGCGTGAGCTAGAAGCCCCTGATATTTGGAGCCAGCCTGAACGTGCGCAAGAGCTGGGGCGTGAACGGGTGCAGCTGGAGAGCTTAGTTGAGCAATTTAAGAATATCTCAGCGCGTATTGTCGATGCAAAAGATTTAATAGAGCTGGCGGTTGAAGAGCAGGATGCAGAATCACTAGATGAGGTGGTCAGTGAAAGTGATGCATTGGATGAGAAAATTGGCCAGCTTGAGTTTCGACGTATGTTCTCTGGGCAGATGGACCCTAACAATGCCTATTTAGATGTGCAGTCTGGCTCAGGAGGCACTGAAGCACAGGACTGGGCAGAAATGGTCCTGAGAATGTATTTGCGTTGGGGTGAACAAAATGGCTTTAAGACGGAGTTGGTTGAGGCGTCTGCCGGTGATGTGGCTGGGATTAAAAGTGCGACGATTCATTTTCAAGGGGAGTATGCGTTTGGTTGGTTGCGCACGGAAACTGGGGTGCATAGGCTAGTTAGAAAATCGCCCTTTGATTCAGGCAATCGTCGCCATACGTCGTTTTGCTCTGTATTTATCTCGCCAGAAGTGGATGATAATATCGATATTGATATTAATCCAGCAGACTTGCGTATTGATACCTATCGGGCCTCTGGTGCGGGTGGTCAGCACGTTAACCGGACGGACTCTGCTGTGCGTATTACCCATATACCAACGAATACTGTCGTGCAGTGTCAGAATGATCGTTCCCAGCATAAAAATAAAGATCAAGCAATGAAGCAATTGCGTGCTAAATTGTACGAGCTGGAAATGAGCAAGCGTAATGCCGAAAAACAAGCCTTAGAAGAAGGTAAATCAGATATTGGTTGGGGGAGTCAGATCCGTTCCTATGTTCTGGATGCCTCACGCATTAAAGATTTACGTACTAGCGTTGAGACAAGTAATACTCAAGCCGTATTGGATGGCGATTTAAATGCGTTTATCGAAGCGAGCTTGAAAGCCGGTTTATAGTTTTAGTTTATTTTTTTAGTAAAAATTAAAAATCTGAAAAAATAGCAGAAAAGAAAGAAATAGCAATATTATATAATATTTAAAGAATTTTTAGTGTAAAAGGCAAAGATAATGACTGAAACTGACCAATCATCGCAAGAGCTCGAGTTCAATGAAAACGAGCATATCGCTCAGCGTAAAGCCAAGTTGGCTGAGATGCGCTCTCAGGGCGTGGCATTTCCAAATGATTTTCGCCCCGAGCATCATGCAGCACAGTTAACGGCTGAATTTGATGAGAAAACTAAAGATGAGCTAGAAGCATTGGCTTACCCTGTTAAAGTGGCTGGGCGCATTATGCTAAGACGTCTTATGGGTAAGGCTAGTTTTTTACATATTCAAGATAGCACAGCACGCCTACAGGTCTATTTGCGTCGTGATGATTTACCTGAAGGCCAATACCACGCTTTTAAAAGTTGGGATTTAGGTGATATTGTTGCAATTGAAGGGGTGATGTTTAAAACCAATAAGGGTGAGCTCTCTGTTAAGGCCAGTAATCTGCGTTTATTGACTAAAGCTCTGCGGCCTTTGCCGGACAAACATCATGGCTTAGCTGAAGTGGAAACCCGTTACCGCCAGCGCTATTTAGACCTGATCGTTAATGATGAATCTCGTAATGCGTTTATTATTCGCTCAAAAGTAGTCGCAAGTATTCGTCGGTTTTTAACTGAACGTGATTATATGGAAGTCGAAACACCGATGTTGCAGGTGATTCCAGGTGGGGCGAGTGCACGTCCATTTATTACTCATCATAATAGTCTGGGTTTAGATATGTATTTGCGTATTGCGCCCGAATTGTATTTAAAGCGCTTAGTGGTCGGTGGCTTTGAGCGGGTGTTTGAAATTAATCGTAATTTCCGTAATGAAGGCTTGTCGACGCGTCATAACCCGGAATTTACCATGTTGGAATTTTACCAAGCGCATGCGGATTATCATGATTTAATGGACTTAACTGAACAGATGCTCCGCACAGTGGCCACAGAGGTTTTAGGTCAAGCTCAAGTACCTTACCAGGGTGAAGTCTATGACTTTGATCAGCCTTTTGTCCGTATGAGCATGATCGATTCGATTTTGCACTTTAATCAAGATATTCATCGTGAAGATTTAGTCACTTTAGCGAGTGCCATTGCTGTTGCTGAGCGCACAGGAGTAAAACTTAAGGGTCATGAAGGTCGTGGTAAGGTTATTACAGAGATTTTTGAAGCGACGGTCGAAGAGCAGTTACGTCAACCGACGTTTATTACTGAATACCCAGCTGAAGTTTCACCATTAGCGCGTTTGAATGATAATGATCCATTTATTACCGACCGCTTTGAATTTTTCTGTGGCGGTCGTGAGGTTGCCAATGGTTTTTCTGAGCTCAATGACCCTGAGGACCAAGCAGAGCGCTTTAAGCGCCAGGTTGCAGAAAAAGATGCTGGGGATGCTGAAGCCATGCATTATGATGCAGATTATATTACTGCGCTTGAACATGGTATGCCACCGACTGCGGGTGAGGGCATTGGTATTGATCGTTTGGTGATGCTCTTTACTGATAGCTCATCGATTCGTGATGTGATTTTATTTCCACATATGCGTCCACAGCAGGACTTACGCATTGACAACAAAATCTAGGCTCCGTTGACATTTCCATATATAATGGTTAAGAATAAATGTCAACGGAGCCTAGTTATGCACCCACAAAAAATTGGTATTTTCAGTACATTTTTTTTCATAACTTGTATGAACTTTTGTCATAAACTCATACTTTTGCTCTCTTCAGAGAGTTTGTAAAAAAGTGATTAAAAGGCTAGATCTATTGATGTCTCTAGCTTTCATGTTTTAAAACAGCTGTCAATGCGTAAGTCCTGCACAGGTAAAATAGTGTGGGGCTGTGCTAATTTTTAAGTGAGCCTTGTGTGATAATAGGTTAATTACGAATAGAAAAGAGGCGTATTGCCTCTTTTTTATTTATTAAAGAGCTTAAGCGTATAGCTGATTATGCAAAGTTAGCTTTTCGAGTCATTGTAAAAAAACGTGATGATTGAAAAGCGTCTTAGTTTTAATTTTAGTTTTGGCAAGTTTAGAAAGTATTAAATTATCTTACAGGACTTACGCATTGACAACAAAATCCAGTTATGCACCTATAAAAAATTGGTATTTTCAGTACGTTTTTTTCATAACTTGCATGAAGTTTTGTCATAAGCTCATATTTTTTACTCTCTTCGAAAGTTTGTAAAAAAGTGATTAAAAGGCTACAGCCATTGATATCTCTAGCTTTCATGTTTTCAATAAGCTGTCAATGCGTAAGTCCTGTATTGGTGCAAAAATGGGCTTAAGCCGTTCTTTGTCATCGGCAGGAAAGTGTTACTTGGAAAAATTAAACTGCGATAGGACTGCACTACAAAGTAAAAAAAGTAAAATTTTCGGACATTTTAAAATAATTTAAAGTAAAGTTTTTTATTTTTTTATGGTTATTTTAAGAGGAAGTTTCTAGTTGTTTTGCCTTGATTTCAAGGTAGAGTTTCTTGTGTTTGAAATAATGTGAAAATGATCAGTGAATTTTTAAAATCTAAGGTTATATTTTTATGAAAAAAACATCGTTAGCTGTTATTTCTTTAGGGTTGTTGTCTGTAGCAAGTTTAACCCAAGCAGCAACAGTGGCTAAAACAGTCTGTAATATAAACATTACAGTACCGAGTAATCCGAGTTCACAAGGTGAAACTCAGTATTCTGATGTTGATTTTAATGCGATTGGGTCAGATGGAATTGTTCTTGGCACAATTAGTAATCTTGCACCGGGGAAACATAAAGTCCTGCCGATAGAGTGCTCTACATCTGAAGTTACGGGGGTAAAACTTTTTGCTGAACCACATTATAAAACAAACAATAATGAATCATTTAATGCGTCTTATGGCAGTTATCAATATATTGGCAATGGTTCAGAAAGTCAGCCAGGCGAGATACTGTTGGGGAGTACGGGAGTCAGTGTTACATTTACAACGCGAGATACATCTGGTCATCCTCAATTTGTAGAAGTGAGCAGTGAGGCTGCTAATAAAAAATTTAATGATATAAAATTTTAATTTTGACTTGATCACATACTGAGAGCCAGTGGATATTAGGTGTCTGGCTGGTTACCCTTTGTCATTTGAAATTTGCTTTATTGTGATTTAAGCTGGGTTATAGTCTTTATTTATTTGATAAAAGCTTTAGCTGACTCTTTAATGACTATTTAAGTGTATGTTGCTCTTCAGGTGAAGGGATAGTGAATCAATAGATATAAGCATTTTGTTTAATGTTGCTTAAGTGAAGGTACTCATGGTTATTAAGTTTTCTATACTGTCAGTTATTATTTCAATGCTTGTGAGCATATGTTCTTATGGAAAAGGCATAGATCAACAAGACACTAATATCTCACCAGTATTAGCAGATAGTAGACTTGGGGTGTATTTTGGCGGACAAATCGTTCCCTATGGTCATGACCTTCCTGAAGGCGCATCAATAAGTGATACATTATTTGGTTCTAGGAGCATTGGTTTGGGAGCGGTGCTAGGGTATCAGTTTAATCGATATTTTTCACTTGAAGGAAGTTTTTATTACTACAATGGTAGTTCAGGTAATACATATTCCGGTGATACATCTATTGGCCCTGAGCATCATTATCTTTATTCCGGCGCTATTAATGCTAAATTTTTATACCCTGTTTCTCGTCGTTTTACCGTATTCGGTTTAACAGGAATTGCTTTAACACATGAAGATACATATAACAAAGTGATCTATTCTCCATCATCTTCTACTGTTATGGTTGATCAACAAAATAATAGACTTATGCCTCAAGTTGGGGTGGGGATGGAGTTTTACCTCACACCTGGTTTTTCTCTTTCTAGCTCTATGATTTATATGTTTAAAAATAACATTAACAGCATCACTTATTTTCCTATTGGAGTGAACTATCATTTCTAATTTTTGACATATGCTGTTAACTGAGCTGAGAACAAGCGCAAAATAGAGCTTATATTTTACCTACCTATTATAACAATTAGTAGGCTATATTAGTCGATGTTGGGCTAAGGCTGATGTGGTGGTCTATTCTCCATAGATTCTACTGGACTAGCTGCACTGGTGTTTGCTTGTTGTTGCGAAAAAAATGGCAGTTCTGATGGCTCAGGAGTGTCTGCTGTCGTTTGCTCATGGCTGCGGGTTCTTATTTTTTCTAAAATTTTAGCGCAAACGCTTGTCGAACCTGAATAAAGACTTTTTAAGCTTGTAGAAGTTATAAGATCACTTTCATATTGCGATAATTGTTCGGTCAGCTGTTGTAAAGAGGGTTCTTTCGCCATTAAATAATCAAAAGCTGCTTGCATGGCTTGAGATTGATATTGCTTGAAGCGGTTGCTTAAATCGTGTATTTGACTTTCTGAGTCGAGTTCGGCTTTGACTTCTTGATAAACTTGCTGAGTTTCATCACGAATAGCTTTTAAACATAAGTAACTTTGATTAAATCCTGTAATATTATTAACTCACCTTACGCACTGACATGATAAACAATGTATAATGAAATCTGATAGATACAGGGATTTCA
>NZ_AMFF02000021.1:117147-127029 GCF_000297215.2 Piscirickettsia salmonis LF-89 = ATCC VR-1361
GCAAAGCCAAAGCCAAGAAATTTTACATCAAATACACCATTTTTTTCTGTAATAATGATATTGTCAAACTTAATATCACCATGTTGCATCTTTAGGAGGTGTAGCCTGTGCAGCTCTAGTGCTACAGCAACAATAACCTCATCTGTTCGGTGTGGATAGCTTTTTAATGTGTCAGGACTTACGCATTGACAGCTTTTTGAAAACATGAAAGCTAGAGATATCAATGGCTGTAGCCTTTTAATCACTTTTTTACAAACTTTCGAAGAGAGTAAAAAATATGAGCTTATGACAAAACTTCATGCAAATTATGAAAAAAACGTACTGAAAATACCAATTTTTTATAGGTGCATAACTGGATTTTGTTGTCAATGCGTAAGTCCTGTGTGTTATGAAAATCCTTCCCTGGGAACAGTGGCATCACCAAACGGCAGTCTAAAGTATCAACTTCTTCAAATAAAACCTCAGTATCTGGATAAGCTTTTTCGAAAAACGTTTTTTCTACTTTAAGTTTATGTATAGTATCCTTATTTGGGTGTAGAGGGCGTTTGACTGCAAATTTGACTGAATTAGTCGCAGAGGCAAATGCTCTGACGCTACCATATTTGCCTACGCCGAGCTCTTCTATTGGTTGATAGAGAGTAACAACATCATCTTCTAATTGTCTTTCAATGATGGAGCCACGCCGCTCTCTTTGATACTTTAATTTCGGCATATTAGGTAACCTCAAGGTGTAATACTGAATTTTAAAAGTTAATAAAAAAGGAGAGCAATATCAGATTTACACCAAAAATAAAGTTTAAGCAACACGGACTGTATAGAGATTTTATTTTTCGTTGATTTTCAAAAAAATACAGAAAATTGAATTGATTTAAAACGTCTTGCTTTAAAATTACAACGACTATTTTGAGCTTAGGTGTTAGTATAGATATATGTTAGTGTCGTATCTTGTGGATTATTAATTTGATAATCTTGTAACAAAAGGTATTAAAAAAGCACGTGATATGTTGAAAAAAACGCAGTATTAGCTTATTTGGGTTCAGAGTTAGCCATTCTTAACTTAGCTATGAGTCCGATTTTTTCGGATGTACTTTATTCCAGAGGCTTTGTGACCCACTTTTTGTTTTTTCCCATGCATTCTCTGTTGCTGTTTTGGCTTTTTCGCTCCATTGCTGAAATTTACTTGAGTCGGTAGATGAGCCAGTCGCCCAACCTGAGCTGGTTATTAAGGCGATAGATAAAAACAAAATAATTTTACGCATAAGGTTATATCTTAATATTTTTTAGTAAAAATTAATTATAGTGGTTTTATTTAATAAATCTACTTATTAAATTTTTATTTTAAAAAAATAACTTAAAGTTATTGTAAATATTAAGCTTTTGAAATGAAAGTGTATTTTGTAATTATTATCTTTAATGGGGGGTATACCAAAAAAATTGTTGGCTGGCATAAAAAGCTGCTTAAAGACGTTTATTTAATGATTAATCGTATTTTTTATTATTTTTAAATTTGACCGGTGTGATTTTTTAGCTGTTGTGCCATAATGCGCTCAACGGTTGTCACTATTGTATAGGTTGTCGGGTCGATTTCAATATTGACTTTATTACCCGGCTTTTTATAAGGGAAATTAGTAACGCGTAGCGTCTCGGGAATGAGATTAATTTCAAACTCGCCATGTGAAGAGGTTTGTCCTACGGTGAGGCTACAGCCATCAACACTGATAAAGCCTTTATACAGAATATATTTCATCCATGCTGGATTACAGGATAAGCGTAAATTTAGGTTATCACCTTGTATTGTAACCTGTTTCACTGTTGCTGTACCGATAACGTGGCCATACATTGCGTGCCCACCATTTTCTTCTCCTGTGATATGTGAGCGTTCTACACTTAAAGTACGACCTAAACAAAGTGCATCGAATGTGGTGAGTTTGAGAGTTTCAGCGCCGGATGCAAAACTGATGATAGAATTGTTGATGGCAGTGACGGTGTGACAAACGCCATCAAGATTAACACTGGCACCTATTTTAAGATTGCGGGTTAAGGTATCGGCTAATTGTATGCTAAAGCAGGTGAGTTGGTCTTTTTTTTCTAGTTCAACGACTGCAAAAACGCCTTGGGTAATTCCAGTATACATAATAAGGCCCTTATCGATCATGTCTTACAATAGATTTAGCTGAATCTAGCTATTTTAACGCATGAAAGTGTTTTATAGAAGCTAGCTTAAGTAACAATAATTATTATTATTTATACAGGACTTACGCATTGACAGCTTTTTGAAAACATGAAAGCTAGAGATATCAATGGCTGTAGCCTTTTAATCACTTTTTTACAAACTTTCGAAGGGAGTAAAAAATATGAGCTTTGACAAAACTTCATGCAAGTTATGAAAAAAACGTACTGAAAATACCAATTTTTTATAGGTGCATAACTGGATTTTGTTGTCAATGCGTAAGTCCTGTTATAGTATTTGTTTGTATTTATTTTTTAATTTTTATTAAATTAGCTGCCTGGCCTCACTTAGCACCTGGAGAGCAGAGAGAGGCACTTAGAATATTATATTTTTGCGAACTGATGTTTGATGAAAGCAATGCGTTCATCGGCTGTGCGTTGTTGATTTTGTTGCTCAATGAAACGTAATCGATGCAATAAGCCGCTATTATTCGCAATTTGAATATTTAAACCAGGACGCGCATTAAGCTCAAGCATGAGTGGGCCTTTGTCTTTATCAAGGATAATATCCACACCTAAATAACCTAGTTGAGTAAGCTCGTAACAGCGTGCAGCAAGGTTTAAAAAATGATCCCAGTGAGGAATCTGTAAGCCTGGTACAGCATAGCCAGTATCCGGATGTTCATGAATTGGGTCATTCATCCAAACACCTTCTAAGGTGATGCCTGTTGTTAAGTCAATGCCAACGCCAATTGCACCTTGATGAAGGTTGGCTTTGCCATCAGAGAGCCGAGTGGGTAGACGCACCATCGCCATCGCAGGATAGCCTTTTAGGACAATAATACGAATATCGGGCACACCTTGATAGCTGATTTTTTTAAATAATGGATCAAATTGTACGCGGTATTCAATCATGGCCTGATCACGTTGGCCACCAAGACTGTATACCCCACTTAAGATATTAGAAATGTGATGACGAATATCGTCTAAGTGTAACAGTGCACCACTGACTTTGCGAAAACGCTCACCATGGCGGTTGGTAATGACTAAAATACCATCACCGCCAGCACCACGGGCCGGTTTAATGACAAAATCCGTTCGATTGGCTAAAATTTGCTCCAGATGGTGAGTATCATGGTCAGTTTTAAGGGTTGCATATAATTTAGGGACGGCAATACCATCTTTAATCGCAAGGGTTTTTGTCATGATTTTATCATCGACTAAAGGGTAGTATTTGCGCTGATTATAGCGAATAATAAAGTCAGCATTACGCTGATTAATGCCTAAAATGCCCTTTGTTTTAAGCGCCTGATAGGTCTTCCACAGGCTGATCATAGTTTGCTCGCAAAGGCTTTAAAACGCAGTAATTCAGATAGTCTGTAGCCAGTATAACGACCGATTAAGAGCATTATAGCAATAATAATTAAGGTTAAGCCGGGAAAGGCAAAGGCCCAATAGGTGATTAAACTATTGGTCATCGTCAGATAAGCTAAAATGGCGGTAATTAAACTGCCGGTTGCAGCAATCAGTGCTTCTTGTGGCCCGCGTTCATCCCATAAAATAGAGACGCGCTCGATGGTCATGGTTAAAATCACCATCGGAAAGAGGGCAATGGATAAGCCGCGTTCAAAGCCGAGTTTATAGCTAAATATGCTGATCATGGCCATCATTATAATCACTAGCGTTAAAATAACGGCAAGTCTTGGGACCAGTAGGAGCTGCAGCTGATTTAAATAACCGCGCGCTAAAAGGCCAATGGAGGTGACTAAAGTAAATAAAACCACTCCCCAAACAATATGGGTTTCGCGAAAAGCTAGCGCAATCAATACCGGCATAAAGGTGCCCAAAGTGGTGACGCCGACAAAACTACGTAATAACAAAATAATCAGCACACCGATTGGCACGGTCATTAAGATTTTATAAATCTCTTGAGTTTGTAAGGGGAGGCTTAACAAGGTGAAGTTAATAAAATTAGTGGCTTTTTCACTGTGATCAGGCTGTAAAAATGCTAAGGCATTTAAATGGCTTTCTGATACGGTAAAGGTTATTTTTGCCTGATTGGCACCCGAAATTTTAAATAATGGCTCTTCTCCTTGTGACCAGAGCATCACATTATCGGGTAGCCCGGCAGTACCGGTGACGGGATTAAAGTAAAGCCATTTTTTACCATTAAAACTAGCAATCCATGGGACAGGCTGAGTGGTGCCAGGTAATAAATAAATGTCATAAATAACTTTTGCCGGGATTTTTGCTAAAGAGAGCAGGCGAGTGATGACAACAGCGCGCTTAAGTGAGGAGTCGGCATCTTTTAATAATAATGTGGCGTTATGATCATCCTTTTGATTTAAGAGGCGAATTGTCTCTTGAGTAAAGCTTGCAATATCTGCTGATTGTTGACGGATGGGGGCAAGTAGGGCATCCGCGGCAACTTTTTGGCTATTAACAAATGGATAAGCTTCTATAGTTTGGCTAGGCGCTGCGATCTTGCCCGGTTGGTGTTGTTGGTGGACGACAAAATGATAATACAGTGCTTGTAGGCCCTTAGCGCGACGGATAGACCAGGTAACGACACGGACATTATCGTTACTTTTAGCAGTAGAATAACCATAATTGCGTGAAATAAACTTTTCATTCAGAATTTTCATATTATCTTGATAGGTATTTGGCAAGGTGAGTTCAGCTTTGATGGGTTTATTCTTTTCAGGTTGAAATTGAACTTTTGCTTCAACGGTCCAGACTGAGGTCTCAGTACTTGGTGTCATGGGTGTATTGAGTGTTTTAATTTGATAGCAGGTGATAAAAATTCCAATAATAAATAATGCGGCGACCAAAAGCTTAAAGTGAAGGTTAGTGCTGATTCTCATTGTGTAAGCTCACTTTCTTGACAGGTAGGCTTAGTTATAAAGCGCTGGGCCGGATCAATTAAGCGATTGAATTTAATAATAGCATCACGACCTAGTAAAATAGGGTACATAAAATTGCGACGATCAAGAATGCTAAGTTCTACTTTTTTAACTGTATGACCTACACACACCGGTAAAACAATAACTGGGCGCTTGGCTAGCTTATTTTGCTCGGAGCCTTGCGTGCGACGTTCTTTAATATGGATATAGCGAGCAATGGGTAAAGTAAAGCGATGGCGAATATGACCTTTAGGGCTTTCAAAGGTAAAGGAAATATAGTCTTTGCCGCTTTTATTAAAGATATCAAGATCAAAGCCACTGATAGCACCAATTTTTGCACCAGAGTCAATGCGAGTGCGTATGCTTTCATCAATAAATGGAATTTTGGTATGTTCTACTGCACCGATAATGCTGTTCGCTGAATTTAGTAGGGGAAGCATGATTAACAAGCTAGTGATTATCACGTTTTTTGTAGTTCGTTGTTTCATGTATTGTTGCTTGTCTTATAGTGTTAAATTACTATAATTCAAGCTCAATAGGGCGCCTTAGGTCAAGTATTAAATGACCTGTTATAACTTTACTATAAATTTGAGTATTTATGCTTTGCATTGTCTGGATATTCAGGGGTAATGATTGTAATAAAATATTGGAGTCAATGCGTGATCATGGGTAAAAAAGTTGCCCCAGTTGGACTTTCTCTGTTGTTCAGTGAGGCATTTGTAGAAGTCTTGATAAAATCCTGATTGTTGTGCATATATTGTTAATATATGCTTTTTCTACAGTACCACCAGCATTTTTATTTTAGTACGCCCCCAACAACGGCTAGTGGAGCTCAGGACAGTCAAGGCTTTGAAGAAAGTCAGTTGTAGAGTTTTGAGTTCTACCCCACCAGAGAAGACCTGCTTTATAACCAGAATCAGGCTTTGCAGTGGCTAATAGATTGTTTACTATAGCAAGCTTATCTTTTAAAGGTAGATCACCAGTAATCGCTTCATAGATGTACTGTACCCTACGTGGAACTTTCCGGCGGGTACCATTCTCGTCGTGGATAGAATAGCAGCTGCCACCCCAACCAAACTCAAAGCGACCTTCTTGGGCGTGGGATAAAATTTTATCCTTTATGGTGTTTAATTTTTTATTGATAAGATTATCTATATGTTGTTCGCAGTTATTTAAACAATCACCTAAAAATTTTTTTAATCGAGTTGATTCAGGACAACTATAGGTTAAATATTTTTGAGTTAATTCATTTCTTTGGATTGTTCCTAAAGGTTTTAGTAGGTCATAAACCGATTTAGAATTATCAATATCCTCTTTAATTTGAAAAAGTAGGTGATCTCGTTTTTCTCTTTCTTTATAGTCGTGACTAAGTTTCCAAAACTCACCTTTATCTTTGTTTTGTATAAAATGGTTTATAAAGCCTTGTGCTTTTTTATGTATATCTTCAAATTTAGGTAACATCTTTTATCCCCTTGCTATTGAAAATAATTTTTTAGATTGTATGCATAGAACTTAAATTTAAGTTAATTATTTTTGCTTGATAACCTTGATTTTACTCAAGAGACAAAATAAATATATAATTAACAAAGTAAATATTTTGTAAATATTTTGTAAATTATTTTTATAGGTTATTAATTTGGTTATTTTAATAAAATAATCTACTTTTTTATATTTATAAATAACAAATTTTTTAAATTAATTTTACTTTTATTAAAAGTTAAAAGTTAAAAGTTAAAAGTTAAAAGTTAAAAGTTAAAAGTTAAAAGTTAAAAGTTAAAAGTTAAAAGTTAAAAGTTAAAAGTTAACACTTGAAGTATCCAGTTTAATTTGACGCTAATGCACAACCGATGTATTTATATTACAAATACACAGATCTTAAGGGTCTAGTTAGGTGTCAGCCCCAATATTTATTAATGAGTTGCGGCTGGAGCTTCACAGTTAAGCTCAGCAAGAAACCTATTTGTTGAGTCTTGGGTTCTGCCAAAATAGTATAATGTACTCGATTGATAGCCACTTGCAGCTTGATCTCTTATTGCGTTGATTTCTTCTAGTACCTCTGCTGGGCTAAATCTTGGGTCTTTAAGAAGACTCATGATTTTGTATACTCTTCGTGGCACTGGATAAATGTTACCTGTGTCTTCATCTTTAATGCTGTATGAGCTGCCAAAGATCCCGAATTTAAAGTCCTCGCCTTGGACTTTGCTAATAATTTGGCTTTTTATCGCCGCTAAAATGGGCAAAGCATGAGTATTTGCAGCATCTAACGTTTGCTGTCGAACTTTTAAGTCTTCTTCCCAGTCCTTCATTTCTTTCGTACAATCATCTATACATTTTTGGCAATCAATCCAGATCTTTTTCAGTTTGTTGTCGAAGTGCCGATTGGCAGACTCTGGATGGTGAGAAGAAAAGTAATCTTTAAAAGCAGGTGAGCCTTTAAGGTTTTTTAGTTCCAGCATGACGGTTGATAGCGAGCCAGTAGGCTCAATTTTACTGATCGTCTGTTGCGCTAGCCTGGCACGTGCAACATGGACATAATTATCTTCATCTTCACTTTCATGCAGATAAATTTGGCCTAATAGACTTAATACTTGTTTCTTTATGCCTTGAAAGTCCATATTTACCCCTTTGTACATTTATTTGGATTAGTATTGTGTTATTTCTTAAATTAAGAAGAAAGTTAATTTAAATTAATAATAATTTTTATGTTGTTGGATTTTATACTAAAAACTTTGATTTTTTATATTTTTTTTATATTTTTTTTGTAAATATAATTATTTTATTATGTTTTGTTACAGCCGCAGATAGCGCACCATCTGCTTATTTGTGGATCTATTTATGAATGTTTGGGTTAATTAATCTAGCTTAACCTGGTTAGATATATTAGGTGTTATCACTGATATTTAAGTTTAAGCACAGGCTTTAAGGCGGCTATAAATCGCATCTTGTATTTTTAAGCGTTGGCGCTTGAGCTGAGAGGCGGTGATGACAGATATGGTTTTATTAATTTCTTTGTCGATATGGTGGAATTGCTGCCAGAGTTGATGAAATTCTAGATCCTGTTGTTTTAACTGGTTGCAGGTTTCTTTATAGGGTGCAAACTCTTCGCTCAAATTATGGTGTTTACTTAGCATAGTTGGCCTCTTACGTTACAGACTCACCTGTAGGGTAAGACTCCATTGCCAGGTGGGAGTTCAGGCCAACTTTATTAAGTTATTTTTTAAATTTGATGCTTGCAAGATTGTCTTTCATTTTCCTGATAGTCATGATAAACGCAGTGAGTTCATCATCATCAATGCCCGTAAGTGATTGCGGGCGAAACTTATCACCGATAGCACGAATTTTCTCAATAATAGGTGTTGCATTGGGGGTAAGGTAGAGGCAACGCGCACGGCGGTCATGTGGGGCGATTTCTTTACGTAGCCAATTTGAAGCAACAAAATGATCGAGTATACGCGTTAAGCCCTGTGGCTCGATATCAAGAAACTCGGCAAGTTGAACTTGCGTGAGTCCTGGGTTCTGATGAATGGCATACAAGGCACGGCGCTCTGTTGGGCCAAGACCTAAGTCTTGGCTATTGCAAGAGTATATGCGGCGCCACCAGTTGCTGATATCGCAGATAAGAAATTCAAGTTCATTAATCGGTTGCATAAGTTTGCGTGACTCCATGTTGAGTGTGATGAATGTTATGTTTTTTCTGTTTATTTTGGATATAAACACAGCCGATGCCTGAGAAACATACCAGCACAATGCCACCTAGCATCAGTAGGCTGGTTGGAGCATGTAAGAGTATAACCGAGATGAGCACAGCAAAGACAATATTACTGTAATACAGTGTAGAGACGATATGAGCATCAATAAATTGCAAGGCGAGTGTTAAGGCAAACTGAGTACAGAAAAACAACAGGCCGGTGACTAAAATGATACGAATAAAGCTCGTTGACAGGTGAGGCTGATTAATGGCTAGAAAAACCCCAGAGATAATGCTGGAGAGTAAAAAATAATAAAAAGCGCTGGTTAGTCCTGAATCTTGGTCGGTAGTGCGGCGAATAAAGAGCATAGAAGATGAGACACATAGCGCTGAGGCGAGTGCAAATAAGGCACCACCACGCAAGAAGCCGTCATGACTTGGGTTTAAAATGATGGCGACACCAACAAAGCCAATAAGAATTGCTGGCCACAGTTTATGGTTAATTTTTTGCCTGAAAAAAAGCAGTGCAAGAAACGGCGTAAATAAGGCAGAGGTATTTGCCAGGAGCACACCATTGACTAAAGGAATCGTTTTTAAAGCAAAAAATAAGCAATAGCTAATGCCTAAGCTAAAAAAAGCACGAATAATATGAAAGTGCAGATAATTTGTTTTAAATAAGCTTTTTTTATTTTTTAACGCACCTGCTGTTTTTTTATTTTGTTGTATGATGATAGGGAGGATTAATACTAAGCAAACCAAGCTTTGAGCAAATACAAGAAGGCTTAACGGGACTTCTGGGTGGTGCTTAATGACCGCTGCTAGGCTGGCATAACTTAATGCACTGAATAAAGTCAATGCGATGCCTTTGATTAAAGAAGAATGTATCATGACGAGAGCTCCAGTCCTTAAATTAACAGTTAGAATTATACTTTTAATAAACTTTGTTGATTATATTTTTTGTTTATAATAAGTCAAGTTTATTTTTAAAGGGGCGTTATTTAGAGACATTATTTAAAGATGAGTTATAGCGCTCGATCAACAGTTTCTGACATACTATCAGTAGGTTAAAAAATACAATAAGGAAAGACGATGCCTTCTCCTTACAGTTATGACTTAAGAATT
>NZ_AMFF02000021.1:127059-137032 GCF_000297215.2 Piscirickettsia salmonis LF-89 = ATCC VR-1361
GACAGCGCTTAGTCAAGTAATGAAGTCAATGTCAGAAACTATTCGTTGAGCGCTATAATAGCTAATTGATTAGTTAATCGATTAGTTAAGGGGTAAAGCGCTATACTTTATGGTTATATCAGCCAAGGTTATTTAATTTATTTGGAGTGAGCAAAAATGGTGGGAAAAAGCACCTTTCTTACCGTTATCATGTTATTTCCATTAAACTTTATTTCAGCTATGGCCATGGATATGTATATTCCCTCGATTCCGGATTTATTGGTTTTGTGGCCGGATAAAGCGCTGTGGGTACAAGGGAGCCTCGGTATTTTTATTTTAGCCGTGGGACTTGGGCAAATTGTTGTTGGGCCGTTGAGTGATGCTCTTGGTCGTTTAAAGATTATTTATAGTGGTTTTTTCTTATATATCAGTGCATCTGTATTAACTGCACTTTCTCCGAGTGCTGAGTGGTTGGTTGGTGCACGTTTTATTCAAGGGATGGGGGCGTGTTGTTGCATGGTTGCAGCCAATGCGATTGTTCGCGATATCTATGAAGACGAGCGTGGTGCACAGGTGATGAGCTATATTTCAAGTGCGGTGGCTTTAGCTCCGGTTTTTGCACCTTTTATTGGGAGTTATTTATCCTGGCAGATGACCTTTTGGGTGCTGGCTGGTTGTGGTGTCTTATTGTGCTTGCAAATGTTACTGGGTTTGCAAGAGACTTGTGTTAGGCGTCAGGTAAACTTGCTTAATTTTAAAAGCTGTTTAGCTGTGTATCGTCAGTTAATTTTTCATCGACAATTTTTTCTCCATAGTATAATTAGTCTATGCAGCTTTAGTATTTTATTTTTATTTTTTTCTTTTTCGCCTTATTTACTTATTGATCAGTTAGGCTTAGCTAAGACCGAGTTTGGTTATTGGTTTGGTTTAAATGCCCTGGTGTTGATGGTTATGAGCTTTATTGGTGGCTTTGGTGTGAAATATGTCAGCATTCGCTTTTGGATGGGTTTAGGGGTGTTGTGTATGTTAGTTGGTGGTTTTACGATGATGATTTGGCTATATTGCAGCACGAGTGTAAGTTTGACCGCGATTATGCTGCCAATGTTTATGATTAGTACAGGCATCGCCTGGACGGTATCCCCTGCTGTTGTCGGTGCAATGATGCCTTTTGGTCATATTGCTGGTTCTGCCGCGGCTCTTTTAGGCTGTATTCGCTTTGCGGGCTCTGCGCTGTTGGTCACCTTGATGATGACTTTAGGCCCCAGCAGTGCTGTGTATTTTGCTAGTTGTATCTGCAGCTTGGCTTTGATTGCATTGTTTGGTTGTATTTTCATTATTAAAAGCAGGCAGACTGTTGTATATTGATAGCAAGTGGGGCAAAAGCCGAAAATCGATAATTAACGGTGCCGAAAGACAGAGCAAGGCGCGGCCACCAGTATGGACTAAGGGCAAATAGATGATGAGTAAAAAAGATAACGACAAGCAACAAAGTATCAGTTGCCAAGATAAATTTATTGAACAGCTGATTGAAAAGGGTGAGGAGGTTAATATCTTTTTGATCGGTGGGCAGCGTATGACCGGTAAGATTATTCAAACCGATCGCTTTATTGTCATGATAGAAGATCAACGCAAAAGTCCAATGATGATTTATAAACACGCAATCTCAACAATTTGTGAACAAGGCTATCATAAAAACCATGCGAATACGTATGGGCAAAAACGCCGCGATACATTCTAAGTTAGCTTAAATCACTATCGTTCTGGCCATGTAGATATTTATTTTACCTGCATGGCGTTCTTTTATTTTGTATATTTTTCGGTTTTTAATGTGCAAATAAGACTTCTAGTTTAGCGCCGACACTGCGTGCTAATTGAGCAATTTCTATCGTATAGTCAAAGAGTTTATAAATAAACATGGTATTGACCGGCGGTAATTCATTTTCCAACTTCAATAAGGCCAAAGAGGCGTGTTCGTAAAGCTCACGTGCTTGCTCTTCTGTATGGTCTAAATCGGTGACCATGGTTTCGACAATGTTTGACTCGTGTTTGGTAAAGCCTGCGTCCATTAGATCATCAAGTTCGCGAATGACGACGTGGGCTTGTTCGACCGCGGCTAAGCTGTGTGTTAAAAACTTGAGGTATAACGTAGTAACGGGGGCCGGTAGCTGCATTTTACGGTTAAATATTAAAGATAAAATGTCTTTATTTTTATCAATAATCTTATCTTGAGTTTTAATCAGGTCGAGCAAGTCAGTGCGTGCAACGGGTAAAAATAAGCCTTTGGGCATGTGTGTGCGGATATCACGCAGTAACTCATCGGCCTGCTTATCATTGGTTAAAATTTTGTCTTTTAATTGCTCTGCATGTTCCCACTCCTGTGAGAATGCTAGGCGACAAAATTCAACTAGTAATGGACTGATATTGGCCACCTGTTGCATATGCTCTTGTAGTGGCAAGAAGGGTGAGCGGCGAAACATATTTAGTAAAGGGGTGCTTGGCATTGCTTTTTAATCCTTTTTTTGTCTTTTCTTTAAGCATATGGGCATTTTAACATCCAGCGAGTGCACGGAAAATATAAAAATAGATAACGGCAAAGGTTGCTCCGGCGGGTAGGGTGATCACCCACGACATGAAAATATTACGAATCACGTTTAAGTTGAGTGCAGTTAAGCCACGGGCAAAGCCGACGCCAAACACGGCGCCGACTAAAATTTGGGTGACTGACACCGGAATACCGGTGGTGGTTGCAATTGAGGAGGTCATCGCTGCAGAAAAAATAGCGGCAAAGGCACGAGAGGGTGTGAGTTGAGTGATATTCGAGCCAACGGTTTGAATAACGCGGCGACCATACATTAAAAAGCCGACAATCACCCCAGCGCAGCCTAAGCCAAGAATCCAAGGTGGCATATTGCTGGTTGGGCTGAGTGAGCCGGATAGTGCGGTATCAACAACCGCAGCCATGGGGCCAACAGCGTTAGCTACATCGTTTGAGCCGTGAGCGAAGACCATGGCACAGGCGGTGAGCATGGTTAAAGGTTTAAACATATGCTCTAGTAGTTGGAATTCATGGCGGCGTGCCGCCCCTTCTAGCTTGCGTTTTTTTATAAAGCTACGGGTAAAGCGCGCGAGGGCAATATAGATGATGATGGCAAATGCAAGAGTCACTCCAAACTGCAGGCGCAATGAGTGTTTCCCAAAATGTTGCAAAATATGCTCAACTAATAGACTGCCAAAGATAAGGGCAAACAAGAGGCCATAACAGGGAATCGCATGCATGGCGCTTTTAGCTGGATGAGATTTGGCGAAAATAATTTTTTGAATACTGGTAAAAACAAGAAAGGCACAGGCTCCGGCCAGTAAAGGGGAAATAATCCAACTCAGTGCAATCGTACCCACGGTATCCCAATGGACCGCATGAAAGCTGATAGTGATGGCACCAAAGCCGACAATTGCCCCAACGATCGTATGAGTAATTGATACTGGGAGGCCAAAATAGCTGGCCGTTAGCATCCAGCTAAATCCAGCGAGCAAGACGGCAAGCATGCCGTAAATAAACAATTGTGGCTCGCTTGATAAAAGATTGAGGTCGATAATACCATTTCTTAGCGTATTAGCGACATTACCACTAGCAAGGTAAGCACCGGCAAACTCAAAAATAATGGCAACGATAATCGCTTGTTTTACGGTGAGTGAACGCGAGCCCATCGAGGTGCCGAGGACATTAGCGAGGTCGTTGGCACCAACGCCCCAGGTCATACAAAAGCCGAAGATACAGGCAAGAACAGTAAATAAAACTACATTTTCCATCAAAATAAAGCACTTATACACGGTTAAGGGTTAATTAACTATGTGCATATTAGATTGATCAGGCGGGTTTTGCAAAAAAACATGGGAATTAACCGATCAATATTGATGATGGTTGTGATGAGTGATAGCTATTTTACTAAAGCGGAAAGCTTGTATAAGCTGGATTTAGTTTGGGCTTTATAGATCAGGGAGCGTATATGCAACAGAAGGTGATGGCATGGGCAGTGGTGGGCGCGGGTCCTGCAGGTATTGCCGCAATTGCAAAACTACTGGATTTTGGTGTGCTTGCCAGTGAAATTTTATGGTTAGATCCGACGTTTACTGTTGGTGATTTTGGTACAAAATGGCAGGAAGTTTCAGGCAATACGCGTGTTAAATTTTTTACTCGCTTTCTTGAAAGTAGCTCATATTTTTATTATCAGGAAAACAAAGATCGATTTGCTTTAAGCCGTATGGACCCAGAGGCGATTTGCTTATTAAAAGACTTAGTCGATCCATTATCTCAGATTACAAGTAACTTGCGCCAAAAGGTAAAGGTATACAGTGTAGCGACAACCGTCAATGAGCTAGCATTAAGCCAAGGCAGCTGGCAGCTGGCAACGTCTGCGGGTTTATTTAGAGCTAAGCAGGCTATTTTAGCGACAGGCGCCATACCAAAGAGTTTGATACATGAGGGCCTTGAAGAAATTAGCTTGGAAAACGCCTTGCATCCACAAAAGTTACTCAAATCATGTCAGCAACACGATCAGGTTGCTGTTTTTGGTTCTTCTCACTCTGGTATTTTAGTGATAAAGGCATTATCTGAATTGGGTGTGAAAAAAATCGTTAATGTTTATCAGCGTCCATTACGTTTTGCTGTGCCGATAGATGACTGGATTTTATTTGACAATACGGGGCTTAAAGGCACGGCAGCAGCATGGGCACGTCAGTATATTCATGGTGATCTGCCTAATAATTTAGTTCGAGTACATGCAGAAAGTGATGCTGTAGCCAGTGAGTTAATCTCATGTAATAAAGTGGTTTATGCCATTGGTTTTAAGTCACGCTATCCAAAGGTTTTGGGCTGTGAAACAGTGGTGCACAATCCTCATAATGGCATTATTGCACCGGGTTTATTTGGTTTAGGGATTGGCTTTCCTGAACGTGTAACTGATCCTTATGGCCATCAAGAATTTAATGTCGGTGTATTAAAATTTATGAATACGCTAATACGGATGATGCCCTTATGGTTGCATTATCCGGCTTAGTGTTTAGCTGCCCTGTGTAGAGCTCCGATTGCATTGCTGCTAGAATGTGACTGGATTTTGTAAGTTGAGGAAATCAAGATGCTGATCTACCCACAGATAGACCCGATTGCTGTGAGCCTTGGACCGATTAAGGTGCACTGGTATGGCCTGATGTATTTGTTTGGCTTTGTTATGGCCTGGCTGCTGTGTAATTATCGAACTAAGCGCTCACATGGCTGTTGGAGTAAAGAACAAGTCGGTGATGTTATTTTTTATGGTGCGTTAGGTGTAATCCTCGGCGGCCGCATTGGCTATATTTTATTTTATGACTTTGGTCACTTTATTGATCACCCGTTGGTTATTTTTCAGGTGTGGGATGGTGGTATGTCCTTTCACGGCGGACTCATTGGGGTGATTCTTGCGCTAGTGTTATGTGGGCGTAAATTTAATAAGACATTATTTGAGCTCACTGATTTTGTCGCGCCGGTGGTGCCGATTGGTTTGGGAGCTGGGCGTATTGGCAATTTTATTAATGATGAGCTGTGGGGGCGAGTGACGGATAGCCCACTAGGCATGGTGTTTCCAAGTGGTGGCCCACTGCCGCGTTATCCATCACAATTGATCGAATTTTTATTCGAAGGTGTTATTTTATTTGTAATTCTCTGGTTGTATTCGAGTAAATCTAGGCCACGCATGGCTGTTTCAGCGTTATTTTTATTATTTTATGGTCTGTTTCGCTTTGGTGCAGAATTTTTTCGCCAACCGGACCCGCAGATGGGCTATATAGCGTTTGATTGGCTGACGATGGGGCAGCTATTATCCGCACCAATGATTATTCTCGGTGTATTATTATATGGCTTTGCTCATTATCGAGCCAAGCAGTCAAGTAATCAAGTAATCAAGTAATCAAGTAATCAAGTAATCAAGGTTAGAGGGTAATATCATGCGTACTTATTTAGATTTAATGCAACGCGTGCTGGAGACGGGGGCGGAGAAAACCGATCGTACGGGTACGGGAACACTGAGTGTCTTTGGTCATCAAATGCGCTTTGACCTGTCGGCAGGCTTTCCATTGTTAACTACTAAAAAACTGCACTTGCGCTCGATTATTCATGAATTGCTGTGGTTTTTAAAGGGTGAAACTAATATTGCTTACTTAAATGAAAATAAGGTCCGTATTTGGGATGAGTGGGCCAATGCCGAGGGCGATTTAGGGCCGATATACGGTGCACAGTGGCGGTCATGGGCGGGCGCGGATGGCAAAACAATTGATCAAATGACTCAGGTCATTGAGCAGATTAAAATTAATCCAGACTCACGTCGCTTAATTGTTAGTGCCTGGAATGTGGCCGAAATTGAGAAGATGGCCTTACCGCCTTGCCATGCGTTATTTCAGTTTTATGTGGCAGAGGGTAAATTATCGTGCCAGCTGTATCAGCGTAGCGCCGATATTTTCTTAGGTGTACCGTTTAATATTGCATCTTATGCCTTATTAACCTTGATGATTGCACAGGTGACTGGTTTAGAGCCGGGGGATTTTGTCCATACTTTAGGTGATGCACATCTATATTCAAATCATTTAGAGCAGGTAAAAACTCAGTTACAGCGTGATTGCCGTGGTTTGTCGATGATGAAGATTAATCCAGAAGTTAAAGATATCTTTGATTTTAAATATGAAGATTTTATTTTAGAAAACTATGACCCACATCCACATATTAAAGGCGCGGTGGCGGTGTGATTTTTTAATGTTCTAACCTGTTGTCTATCGGTTAATTGTAGCTTGGGTTAAGCATTACTTACTTATAGAGCTTATTATTTTATCTGAATTTAGAGGTTTTGATGCAGGACTTATTATCAACGGCATTGCGCTATGAGAAAAATAGCCTTTATATTCTTGATCAAACACTGTTACCGCATAAAATGCAATGGTTAGAGTGTTGTGATGTTGATACGATGACTGAAATTATTCAGTCGTTGAGGGTTCGTGGTGCACCTTTAATTGGTATTGCCTGCTCTGTCTTGGTTGCTCATTTAGCAGCGCAGGGGATGGAAAAACGTGAGTTAATAAGTGCAATTGCTGTGCTGAAAGCATCACGACCGACAGCAGTTAATTTAATGAACAACCTTCAGCAGATGACATTGGCATTGAAGGTTGAAAATTATCGACAAGCGTTAATAAAAACAGCTGAAAAATTGTTTTTTGAAGATGTTTTATTGTGTCAAAAAATGGCAGAGAATGGAGCTAAGTTATTAGCTACACAGCAAAATTTACTAACGCATTGCAATACAGGCAGTTTAGCGACAGTGGGTATGGGGACAGCTCTGGGTGTTATCCAACAGGCGCATACAAACAACGATAATATCCATATTTATGTTGATGAGACTCGGCCATTGTTGCAAGGTGGGCGTTTAACCGCCTGGGAATTATCTCAATTAAATATTTCAAATACAATTATTTGCGACAATATGGCAGCAAGTTTAATGGCGCAAGGCCAAATTGATGCTGTATTGGTCGGAGCGGATCGTATTGCAGTGAATGGTGATTTTGCTAATAAAATTGGTACGTATAATCTGGCAGTACTTGCGCATTATCATGATATTCCGTTTTATGTTGTCGCGCCTTATACCACCGTGGACTGTGATTGCTTACATGGTGAAGATATTCCGGTTGAGCTGCGTGATGGCGACGAGGTGCGTGGTGTTAAAGGAGCATTTGGTAAAATAGTATGGAGTCCAGCAGAATCGCAGGTTTATAATCCCGCATTTGATGTGACACCTGCTCAATTAGTTACGCGGTGGATTCTAGATACGGGTGTGTTTGGGCTAGACGATATTAAAGCAGGTGTCTTAGCAAAGTAGTGATGTGATTGATTGGGTTATATTGATGCAATTTGAAGAGTAAGTTATGCAAAATAATAATGACGTGGTGAATCAATTAATTACTGCAGGTGCGTGGATTAGTGAAAAAGGTTGGGTGCCTGCGACGGGAGGTAACTTTTCTGCTCGTCTAGCCAATGGTGTTGTTGTGACGGCCAGTGGTTATGATAAAGGTTGCTTGACTGAAGCTAGTTTTTGTCAGTTTGATTTAGAAGGTAATCAATTCACTGGAACAGGTAAACCTTCTGCAGAAACAGCCTTGCATTTAGCAATCTATCAGTTAGATGATCATGCAAAAGCGGTCTTGCATACCCACTCTATCGCAGCGACAACACTTTCTCGGTATATAGCAGAGAGTCAGTTGGCGATACATGGCTATGAGATGCAAAAATCCTTAGCGGGTATTCAGTCTCATTTAGAAACGATCAATATTGCTATTTTTGATAATGATCAAGATATTGATGCATTGGTGGGTAAAGTAAATAAAGCACATGCTAAAAAACCACTTCGTCATGGTATTTTAATCAGAGGGCATGGTTTATATGCCTGGGGAGACTCTATCCTTGAGGCTCGTCGTCACTTGGAAGGTTTAGAATTTTTATTTATGTGTGAACTAGAGCGTTTTAAATTACAAGGTTAATTCATGATCAAAGCAATTTTAACTGATATTGAAGGTACAATCACGCGTATCTCTTTTGTAAAGGATGTGCTATTCCCTTATGCTGAGAAGCAATTACCTGAGTTTATTCATTGTTTTTGCGAAACTCCAGAGGTCTTTGCACAGTTAGATGCGGTGAAAAATGAGATTAATAATCAGCAGGCAACGATAGCTCAACTGATAGACACTTTATTGGCCTGGATTCGTGAAGATAAAAAAATTACCGCATTAAAACAGTTACAAGGCATGATTTGGGAGAAAGGTTATCAGCAGGGTGACTTTACTGGGCACTTATATAGTGATGCAGTTGAATTTATTCGCGAGCAGTGTAAGCGTAATATCCCTGTCTATGTTTATTCTTCAGGGTCAGTAAAAGCGCAGAAGTTATTATTTAGTTATTCTGATTTTGGTGATATTTTGGAATTATTTAGTGGGTTTTATGATACAAAAATAGGCGGTAAAAAAGAAATGAAATCTTACCAAAATATTATTGAAGAATTAAATATTCAGGCTGAAAACGTGTTATTTCTATCTGATATCGCAGCAGAGCTCGATGCGGCTAAACAAGCAGGCTTAAAAACCTGTCAGTTAGTCCGAGATAATCAAAAACCCAGTAAGCATCATCCTTGGGTGAATAACTTTAATAAGTTTATAATACAGGATTATTCGTGAGCCAATTAACGATATTTCATGCTAATAATAGCCATCAGATGATTTTTCAAAGCTCTAATCAACGGGAGATTTCGAGCCAGTTGGCTCATGTTGGTATTCGTTTCGAGCAGTGGCAAGCGCATGCCAAAGTGAGTGCTGAGGATAGTGAAGAGCATATTTTAACTATGTATGCTGAGGATATTCATCGGTTAAAAAAACAAGGGGGTTATCAAGCCGTTGATGTTATCTCTTTAGATAGCTCTCATCCAGATAAGGCTCTATTAAGGCAAAAATTTTTATCAGAACATACGCATAGTGAAGATGAGGTAAGATTTTTTGTCAAAGGCAAAGGCCTGTTTTGCTTGCATATTGATGATAAAGTCTATCAAGTTTTATGTGAGCAAAACGATTTGATCTCGGTGCCAGATCACGTTGCACATTGGTTTGATATGGGCAGTGAGCCTGAATTTACAGCGATTCGTTTATTTAATAATACAGAGGGTTGGGTGGCTGAGCTTACTGGGTCTAATATTGCGAAAAGATTTCCCTTGCTTGACTAATTTCCATTTGAGTTTTGCCGTGAATGTATAAAAAAGCCGCTACGAGTTGCCGACTTTTTTAAGTGATAACTCACCTTACGCACTGATATGATAAACAATGTATAATGAAATCTGATAGATACAGGGATTTCATCAGGAATGAATAAAGAGCTACTGGATATTTATAGCGACTATCGCTGCGAGCCATGGAGTGCTAAGCACGGGGTGAGTAGGCC
>NZ_AMFF02000021.1:137546-142005 GCF_000297215.2 Piscirickettsia salmonis LF-89 = ATCC VR-1361
ATGTGCAAAATACCTACCGAGGTAGCGACGCTTACGTTTGCACTCAAATATAAATTACTTGTGCGGTCAAATCAAATAGCTTTTGAAGAGCTTAGGCGATTAAAATGTTTATGACCTGTGCGTAAGGTGAGGTGATAATCTTAATTTTTTTTACAGATGTCCCTGGAGTTTTTGTATTACATTATCGATTGTATGGAGTTGGTTTTGTTCTAAAATAAATTGTTGGCCTATTGTTAAAGCAAGAATTTCTGCTTTATTTTTAAGTGTTTTATTTTCCATACCATCTAGATCTTCAACGTGAGCTAAGCCGATAATACGGCGAATAACCTCGCAGCCGGTATAGCCTAGGGTATCAGCAAAGATATTTTTTATAGTGTGGTTAATATATATATCATTTTTAAAGGCGAGGTCTTGGGTGTGTTCTTTTGCGAGTGTTGTAAATTTACTTTCAAATGTTTGCCAAATTATTTCAATTGCATTGAGACAGTAATTTACTGAATTTAAATTATTTTGAATAAAATGAGAGCAAAGGCTTAATACCATATTGCCAATAATCAGGCCAATATCAAAGCCCATGGGGCCATAATAGGCGAATTCAGAGTCAAACACTTTCATTGAGTTTTTTGTTACAAAAATACTGCCGGTATGGACATCGCCATGTAAGAGCGCTTCTGTAGATGAAAGAAATTTTAATTTCAATGCAGCGACGTTAAGTTGTAATTGTTGGTTATTTTGCAGTTCAGTAACTTGAGTTTGAATATCTTGGTCATAATGGTTACGTTCTGAACCAAAGAATGGATCAGTTAAAACCAGGTCTTCAGTAATTTTACACAGGTCGGGGTTAATAAATTGGCGAAGGTACTGTTTTTTTAGGTGGGAGTCTAAATATAAATTTGATGTATAAAATAGTGTGTGTGCTAGAAAAGAGCCGATTTGTTGTGGGAGCTCTGGATAAGACTGCCCCGAGATTAAACCGTTGCGCAATACTACATGGTCAGAGAGGTCTTCCATGATAGTGAGAGCCAGTGTGTTATCGGTATGGTAAATCTTAGGTACATAGCCTGGGCAAATATTAGCTTGAATTTGTGTGCTTTCAGCTTCAATGCGTGCTCTATCAAGCGATAAAGGCCAGGATTCACCGACACAGCGAGCGTAGGGTAAAGCCTGTTTTATAATTAAGCTTTTGTTATCATTGTCATTAATGAGTCGAAAGACGAGGTTGAGGTTGCCATCACCAATTTCTTCACAGCGTAGGTGCTCATAGTGCGTAAAGAATATATTGTATTGTTTAACGTATTCAATGGCTTTTTCTGCATTAAGTTTTTGATATTTATTCATAATGTTTTTAAATAAAATATTTTTTAAATATTAATAATTGGCCATTTTAACTGTTAATTAAGCTAAATGGTAGCTCCTAAAGAACGATAGATTGTCTGGAGGCAATAACAGGGAGCCTGATAGTTTGAAAGTGAGGATGAAAGATATTTCGCTTGGTTTAATTCGGACAGGTTACGGTTGCTAAAGCGCTACAGGTCATTAAAATAGTCAAGGGAAACCCCTGGTTAAATTAAGTAGGAAAAAATATGCTGCCTGATCTGCCGATTTGCCATAATTATAAAACAGTAGATAAACAGGCATTGAACGAGTTGCAGCAGCAAGCGGCTTGTGTTGAGTTAAAGCCGAGTTCTCGAATTATGTGCTTAAATGAGTATTACCAGCAAAAATTACCTGGTGCTTTGTCAGTCATGTATACACGTCAGTCCGTTTATTTAAAGCTGTTAGCTGTATTAGAGAATTTAGCGCCACATTTTGCCTTTGCTATTTTTGATGCCTATCGTTCAGTAGCCTGCCAGAAGACATTATTTGAGCAAATTTATCGTGAACTTTACCAAAGGCATCCGGGTAGATCAAAAGAGTGGTTAGAGATTGAAGTTAGGAAGTATGTCTCACATCCACATGAGCCATCTCGCTTTGCTGTGCCTCCACATAATTCAGGTGGTGCGATTGATTTGACGTTAATGGACCTAAGGACCAATACTGCACTGGATTTTGGTACTGAATTTGATAATACAACAACGCTGTCTCAAACGGATTATTTTGAGCGTGATTATTCGGCGAACCTCGGTATCAGTAGCGAGCGTTGGCTGCTGATTCGTCAAAATAGGCGCTTGCTTTTTAATACGATGAAGCAAGAGGGCTTTACTAATTTTGTATCAGAGTGGTGGCATTATGATTTAGGTGATTGTCTATGGGCTGATGCGGTAGGGAGCTCTTGGTTTTATGATTCGATGGAGGCAGAGGTCAATTAGTTGTTAGATTAAGGTCCTTTACTTATTTGATTTATTTATTTTTACTTTTTATACCATTATCAAAATTTGACAATTTTAGATGGCCGAAAGCGCTAGCCAATGGCTAGCGATGCTTGCTCTAGCTCAGTAGCAATGTCTACTAAATAACGATTAAAACAAAAGGGTTAAGTTTACGCTGATGATCGTGTTGATTTTTGCTCTTTGCACTCTTGAGCACTTAGGCTATGATGGCGCTATGAAGATTGTCAAGAAACTAAAGCAGCTAAAAACCTACCAGTTGACTGTGGATAATATTGATTACAGGATTAGTCACACTGGCCGGACGAAAACATATGGCCTCAGCATTCGTGATGGTAAGGTCCATATGAACGTCCCTAAGCGTATGTCAAAGCAGCGGGTTTGTCAGGCGATTGATGATAACCAGGCTTGGGTTAGAGAAAATATTCGTTTTTCTCTTGCATCGACTAAACAGCATCAGAGCTTAAGTTCAGGTTCACTTATTTCTTATCTAGGAAAGCAATACTCTTTAAAATTAACCTATGTTAATCAATCAGTTGTATTTTATGATGATGCGTTTTTAATGGGAGTGCCGGCTCGGGTAAAGAGTGAAAACCATCAAGCCTACATCAGAGACAAGTTATCCGCTTGGTTTAAGGAGCAAGCTTTGTTAAGGTTTGAACAGCGTACTTTTTTTATTGCTAATCGCATGCAGCTCAAGCCGACTAAAGTCAGCGTGCGTTCTTATAAGGCACGTTGGGGAAGCTGTTCAAGCAGCGGTTGCTTGAGCTTTGACTGGAAGTTATTGCAAGCACCTGAATTTATCATTGATTATGTGATTGTTCATGAGTTGAGTCATTTAAAGCACTTTGATCATTCTCCGGCATTTTGGCAGTTGGTCTCTTTGTATTACCCTGAACACAAAGTCGCTCGGCAGTGGTTAAAAAATAATCAGACTAGCTTAGCACGGCTTTAATGCTGCTGACCGTCGACATAAAACCATTGGTCTTTATTTTTGATAAAGCGACTTTTCTCATGTAAGCATTCTATTTTGCCTTGATTTTGTAAGGAAGCAATAAACTCAACAAAGCCTTCTTGACCATCTTGTTTGACCGCTGGTGCTGATAAGACTTGTAGGTTTAACCAGGTGGACTGCTTGGCCCAGGTTGTGGCGCTGTTGCGGTTAAATCCATTTAATGCTTCACCTTGCATTGTTGCAATAATATAGTCAATATTTGCCTGAGTGTAGGCCGTATAGCGTGAGCGCATTAGCTGCTCGGGTGTTGCGGGAAGAGTTTGGCCACTCACGAAAGGTTGACAACACGAGGAATAGGGCTTTTGGCTACAGCAAGGGCATAATTCTGTCATTATTTCTTATCTCTTTTTTATTTGGTGATATAGCATTGTCTAGCATTATTTTTTAATGAAGCTTGATTATAACAGTGATAGAGTGTTAGGTCAGGGCTTTTTGTTATTATGGCTAGTAGATGGCAGGGATAGAGGAAAGAGGATTTTTTGCCATATTTTTCCATTTGATCAAGCTCAATAGTTGTTCTGGTCTAATCAAATTGGACTTTTATTTAGATTTTATTATTTTTAATAAATAGAGGCTGACACCTAATATTTGATTTGTTAGGATATCATATGTACATAAAACACTGTAAATTGCCAGAGAATAAGCAAATTGAATTGATGAAATATTTCATTGCAGATTCAACCACCAGAACAGCGGCAGATTTGGCCGATATTCACCGAAATACAGCCATCCGATTCTTTCATAAGTTACGAGAAAAAATCGCCCTAAAACAACAGAACCGTAGTGAATAATTTTGTGGGAAAATTGAATTCGATGAAAGCTACTTTGGTGACGCACGCAAAGGTAAGCGAGGCCGAGATGCTGCAGGATGGGTTCTCAAGCGAGGTGGTAAAGTGTATACACAAGTGATTCCCAATAGTTAGGCAAAAAGTCCAGCCCGATAGCATTGTATAGCGCTCGATCAACAGTTTCTGACATACTATCAGTAGGTTAAAAAATACAATAAGGAAAAACGATGCCTTCTCCTTACAGTTGCTGCGAGCCATGGAGTGCTAAGCACGGGGTGAGTAGGCCGAGGTAGGTTCGGGTTTTTAGCAGAGCGGAGTTGCGAAAGACC
>NZ_AMFF02000021.1:142136-145510 GCF_000297215.2 Piscirickettsia salmonis LF-89 = ATCC VR-1361
GATCAAGATGAAATAAATTTAGAGACAGCGCTTAGTCAAGTAATGAAGTCAATGTCAGAAACTATTCGTTGAGCGCTATATATACAGATTATTGGCGTGCGTACAACGCTCTTGATATCTCTGAGTTTAAACATTATCGTATTAATCATAATAGGCGTTGTGCTAAATCAGAACCATATTAATGGCATAGAGAACTTCTGGAATCAAACAAAGCGGCACATGAGGAAGTTTAACGGAGTGCCTAGACAGCACTTCAATTTCTTCTTAAAAGAAGCGGAGTGGCGATTTAATATGGGGTCGCCAAAAGAGCTATTGGTTGATCTTAAAAAGTTGCCTCAAAGAACTTTATTAGGTGTCAGCCCCAAATAAATATATTATTGATATTTATATTTTTTTAATATAAATATGGTCTTTTGTGTAAAATTTTATATTTTTAGCTTAGGAGTTAGGTGTTATGCCAAGCGTTGTATGGGAGGGTGAGGAAAACATAACTGCCGTTGAGCAACAAGGAGCCGAATGGCGTGTTGCTGAAAAATATTTAGCAGGAAAAATTCCTGGGGCGCAGCTAACACCAAAGAATAGCCAGAAAATAGAGCTGATTGATGATAAGACAGGGCGCCGTATTTACTTGACCCACTGTTATTTAGTTGGTGCTGAGGGTGAAGTTTTTGTAAAATCAAATGGTGAAATTTTAGGGGAGGGTAGCTCTGGTAGAGTGATATTTGGCCAAACAATAAATGGTCAAATGTGGGCAATCAAAGAATCTTTCGAAATTGATAGTGATTCGCAAGAAGGTAAGGTTGCTTGTGATCTTGGTAAAGCAAAAAAAACATTTAAAGATAATAGCAGTAAATACTACCAAGTTTACCAATTTTTAGGTATCTCCCTTGATCAATATTTAGCGCAGAATACTCTTACAAAAGAGCAGCAATATGATTTAGCGATCAAAGTAACACAAGCTGTCTATCACTTGCACACAGGGACATACTCGAAAGAAAAGACTTCTTATGCCCATCTAGATTTAAAGCCCGAAAATTTCTGCATAGATGAAAAAGGTACTGTTCACTTAATTGATTATGGGTTCTCAGAGCCATTGCGAGGTGAGTTAAAAATAGCTAAAGGGACTTTAGGTTATACACCTGTTGTTTTGTGTGGAGTGAGTAAGGAACAGATTGATGTTATTGCTTTATTACGAACTTTGTATTTACCGCGATGTTTCAAAACATATAAAGCAGATGATTCTCGGTGTCTTGATAATGATCAGTGGATCTTCAGTGATATAACTTTACTAGAAAATGAAAATTTAAAATCTTTATTAGATACAAAAAATGGTGAAATAAAAGGTATTTCAGCGCTTGAGATTATATGTAAGCTAATTTTATTCAGATATGATCTGTTTTCAGAAATAAATCTGCAAAAAATACTTATTTATCCTGAACGATTTGAGCAAGCTTATCAATGGTTAGTAGCCCTTGGACTTAATCAAGCAAAGTATGTCCAGCACGTACTTACTGACCCTAAACGATTTGAGCGAGCTTATCAATGGTTAGCAGCCCTTGGACTTAATCAAACAGAGTATGTCCAGCAAGCACTTGAGAGTCTTGAGACATTTGATTTAAACTATAAACGCCTAAAAGCCTTAGGGTTGAGCCAGATGGCATATGTTCAACAAGTGCTGGCGGATCCTCAATCAATTGAAGCTATTGAGAACAATAAAATCGAACTTTTGCAGCTTAGTTACCTTGAGCTTAACAGTGTAGAGTATATTCAAAAAGTACTGGCTAATATTACACTACTTGATCAAGATGCTTGTGCTTTAAATAAGCTGCGTGTGGTTTACAGTAAGATTACTCAGCAGATTGAAAGCGGTCAGCTTAAAGTGCATGGACTAGGAGGGGGAAGTGCGATTACATTTAAGGGTGAGAGAACAAAGGTTCCTGAGGGAATTAGCAAGATATGGTATGAAATTACTGATATGCAGGGTAATTTTAGGTGGATGGATAATGTTAGTGCTGTTCTTAATAAGGTGAAGGTTGAAGCTAACAATAGAAGCGGCTATCGTGGCTTAACAGCTATAGGACTATTTTTTGGTTCGTATCGAGATGCGCAAACGAAAGATTTATATAGTAAGATTAGTCAGGCGCTTTAGCTTTATTAACTTTTTTTGAAGAAGACTAGCTGTTAGCCTAACTTTTTCCGGATTGGCTATTATATAGAGGAATGGTTTTAGTAAGTATTTTTATTATATAAAATATTTTAATAATTTTAATAAAATTAATTTCTTAATTATGAAAGTTAAGTGTACTGATCTAGATATAAAATAAATCCAGTCAGTACCAAAAACTTTTCAGAGACTTTAAAAGAAAATGTTTTTTCTTTATCAAGGGTTGCTTTAATTTGCTAATTTATTAGCTTTGAAACTAAAAGCAAACTTTAGCCATAGCAAACACGCAATAACCCCCATGAAACAACTAAATAAGTCATAGTTTAACGATGTGATTACCTTAGATAAAGACGCATATTGTGTATTTGAGACAGTCTCGCCTAATGTTAAAAAGAACCAATAAATACAAGTAAAAAACTCTATGGCAACAAAAGGTGTATACCATTTATCATAGATTTTTATAAACAATAAAATGCCAGTAACTAAGCCACAAAAGCTAGTAAAAATATTGACAAAGGCTATTAAATTTCCACTAGGAATAGCAGAAAAAATAGTAAGACCAATTAAGTAATACAAGCAATCAACTGCAATAAATAGCCCCATAAATCTAGTAAATGTTTCCTTGGTATTTAATTTCATCAGAAAGCTCCATAAAATAAACGAAGAGATAGTTAGAAAGGCCATCCTTTGGTCATAAGTCATCATTCAATCTTCCCTAATCCTTATGCAATAAATTCTTTCATCATTAATGAAGATAAATTTGACTGCACATTGAGTATTTCGAGTTACAGTATGCCACAATTTAAATGTAAATGGTCATTACAAATTGGGGAATCTAGCAAAATAGACATCTATCGACTAGTCCCATAAGTAGCTAGGCAAAGTCGATGTTGGTGCAGTAACTGATTCAATCTTTATATTGGTGCGTATTTGTTTTAAAACCCTGGCTAATTTGACTATATAACGCTTTAGTATGAGTATCTCGATATGAGCCAAAAAATAGACTTACTGCAGTTAATCCACGATAGTCCTTTCTTTGTTCCGCTTGTACTTTTGATCGGTTTATTGCAGCGCAAACATCACTTGGCCATTTAAATTTGCCTTCGCTATCGGTCATTTCTCTCCATATATGATAAACACCTTGAGGGACAATTCTTACGCTGCGAGCCATGGAGTGCTAAGCACGGGGTGAGTAGGCCGAGGTAGGTTC
>NZ_AMFF02000021.1:146343-161309 GCF_000297215.2 Piscirickettsia salmonis LF-89 = ATCC VR-1361
GCGATTTTGCATCATTGGATGTGCAAAATACCTACCGAGGTAGCGACGCTTACGTGTGTGCTTTATTTTACCATCTTCGGTATCTAGTAGTGCATATAGAAGTCCATTTTTTGATATAATATCATCATTTAAAATGTATTCATGGTGGTCTCTACTTTTTTTAGCTTTTTGTGTATATGTTTTAAATTTCTTAGGTAAATATAAAGTTCTTAATAAAGCAAAAATATCTAATGCTTCTTTGCTAGCACTAGCATAATCGACAGATAAATAACTGCTTGTGCCTTTTCTATGCGTTAATCTACCTGCCAAGCTCTTTGAAAAGCCATAATCAATTAAATGAACTTGACCTTCATGATCAATGCAAATATTACTAGGTTTTAAGTCTAGGTGAGCATAGCATGTGTGACTACGTGACTGTGTACCTATGTGCAGATGATGAACCGCTTGCGATACTTTAATCGCTAAATCTAGCCGTTCCTCTTCTGTGAGTCTATTTTGCCTTAAATATTGGTCAAGGGGGAGGCCTAAAAAGCGATAAACTTGATAACATTTACTATTGCTTTTAAACATTTTTTTTGCTGCATCAAGATCACAAGCAATCTCACTTTCTTTTAAGTCTTTGCCAATCTCGCAAGATTCTTTAATTGCCCATACTTGACCGTCCTTTGTCTGACCGAATGTTACTAGATTACGGGGTGTTTTTCCTAAAAGATAACCATTTGACTTGACAAAAATTTCTCCCTTATTCCCAAGTAAATAACGATGAGTTAAATAAACCTCTTCATTTGTTTTAGGGTCTTTAAAGCTAATTTTGTGTTGGCCATGCTTAGGGTTTAATTGAGTTCCTGGTGCTCGCCCTGCTAAATATTTTTTAGCAATTCGCCATTCAGCTGCTTGCTGTTCTGCAGCAGTTCTGTTTTCTTGGGATTCCCATACAATTTTTGGCATACCTTTAACTCTCAAGTTAACAGACTTTATATTTTTTTATAAAAACAAAAATATTTTATTTTAAAAAATAATCTAAAATAAGATACCCAACAAATTATATTTTAATTATTTATTCTTTAGCTGTTCATTCGGATCTTACTGTATTATTTGCCCTTGATATAGAATGGTGAAAATAATTTTTTTGTTTTAAGTTAATATAAAGCCTAATAAAAATTTACTCAAATCATATTTGTATATTTACAAAACTAATTTAGTTTAAGTGATTTGACTTTTTAAAAATAGAATAGAGTTGCCTTGAATATATCAAGGCAATTGACTAATCCTGTCGTATACTGCTTGCGTTTTAGGGTCTCTATACGTGGCGAAAAATAGGTTCGAATTCTGTCCTTCTGCTTGTTGTTGGCTACTACTTCTAAGGCGTGCTTGATCTGTTGATTTAGTTAAAGCAGCACTTACATCTTTCATCCAATAAAAATTACCCTGTTTATCAATAATTTCAAGCCATATACTGCCAATACCGCGGGGCACAAGTTTTGATTGTCCTTGGCAGTTAACGGTTATCCCTCCTGCAAACAGACCGCGAACTTTAAGTCGATCTGAGGCAATTTCATTAGACAAGTCATCATAAATCTTGCGCAGCTTTAATAGGCTAGGTAAGTCATCCTGAAAGCGTTGAGGATGGTCAAGTGCTCTAGCTAGATCGCTTGCTTGATTCAATCCAAGATCTTTTAATTGCTGGCAATACTCGCCAAATCGCTGAGGGTTATTAAGCATAGGCCGAATATAGATTTCCTGATTAAGCCCAAGGGTTTCTAAATGTTGATAATTTTGTTCAAATCGTTCAGGATTATTAATAATCTCTTCAATATAATTACGCGAGTTAAGCTTAAGATCTTTTAAACGTTGGCAGTTATATGCAAATTGATCATGTTGATCAAGCGTGTATTTAAGGTATGCAGCTTGGTTTAACCCAAAGGATTTTAAATACTGATAGTCCTGGTTAAATTGTTCAGGGTTGGCAAGGACTTTTCCAATATAAATAGACTGATTTAGTTCATATTGATTTAGTGTTAAAAATTTATTAGCGTGCTCTTTAAGTAGATCTATTGACTCACGCTGCTCAAGCAGGCATTTGAGATATGCAGCTTGGTTTAAGCCAAGGGATTCTAAATACTGATAGTCTTGACTAAATTGTTCAAGGTTAGCAAGGACTTTTTTAATATAAATAGGCTGGTTGAGGTCGAACTGATTTAGTATTAAAAATTTATCAGTATACTCTTTAAATACACTGACTAAATCACGCTGCTCAAGCATGCATTTAAGATATGCCGCTTGATTTAAGCCAAGAGACTCTAAAAGCTGCGAGTCTTGCTCAAACTGCTGTGGATTAGCTGTCACTTTCTCAAGATTTTCACTTGAATGTAAGCCATATTTTAATAAAATTAGTTGGCATGCGATATCAAGCGCTGATAGGTTAACCACTTCCCCTTTGGTTGTATCTAATAATTGGGATAATGTAGAATTTTGACTTAGAATTGTACTGCTAAATACCCATTGAGTATTAAGCTGCTGTGCAGCAGGCCCTCTGTTACGGACTTTCCCTAGTCCTTTGAAGCAAAGTGGTAAATATAAGCTTCTTAGTAAAGCAATAATATCAAGCTCTTCCTTGCTCGCTTCAGCTACAGAAAAAGGCAAATAAGCTGGAGAGCCTTTTATTTCGTTATCAAGTTTTCCAGGTAAAATCTCTGATAAGCCATAGTCAATTAAGTGAAGCTCACCAGAGTCATCGATACAGAAGTTTTCTGGCTTTAAATCTAGGTGAGCATAAGAAGTCTTTTCTTTCGAGTATTTCCCTGTATGCAAATGGTAAATTACACGTGCCATTTTAATGGCAAGATCATATTGCTGCGCTTGCGTTAGGCTTTGTTTTGCTTCTTTTAAATATTTATCAAGCGGAGTTCCTAGAAAATAATAAACTTGATAATGCTTGCCCTGATATTTAAAGTAGTTCTTTGCTTTACCTAAATCTACAGCAATCTTGCCTTCTTGTGAGTTCTTTGGCTTTTCTGATGATTCTTTAATCGCCCACATGTGGCCATCTTCTGTCTGGCCAAACGTAACCTCCCCACAAATACCTTGGCCTAAGGCTTGGCCATTGAATTTAACAAAAATCTCTCCTTCATGCCCTATCAAATAACGATGAGTAAGTGTGATCTTTTCTCCTGTTTCAGGGTCCTCATATGCTTTTACTTTTTTTCCAGATTGTGGATTAAGTTGAGTTCCTGGTGGTTTTCCAGTTAAATGCTTTTTGGCAATGCGCCATTCAGCTGCTTGTTGTTGCTCAGCTGTTCTATTTTCCTGAGCGAGCCATATAACTTTTGGCATATGATTATCTAAACCTCTAAACTAACCGTTAATATTGTGGTTATAGAAAATAAAAAACACATAATTACTGTGTAGATTTACATAAAAAAAATAGAAAATACAATGAGAATTTAATATGGTTAATTTGAATTTAAAATATTTTATAAATGTAAAATATATAGCGGCATGATTTTATTGTTTTTTTTGAAAATAAGGATAAATTAATTAAAGAGACATGAATAAGATTAATTAAATTATTATATGGAATTATTGAAAAATGCTAGGGTTGATTTAGTTTTTATTAAATGGAGAGGTACAAGATTAGGTGTTAATTTTTTGCTCACATATAAATTTTGATATGGTTAAGGTATATATGGAATTAATAGATTCTATATACTTTAAAATATAAGTTTTTTAATAAAAAAAATACCAGCATATGCTGGCATGAAATTAATATTTTTATTTTTTTTTAAATTTTATATTTCAAATGGACTTAGTTTAGGTGGGATGGTTTGTTTTTTTAAGCGTGCATACACAGGTAAGCCATTTTTAAAAGGTGGGATACACTCACCGGCAATAAGTGGCGACATGTAGTCACGGCAAGCCTCAGTAATATGATAGCCATCTTCACTGATAAATTCTTTTGGCATAAATTTCTCATGGTTGGCAATGTCATTGAGGCAGACTTCACCCACTTGCCATTGATAAGGCGAGTTGCTGGTGCGTTCGATGGCGAGCATGATATTGTCTTTTTCGGCAATAACAGCTTCAACGGCGGCTTGGCCAATGGCATACGCTTGTTCAACATCGGCTTTAGAACCTAGGTGACGGCCTGCACGCTGCAGATAGTCGGGTAAAGCCCAGTGATATTTATAGCCTAAATTATGTTTAATGAGTGCTGCGACCTTACTGGCTATGCCGCCAAGTTGCACATGACCGAAGGCATCGATAGAACTTGATTTAATTAATAGATCGCCATGTTCATCACGTAAGCCTTCTGAGATCGCTATGGTACAGGCTCCATGGGTTTGTACAACTTCTTTTACTCGTTGTAAAAAACGCTTTTCATTAAAGGCGATTTCTGGGAAGAGAATAATATGAGGAGCATCACCGTCTTGCTCTGCGGCAAGGCCTGCGGCAGCAGCGAGCCAACCGGCATTACGTCCCATAATTTCCATTAAGAACACTTTGGTTGAGGTGCGGGCCATGCCGGCGACGTCCAAGGCTGCTTCTTTGATGCTGGTTGCGATATATTTAGCTGCTGAGCCGAAACCTGGACAGTTATCGGTGTGCATCAGGTCATTATCGATGGTTTTAGGTAGGCCAATGCATTTGAGTGGATAGCCGAGCTTTTTGCTCATGATGCTGACTTTATTTGTCGTATCTTGTGAGTCACCACCGCCATTATATAAAAAATAGTGAATGTCATGGGCTTCAAAGACAGAAAAAAGGCGTTGGTACACCTCATCATTTTGGCCGATAGGAGGTAGTTTATAACGGCATGAACCAAAGGCGCTGCCAGGAGTATGATAGAGCTGACGTATAGTTTCAGCACTTTCTAAGCTGGTATCGATTAACTCTTCAGCAAGTGCACCGATGATGCCATCATGGCCAACAAATACATTATTAATTTCCTCTTTTTGTCTTGCCGTTTCAATAACACCACAGGCCGTGGTGTTAATAACGGCCGTTGCACCGCCTGATTGTGCATAAAAAAGATTTTTACTATTGTTCATCCTCACGCTATCCTCATCGTTGAGCTTTGACTTTAAATGTCTTTGATTTTATGGGCATTTGCACTGCTTGACTAACCAGGTATGATAAGCCTGTTGTTAGTTATAGTCAGACAAGTCTAAGGCATTTTATAAATGATGCAAATTATTTGGCGTTTATGTACTTTTCGAGCAGGTCCGCAAGATATTGTTTATTCTGTATTTGGATTGCAGCTCATTTGTGTTATCCACTTTATTTCACAATGGGGCTGGCTGAGCTTACGGTTACCGTTGCTGCATAGCGCCTTGGTTGCTTTGTTTTCAGCTGCTTTGCTATTAGCTCTTCCTTATCTGGTGGTAAATAGTGCTAAGTATGCTGGGCGGTTTTTGCAAACGGCCTTGGCACTCCAGTTGGTCAGTTGTGTATTACATATTTTATTATTGGCTCTGTTTTTATTGCACTCACCTTTGGTGTTATTAAATTATTATTTAATATTTTCATTTATTTGGGGGGCAGCCTTGTTCAGTCATATTATTAAAGAGGCGATTGTAGTAAAGCTGTGGCAGGCGGTATTAATTGTCTTGATTTATTTTATTGTACGCACAGTCAGTGTTATTGGGTTGATGTAGGAGCAGTTATGCATATTCATATCTTAGGGATTGCAGGGACATTTATGGGGGGAGTGGCTCAACTGGCACGGGCTAAAGGGGTGACAGTCACCGGAGCGGATTTGAATGTTTACCCACCGATGAGCACTCAGCTTGCTCAAGCTGGGATTGCGGTGACCGCAGGGTATGATGATGAATTTTTAAAGTTAACCAAGCGGCCTGATTGTGTCGTGATTGGTAATGCCTTATCGCGTGGTAACCCGGCCGTTGAGGCGACTTTAAATGAAAATATGCCGTATTGCTCTGGTCCTGAATGGTTGGCTCGAGAAGTTTTGCATGGGCGTCATGTTCTTGCTGTTGCGGGCACACATGGTAAGACGACGACCAGCAGTATGCTGACATGGATTTTAGAGCATGCAGGGCTACAGCCTGGTTTTTTAATTGGCGGGGTGCCGAAAAATTTTGGTGTTTCCGCGCGTTTAGGCCAAGGGGAGTATTTTGTTGTCGAAGCAGATGAGTATGACAGTGCATTTTTTGATAAGCGCTCTAAATTTGTTCACTATCAACCAAAGACGCTGGTGCTTAATAATTTAGAATATGATCATGCAGATATTTTTGATGATTTACAAGCCATCATGCGCCAGTTTCATCATTTAGTGCGTACAGTGCCAAGTAATGGCAAAATTATTGTCAACAGTATCGATGAGAATTTGCATACTGTGCTTGAGATGGGCTGTTGGAGTCCGAGAGTATCCGTGGGTTTACAAGCGGGAGATATCACCGCAGAAGTGATTCAGGCTGACGGTAGTCATTTTGAGGTAATCTGTCATGGCATGCGCTATGAAGTGAACTGGTCATTGATCGGCCAGCATAATGTGATGAATGGCCTGGCGGCAATTGGTGCCGCTTTACAAGTGGGTGTTGATTTAAAACACGCCTGTGAGGCATTAACTTTATTTCAAGGTGTAGAGCGGCGCTTGCAGGTATTTGGTCAAAGTCAAGGGGTAACCGTGTATGATGATTTTGCCCACCACCCGACTGCGATTGCGACAACATTGGAGGGCTTGCGCCACCGTGTAGGTACAGAAGGTCGTGTGATTGCGGTATTTGAACCGCGTTCGAATACATTTAAAATGGGGGTGCATCAAGATAATTTAGCTGCGGCATTTTCATGTGCAGACCGGGTTTATTTTTATCAGCCGACCGGATTGTCTTGGCAAATTGCGGATAACTTAAAAAAAGAGGAGCAGTTTAATTATCGTGTGCGCCATTCTATCGATGAATTATTGCAAGCACTGACTGATGATGGTTTAAAAGACCATGACCATGTCGTGGTGATGAGCAATGGTAGTTTTGAGCAGTTTCATCAGCGCTTGTTAAATCAGTTAGAACTTGAATGTGAAAATGCTTAATTTTAAAAAGAAAATTATTTTAGCCGTGACAGGGGCATCCGGTGCGCCCTATGCATTGCGCTTATTAGAGCACTTAGTTTTAAGTGGCGTGCAAGTGTCTTTTTTAATATCACCGGCAGGTGCGCTGACGATTAAAGAAGAGTGTGATATACACTTGCCAGCTAAGCCTGAGGTGTTACAACAACGCTTAACAGAGCTAACCGGTGCAACAGCGCAGCAAATTTTGTGTTATGGGCGTAATGATTGGTTTGCACCGATGGCCAGTGGTTCAGCAGCCTTTGATGCAATGATCATCTGCCCATGTACTATGCGTGCATTAGCTGCAGTTGCTATGGGTCTGAGTGATAGTTTGATTGAGCGTGCCGCCGATGTCATGCTGAAAGAACGTCGTCAGTTGATCTTAGTGCCACGGGAGATGCCGTTGTCGGTGATTCATTTAGAGAATATGCTTAAATTGGCACGTGCGGGTGCTGAGATTATTCCACCGATGCCCGGTTTTTATTATCGTCCTGACTCGGTTGATGACTTGATTGATTTTGTCGTCGCTCGACTATTAGATCGACTGGGCCTTGCGCACTCATTGGGACAGCGTTGGGGGGAGCGCTGAGCTGCTTCGCTCTAATTTAACCCTTTGCAGACAATGTAGTATGCTTAAATTATAAGAAGTCGTCTTGCAAGGATGCATTATGGTGGTCGACTCGGTCTTAGAGAAACAGGATATCGAATCTAGACGCACAGCATATCAGTTTGTTTCATGGTTTGAAGAGCAGTTAAGTCAGCTTCAGCAGGTGGCAACACTGAAGCCGTTGGATAATCAGCCTATTCCCATCTCCAGAGCTTTATCTAAGCCGTTTTGGGAAGAGGTTTTTTATTTATATCACTTTGTTAAGCGTTTTTTTTCTTCGCGACATGATTTATTTATAGAGCCGCGTTTAGGTGGGCAGAATTATGATGCATTGATTACTGAGCTTGTTAATCATCAGCACAAAATTGTGCATAAAGTTGAAATTACCTATGCAGTTGATGGTCATGTTGCGCGTTTACAAACGCGGGCATATTTAGAGCGTCGGTTTTTCAGTAGTTTTCGTTTTAGCAAAGGACAGCGACGCAAGCGTCAGTATGTCTTAGCAAAAGGCAGTCTGGCCTCAGAGGAGATGGTCAGTGACAGTGTTCGGCGTATTCATCGAAATGTGCTTAAAAAAATTAATAAAAATTATCCTAAGGGCTATATTTTACTGGTTGGTTTTGATGATGGGCTGCTGGAGCATCATGGTGATATTGTGAAACAAGTAAGGCCTGTTGACTATCAGCATGATTTTAAGGGGATCTATTTAGTTGGACGCGGAGGTCAGGTGTCGACTTTGCAAGGATGTAGTCCGCGGCGTTTATTTAAGTCATTTTAAAGATGATTAAATATGTTATTTTAACTTTGTTTTTTCATGTGAAAATCATAAGGTAAAATCGGTATTTTAATCTGCGCCTTTATGTTTATGAGTAAATTTACGTTAAAATGCAGTCAGTTTGACTAAACTATGTAGTTAAAGAATCATAGTGAGTCAAGGTGTTCCTAATGAGCATTAAAGGAAAGTTAATTCTTGCTTTTGCTGTTGTTGCCTTTTTAGCGACAGTAGTGTCATGCTTAACCGTTGGGATTATGGGGGCGAGTGTCAGTAAACAGGCGCTTTCAGAAGAAGTAAAAAGTAAGCTAATTTCTGTACGTGATTCCCAACGTTCTAAAATTCAAAGCTATATCAAGCAGATATTAGACCAAACCAAGACGCTAGCCGATAGTCAGATGACTATGAATGCAATGGCTAAATTTAGCGCAGGTTTTCAGTATTATGGTGAGGATATTGATGCCAATAGTTCATTAAAAGAAAAATTATCAAGTTATTATATTGATGAGTTTGAAAAAGAATATCAAGCATTAAATAATGGTGACAAGATTGCTTCAACAGATTTTCTTAATCAGTTGACTCCCAATCAAATTGCAATTCAGCATGCTTATATTAAAGCTAATTCAAATGCTTTAGGGGAGAAGGATAAATTAGTTAAATCCTCAAATGGAACTGCCTATGATGATACTCACGCTATTTATCATAAACATTATCGTAATATTCTTCAGACCTTTGGCTTTTATGATATTTTTTTGGTGGATGCGCGTAGTGGTGAAATTGTTTACTCAGTATTTAAAGAGCTTGATTTTGGAACGTCTTTGAAAACTGGGCCGTATGCGAATACTGGAATTGGTGATGTATTTAAAAAAGCCAATGTGCTAACTAAAGGCGAGACGGTAGTGACAGATTTTGCACCTTATCCGCCGTCTTATGATGGTGCAGCCGCTTTTTTTGCATCGCCGATTTTTGATGCGTCAGGGAAAAAACGGTTAGGTGTACTGATTTTTCAGGCGCCGGTTGATGTTATTAATGATGTGATGACGTTTAGTGGTAAATGGCGAAATTTTGGTTTTGGTGATAGCGGTGAGACTTATTTAGTAGGCCCAGACAACAAAATGCGCAGTATCAGTCGTTTTCTATCAGAAAGTCCTAAAAAATATCAAAGGATTATGAAAAAATCAGGTATGGACCCAGAAGAAATTCAGTTGATTTTAGCGAAAGGAACAACCTTGGGGTTGCAAGAGGTGAACACCAAAGGCGCGAAAGCCTCTTTAGCTGGGAAGTCGGGTTTTGGTGAGTTTTTGGATTATCGTAATATTCCAGTGCTTTCAGCTTATGCGCCACTGGATATTCCCGGCTTAAACTGGGGAATTTTAAGTGAAGTGGATGTAAAAGAAGCATTAAAAGATTCAGATGCATTGCAAAGCAGAATTATGTATACCGGTATTATTGTGGCGATTATTGTATTGGTTGTTGCAACGATTATCGCCTATATTATTGCTGATATGTTGAGTAAACCCATTAAAAGATTGTCTCAATTTATTAATGAAGTGGGTGATAAACGGGACTTAACGCTTGAAGTAACGATTCATCAAAAAGATGAAATTGGTGCGATGGCCTTAGCGATTCGCAGTCTGTTTAGTCAGTTCAGAGAATTTTTTGCGACGACAAATTCTTCTGCTTCAGAAATGGAAGGCTCATCTAAAAATTTATCTAGCTTAATTACTAATACAACGGATGTTATTGAAAGCCAAAAAGGTGAAGCGGATAATGTCGTTGTCTCTATGAGCAAGGTGGCAGCTTCAGCAAAAGAGGTTGCTGATAATACAGTAAAATCTTCTGAAGTCGTCGAGCGTGCCCGCAATAACTCTAAAAATGGTCATGAGGTAGTCACGCAAACGGTATCAACGATTAATACCTTATCTTCTGAGGTTGATAAATCTGTCGAAGTCATTAATGAATTGCATACACATGGTGCTGAAATTGATTCGATCTTAGGGGTGATTCGTGGTATTGCTGAGCAAACCAATCTGCTTGCACTAAATGCGGCGATTGAAGCGGCACGTGCCGGTGAGCAAGGTCGTGGTTTTGCGGTGGTTGCTGATGAGGTGCGCTCTTTGGCGCAACGTACTCAACAGGCAACAATTGAAATTCAAGATAAGATTGAGCGTTTGCAACATGGCACAGAAGCGGCAACATCAACGATGCAAGCACAAAAGTCACAAATGGAGCGCTCAGTGGAACTTGCCTCTAAAGCAGGAAAATCGTTAGAGGAAATCAGTGAGGATATTAAGCTCATTTATGAAGTGAACCAGAAAATTGCTGTTTCTGCTCAAGAGCAGCAGAAAATGACAGATTCGATGAATAAACGTGTTGAAAATATCAGTAAACTAACTGAGGAAGTGCTAGATAGTGCGCAAAGTACCTCAGTATCAAGTGATCGTGTGGCTGAAATTTCAACTAACCTAAAACAACTTACTGAGCAATTTAAAGTTTAGTTCCAGTCATTAAATCGAGAATAGAAAAAACATGTTATTTTATAAAATGGCATGTTTCTTTTTTTTCAAGAAAACCCTATGCAGTAAGAGTTATGTTAATAAAAAAGTGAGTTAATCTTCCATATAAAATGTGTTTAATCAATTTATTTTTTTATTTTTTCATAAAAAATATCAGCTAAATAAAGAGGGTTCTTAAAGAGAAATTTACATTTTAGTATTATTTTTAAAGTAAATTTTAAATATAACGCTGAGTTTATCTAAGATAGAATAATCTTTTACCTAATTTAGGGACTCTTCTAATGGATTATGCTAAAGAGCAGGGAAGTCATTTAAAAATATTAATTTTTATTATGACTGATATGGCTTATCGCTTTTGACCTTTATTTTAGGTTGTATAGTTTTGGTTCGATTCAGTCAAAATTGTAAGGTTATTTTAAAACATAATTAATAATATGCTTAGTTTTATCGCAGTGAATTTGAAAGAAAGTATTTATAATTTTTGTGTTAATGACATAAAAAACAATGTAATTATTTTGGTAATAGTAACTTGACCTTTATTAATTATAAAAAATCAAGGTAACAATTATTGATATTCAATAAATATGTTCTGGATTGTTTTGTTAATTGAAAAATTTACTACTTAATGAAATAAATTGCTTAATATAAGGGATTAATATGCCAGCAATAAAATTTCCTGATCGAAAAATATTCAATGATCTGACTTATTTTGAAAGTGCTTTAGAAGAGTCAGGGAGACATTGTGTCTTTGAGGTTGTAGCATTTATTGACCGAGCACGCAGAATGCAAGCAGCTTTTATAGAAGCGCCTTATTTCCCAATTGAATTTCCAGAAATTTCGAGTGGCAGTTACAGTCTCCCTCAGAGCACTATCGGTGATCTTCCTGAGCTTATGGCTTACCTGTATGATATTTTTTTCTCAGAAATGGCGCCACTGCAAGTCAATTTGCCCGATCAAGCACAAATGCTTACTGAGATGACGCGGACGCCTGAAAATATAAGAAGGCCATCTGAAATGGGGATGCCGGTACTTGACCTTGATTTTGAAGAAGACCGTTTTGTTGAGATGTCTTCTGATGATGAGGGAGCTGGACCTGGATCTCGAGTTAAACGATCACGGCCATCAATGGTGATAAGGCCAGCATTACCTAATGCTCAGCCTTCCTTAGCGGAAGTGTCGTCAGCAAGGCCTGTTGCGAAAGAATCTCCTCCCTTGAGAGCAAGGCCTGTGCTGTCCCCTGAGGCCCCTTCTTTTTCCTTGCGTGAAATAGCAGAAGACCAATCGACCACAGATAGGCCATCTGATGCTGAAATGCTTGCTCAAGCAGTACAGTTAGCACCTAGACTGGATATTTATGGTGCATCTTTAACTGAGACTTCCTTGCCATTATCAGCAGACTCAAGAGCTGCCCATATGGTTGACTCTGTTTCTGCAACTGCCGTAACAGGAGCGCATGAAAATGCAAGAGTTGATGAATCAAGGTTGAGTCTTCAAGTTCATGCATCATCTTTAACTGAGAGTCCGCCTTTTTTGCCGTCAGTAAGAAGAGGGGTGGGTCTTGATGGTCTGCCTTCTCCTTTAGCTGATAGCTCCCCTCAATTGGCGGTAAGTGCTGGGCGAGCTCATGTTCCTTCTTTATCTTTAACTGGAATCACCGAAGAGTCTGAAGGTGGAGGACCTGATCAAGCCAGACCTAAACTAGATCCTACAGGCAGATCTTTGTCGTCAATGGCTGCAGAAGCACTTCCTCCGTTGCCAGCAAAGCGAGGAATATACCCTTCCCCCTTAGCCGACAGCTCCCCTCAGTTGGCGGTAAGTGCTGGGCGTGCTCACGTGCCTTCTTTATCTTTAACTGGAATTACCGAAGAGTCTGAAGATGGAGGACCTTCTCAAGCCAGGCTCAGGCTAGATCCTACGGGTCGATCTTTATCGTCAATGGCTGTAGAAGCATCTCCTCCGTTGTCAGCAAGGCGAGGAGGAGCGAGTATGAGCCTTGATGCGCGTTTTGCAGCGTTAGCTGGTGGTGGCGAAAATTTATCTGCAGATGAAAAGCCTTATCAGCCAACTCAGCCTTTGCCTGATGTTTTAGAAGATCTAGCTGAAACAGGTGCTGAAAGTTCACCTTCGTTATCAGCAGCAAGGATGCCACCGCTTAGTCTTGCTAATGCTTCATCTGTTTCGGTTACTTCGGTGGTAGTGGCAAAGCCATTTCGAGAAGTGACCTCTGTAGAGGAATTAGCCGATTTTATGACAGCAGCTTTAAAACATTTAACTTTGCCATATCAGTTAAAAAGTACACGCCGGCGAGAAGCCTCATCAACCCTATTTGCTGATCATGCCGCTGAAGAAGAAGCGGTAGCAGCAGCACCTAATCCGCCAACGCCTAATGGAGAGTGCTGCTGTTGGTTCTTTAGTTAAAATCTTGTTTAGATTACAGTGTGAAATAGCAGCCTTTAAATAAAAAGGCTGTTTTGAAATTAAATTAAATTTATTTTTTATGTTTATTAATAATTATAATTATTAATGTCTTTTTTAAAAATTAATTTTATCAATAATACGGCTTAGGTTTCGAGCAGCTATGCTTATAGGTTAAGTATGGCCATTTTTATTTTTGGTGATCTATGCGTAATTACTTTAATTTTATTTTTTTTGTTTTTAGTGTTTTATCTCAGACTGCTTTGGCAGGTCAGTCTTTTAATGTCACTTTTATTAATCCATCGAATGATACGGACTCTTTTTGGAATAAAGTGACCGAAATGATGAAATATGCTTGTGAAGATTTAAATTGTAATTTAAATGTGATGTATTCGTCACATCGCAATCATTTATTAGCGGTGAGCCGGCTAGATGAATTACCAAAATTTACTGATTATATTGTTTTTCAATCAACAAAAGGGAATGGCATTGAGATTTTAAAAAAGGTAGAAAGAAAGAAAATTAAAAGCTTTATGTTTAATGCCGTGTTAAGTGGGGAGCAGCAGGACCAGTATGGTGAACCGCGCTCTTACTTTAAATATTGGTTAGGGCAGATGTTTCCAGATGATAAAAAAGCGGGTTTTAATACGGCAATGGCGCTGGCTAATGAAGGAAGAAAAATATCAGGAGGTAATAATCTAACTATTATTGCCTTTAATGGAATCCCTTCTGATGGTGCAGCCGTTGAGCGCATGAAAGGTCTAGAGGACTACATTCGGAAAAATTCAGATAGCAGTATTCAGCAAATTATTTCAGCACGGTGGTTAAAAGATATTGCGGAACAAAAATTTAATTTACTTCATAAGCGCTATCCTGATATTCAGTTATTTTGGGCCGCTGGCGATGCGATGGCAGAAGGCGTGATTGCCGGTGCTGAAAAAATGGGATTGACTCCGGGTAAAGATATTTTAACGACAGGAGTAGATTGGAATAATACAGCGATTAAAGAGATAAAGCAGGGTAAAATGGTTGCTAGCGCGGGTGGGCACTTTATGGAAGGCGCTTGGGTGATGGTATTATTAGCAGATTATCATAATAAAATAGATTTTAAAAAAGAAGCCCTAACATTTAAGTCAGAAATGTCATTATTAACGAGTAAAAACATAGATCTGTATATAAATAAATTTCAAGGAAAAGATCTAGCAAAAATAGATTTTAAGAGGTTTTCAAAGTTTTATAATAAAAATTTAGAAAAATATGATTTTAATTTTGATAAGGTATTGGAACAGTTGGAGTAGTTTAGTTGAGTGAAGCTTTAGATTGGTCTTTGTTAAACAGGCTGTATACCTAATATTTCTAGCAGTTAAGTCAGAAATGTCATTATTAACGAGTAAAAACATAGATCTGTATATAAATAAATTTCAAGGAAAAGATCTAGCAAAAATAGATTTTAAGAGGTTTTCAAAGTTTTATAATAAAAATTTAGAAAAATATGATTTTAATTTTGATAAGGTATTGGAACAGTTGGAGTAGTTTAGTTGAGTGAAGCTTTAGATTGGTCTTTGTTAAACAGGCTGTATACCTAATATTTCT
>NZ_AMFF02000022.1 GCF_000297215.2 Piscirickettsia salmonis LF-89 = ATCC VR-1361
GAATATCATAAGTCGATTAAACAAAATGCAAGTTTAGCAAAATCACCAACTAAAACTGTTCGGTCACAATGCAATCATATTTTTGCATCAATCGTGGCATTTTGTAAACTAGAAACATTGAGTGTAAAAGCACAACTTAACCACTTTGCACTCAAATATAAATTACTTGTGCGGTCAAATCAAATAGCTTTTGAAGAGCTTAGGCGATTAAAATGTTTATGACCTGTGCGTAAGGTGAGTTAATAAAATTAACGCCCCTAAAAAAGAAAAAACCAATAAAACTAATGTTGGCACACCATAAAAGGGTTGAATATAAAGCTGCCAGCGGTCTAAATAAAGTAATACATTGATTAACCAAGTGATTTGTAAATCAGCGCAATGAAATAACACCCAAGAAAGCTCATATGATAATGGTATAAAAAGCAACCCTAATAATAATAATGGCAAGACTAAAAAGCCAACCCACGGAATCGCAACCAAATTCGCGAGCAAACCAATCAGCGGCATATTAAAAAAATAAGCCAATGACAGAGGCGCTAAAGCAATTAATAATGCCCACTGTGGTTTAAGATATTTTTGCAACTTAGTTTGTGCAAGGCGCCCAGTGCAAACAAAAATAAGCACTCCAACACTCAAGAACGATAACCAAAATCCGATAGATAGCACACTTAATGGGAATAATATAACCACTCCCACCAAAGCATACTGATACAGCGCCCATATCGGCACCACTCGCCGACATAAAAAAGCGAGCAACACACAGACCGTCATCAAGCAAGCGCGCAGTGTTGCCACAGAAAAGCCAGCCAACGCACTATAACATAATGCAACCAGAAGACTCACTATCGCCGCTATAAATAATGCATAACCAGAATTTTGATACTTTCTCGACATTCCAGGAGCCCAAAGCAATACTCCCCTGATCAAAAAGAACGTAAACGTCACAATCAAGCCAATATGCAAGCCTGATACGGCAAGTAAGTGTGCCGTCCCTGTTTGCTGCAATAAATTTCGCACTGACCGCTTTACCTCCGCGCGCTCACCTAACACCAAGGCCTTGATCAAGGCCGTATTATGCAAGTCAATGCGCTCTAGAAACCATGCAATCTTTTGGCGATATTGTTGTAAATTAAAAACATGAGACGAACTTAATTTCCCATTAATACCTTTTTTTCCATAACGGTCTATCACCAGTCCTGTTGCTTGGATACTATGTTGATAAAGCCAGCGTCGATAATTAAAGCCAATAAAATTTTCAAGGCCAAAAGGCGCTCTCAGTTTTACCTGAAATTGCCATGACTCACCCGCCTTTAATACCTGTTGCTTTTTCTGTTTAAAGCGATACCAATTTAACCGCACTTGGCGTGCTGGCCACAGCGGTTGATGATTAATGCTCTCAATTAAAAATAAAAAACGCACTTTTCGACTCACCTTACGCACTGACA
>NZ_AMFF02000023.1 GCF_000297215.2 Piscirickettsia salmonis LF-89 = ATCC VR-1361
AGACGGGTCAACAGGTCACCTCTATTTAATAACAAATGATTTAGAGACGGATGGTGATGGGCTTTACAAAATCTATCAAAAACGATGGAAAATTGAAGAATATCATAAGTCGATTAAACAAAATGCAAGTTTAGCAAAATCACCAACTAAAACTGTTCGGTCACACGGCAATCATATTTTTGCATCAATCGTGGCATTTTGTAAACTAGAAACATTGAGTGTAAAAGCACAACTTAACCACTTTGCACTCAAATATAAATTACTTGTGCGGTCAAATCAAATAGCTTTTGAAGAGCTTAGGCGATTAAAATGTTTATGACCTGTGCGTAAGGTGAGTAACAAGGACTAATTGTTGTATGGGCTTTATTGACCCGCAAACTTTAGATTAGCAAGCTCTAGTTTTAAAGTTATATGTTGAGTTTTTGCTTATATTTTGTTAGGGTTTGGCCGTTTGTGTCAAAAATAAGGTCGCCTGTACGATGAGTGATTTATCTGTGTCTTCTGAGTCTATTGCCTTGTCCACAAGAGCTCGGCCTATAAAAGCGTGGGCTATTAGTTTGGTGGGAGGCTTATTCTTTTTTTATGAATTTATTCAGATGAATATGTTTAACTCGCTGGCAGGAAGCTTAGCTGCTACGTTTCATTTATCGGCTTTTCAAATTGGTTTAGTCTCAGCATTTTATTTTTTGGCTGATTCGATATTGCTTTATCCTGCGGGTGTGTTAGTTGATCGGCTCTCCTCACGCCGTGTGATTATTTATGGTATGGTCATGTGTATTATTGGCACCTTATTGATTGCCAGTGCCAGTAGTTCTTGGTTTTTAGTGGTGGCGCGCTTTTTAGAAGGCATTTCGGCCGCTTTTTGCTTACTTAGCATCTTGCGATTGGCCTCTCAATGGCTGCCTGAAAACCGTATGGCAACCGCATCAGGTTTGATTGTTACGATTGGTATGTTGGGTGGCGCCGTTTCACAAACGCCTTTAACGATGATGATTGAACAGTGGGGGTGGCGTGAGGCGCTTTATGTGGTTGCATTGATCGGTGTGATCTTGCTTGTGGTTGTTGTTATTGTTGTTAAAGATGCGCCAACCGCTAAGCAGCATGCTAAGTTGCAAACGGCAGCAGATAAGGTTGGCTTTTGGCAAACACTGGTTATTTTGGTTAAAAACCCACAGAACTGGCTGATCGGTTTGTATATTGCTCTTATGAACTTGCCAATTATGTTGCTGGGTGGCTTATTTGGTTCTCACTTTATGCAACAAGGTCATGGCTTTTCGGCCACTGAGGCGGCAACCATCAATATGATGATTTTTATTGGCACGATTGTTGGTTCAACGGTAGTTGGCTTTGTGTCTGATTTTTTAAAGCAGCGGCGTTTGCCGATGATTGTAGCCGCAGTGGTTTCATTGGTTATTTTCCTGATTATTCTTTATGCGCATGGTTTAACTTATGCAGATTATATCAGTTTATTTTTCTTGCTTGGCTTTTTTACTGCCGCCCAAATTTTGGGTTATCCAGCTGCACAAGCCTCAAATCCGGCGAAGATTGTTGGCTCAGCACTTGGCTTTGTTTCGGTGATTATCATGACTGCACCGACTTTGCTACAGCCTTTAACCGGTTGGTTGATGGGACTAGCGGGAGGACATCTGATAAATGGAGTGATGCAATACTCATTAATTAGCTATCAATATGCATTACAAATTCTTGTTATAGGCTTTGTGATTAGTATTTTTTGTGCTTATAAATTACCTGAAACGTATAAAAAATAATTGATTTATTGCGCGAAGGTATGGCTTGAGTGATTGTTAGGCGATGTTATTCGTTCATGCCTCTCCGTTTCTTAATAAAAACTTTGATGCTTCTTTCATTTGTTGTCTTTCGGCTGTGTGTTCGAAGAAAAACCAATTGCCTGTTTTGTGTTTGTGAATAGCATTAGCAACTCACCTTACGCACAGGT
>NZ_AMFF02000024.1 GCF_000297215.2 Piscirickettsia salmonis LF-89 = ATCC VR-1361
GATTTACTCACCTTACGCACTGACATGATAAACGATGTATAATGAAATCTGATAGATACAGGGATTTCATCAGGAATGAATAAAGAGCTACTGGATATTTATAGCGACTATTTAATTAGCCAGAACCATTATGCAACGGCAACAGGACTTTCAGATTTACTGGAAGGAAGTATCAGCCATGATAAAGTCACACGCTTTTTAAATAAAAACCACTTTGGATCAAAAGAGCTCTGGAGCTATGTTAAAAAGCATGTTCGTCAGTATGAAGAAGAAGTTGGAGGCGTTTTAAGTCTGGATGATACCGTGGAAGAAAAGCCTTATACAGATGAGAATGATGTGGTTTGTTGGCATTATTCACACAGCAAAAGCGCTCATGTAAAGGGAATTAATATTTTGACAAGTATGGTGACTTACAAGAAAACGTCCGTACCTATTGGTTATGAAACTGTATTAAAAGACATCAAGTTTACTGATTTAAAGGACCGAAAAGAAAAGAGAAAATCTAATATATCGAAGAATGAGTACTTTCGTAACCTTATAAATCGTGCAATTAATAACCAGGTTAAATTTGATTATGCTGTTGCAGATAACTGGTTCAGTTCAAAAGAAAACATGAATTATATTCATGCCAAGTTAAATAAGTTGTTTATTTTAGGAATAAAATCTAATCGAATAGTTGCTTGCAGTTTAGATGATAAAATCAATAGAAATTACCAGCCAGTCAAATCTCTTGATTTAAAAGATGGTGAGGCCATAGATGTATATCTTCAGGGAATTAATTTCCCAGTGCGATTAATGAAAAAGATCTTCACAAACGAAGACGGGTCAACAGGTCACCTCTATTTAATAACAAATGATTTAGAGACGGATGGTGATGGGCTTTACAAAATCTATCAAAAACGATGGAAAATTGAAGAATATCATAAGTCGATTAAACAAAATGCAAGTTTAGCAAAATCACCAACTAAAACTGTTCGGTCACAATGCAATCATATTTTTGCATCAATCGTGGCATTTTGTAAACTAGAAACATTGAGTGTAAAAGCACAACTTAACCACTTTGCACTCAAATATAAATTACTTGTGCGGTCAAATCAAATAGCTTTTGAAGAGCTTAGGCGATTAAAATGTTTAAAATCAATACGAATTAACTTTATAGGTGGTTTGCGCGGCAAGCAATTTATCGCACCAATGATGGTTGAAGGTTATTGCAATGCTAACG
>NZ_AMFF02000025.1 GCF_000297215.2 Piscirickettsia salmonis LF-89 = ATCC VR-1361
CAAAATCTATACAAAAACGATGGAAAATTGAAGAATATCATAAGTCGATTAAACAAAATGCAAGTTTAGCAAAATCACCAACTAAAACTGTTCGGTCACAATGCAATCATATTTTTGCATCAATCGTGGCATTTTGTAAACTAGAAACATTGAGTGTAAAAGCACAACTTAACCACTTTGCACTCAAATATAAATTACTTGTGCGGTCAAATCAAATAGCTTTTGAAGAGCTTAGGCGATTAAAATGTTTATGACCTGTGCGTAAGGTGAGTTAAGTATAGAAACTCAACAGCATCAGAGATACTATAAAATCAAAATAAGCATAGACAACAGCAGAAAAAATCCCATTAAATTAAGAGTAATAAACTGAAAAAAATAAAATTTTTAAATCCGAGTTTAGTATTTAATCACCCAGTACACTTACCAATCACCACCAAAATCACCTCCACCAAAGTCATCTGCACCACCAAAATCGCTAAAATCGCCAAAACTATTATTATCGAACGTACCTTGATCAAAGCCGCCAGTATCCATAATGCTGCCTTGCTGATCAGTCACATCCATTGGTCCTGCAGCCGAGCTCTCAGTAGGTGTTGCTTCATTAATGACCGTCTCATTCATCACCTCAGAGGGCACCGCAGCCTGAGCTGTATTATTGCCTCCAAATAAATGACTTAATCCTTCAAATAAAAACATACCACCGGCAACACCAACAGCGCCCGCTGCAGCATTACGTAAAAAACTACCACCAGCACCTTGCTGGCCGACACCCCCCCCCATAAAGCCGCCGCCCTGTGACCTCATATTGTTGGCAAATTGCTGTTGCCCTGGCATCGGATTCTTCCCTGCAGCAAAACCAGCAGCAGATGGCGGCGCAGCCTGCTGCTTACTACCGCCAAATAAGTTGCCTAAAAAGCTACCACTTGGCTTTTGCTCTGTCGCCTGCTGGTGTTGCTCGGCTAACTCTGCACGTAATTGGGCAATCTGCTGCTGAGCTTGACCTAGGGCATGCTCTTGTAATAAAGTCGCTTGGGTTAACTGATACACGGCATCTTTTTGGCTACTAATTTTCTCTTCAATCAGCGCTGCAGCTTCCTGATCTTTTTCAATTTTAGTACCAGCTTCATGCAAGCGTGTACCTAAAGACTCTATCATTTGGCGCTCTTCTGCTAACATTCCATTCTCCAATTAACACGATGTAAAAACAATTAAAAACTATACTTTTATCTATTACATTACATTACGCTATTCTTCGATTCTATCACTAATCATACTGAATTAGCGTTAGCAAAAGATTAATTAAGATGCGTTTTTTTTTCCAATCTCTGCAGGCTAGCTATTGTTTCATCTAACCATTCAATGGTCGCTTGCGTACAGCGTTGTCCACCACGTGCGACAGCACGTACATACTCATGCTGCGGCATACCTTCTAAACAGTGATCAATATTATTATCCAATGCACGATTGACTAAATATAAAAACTCTATTTCACGCCGACGTGCAGCTTGCAAGTGCTCAATCATGATCGCAGGCTCCACATGGCAACCAAAAAAAAGCTTTAAAATAAGCTCATCGCGAATTTGATATTTAATCGACGGCGCTTTTAACCACGCTTGCAATGCGATTAAGCCTGACTCCGTAATTTTATAAAGTTTACGTGCTCGAGCGCCATGCGCATCCTCGCGACAAGTCACGAGCTCCTCTGCCATTAAACGCTTTAAGCTTGGATAAATCTGCGACTCACTTTCTGCCCAAAAATAGCATGCACGCTCTAATAAAAACTGTTTAATATCATATCCTGAGAGCTCACCGCGATGGCTTAACACACCCAATATCGCATAACGTGACTTGCTTTCTTTGGCCACTATCTTCCCCTCCACACATACAAGTGTAGAACCTAACTTTACATATATATAAAACATATATAATATACATAGGTAGCGTGATAACGTCAAAATAATTAGGTCTCTATGATTTTCATGATCAATACAAATAACAGTCTTTATCTGGCTTTAGTGCATACACCATTGTGGGTCTATCTTTTATTGGTCGCTTTCCTAAAGCGCGGTATTAATGCATTATCGCCGTCAACACATTCTATTTACCGCTTAACGATTATACCTGCACTGTTTCTATTTAGCTCCCTGCATACGCTAACAACCAGTTCACAATCTCTATCAAATACACTAATTCTCTGGAGTTTAGGTTTATCTGCCGGCCTTGTCATCGCTTGCTTTAACACCCCTCGAGCCCACATACAACCAGACTATAAACAACGAACCGTAACAGTTCCAGGTAGCCCTTACATGCTGATATTATTACTGTGTGCCTTTATCACCAAATACACGGTATTTTACCAAATCACTATCGCCCCACAGATCATTTACGACTTCACTTTTAGTGTAATCTTACTGACAACCACCGGGTTATTTACCGGTTTAAGTATCGGCCGTAACCTCTGCTTAAGCTATCGCTACTGCAATAACAGCAACAGCTATTTTAAAGAATCGATGCAAACATCAATATACCCTTAAATATTTTTATTGGAGATCTACCTATGAGCCGTCGTAAGGCCTGGTTAACCCTCATTATTCTGATTGTCCTGCTTTTTGGCACCATTAGCTTTTTTATATATCGACATATTCAAGCTGGCATGAAAATGCTCGCAGCGTTTATTCCACCACCGGCAACCGTCTCCGCGGTTAAAGTCACAGAAACCTCCTGGCAACCTTACCTACAATCTGTCGGCTCCCTGGTCGCAGTTAATGGCGTTAATGTCACCTCGCAAGTCTCTGGCCAGGTTGAGCGTATTTTATTTCAATCCGGTGACTTTGTTGAAAAAGGCCGCCCCCTGGTTCAGCTTGATGATCGCACTGAACAAGCTAATTTGCTGCAATACAAAGCAAAGCTCAAACTTGACCAACTCACCTATGATCGTGACCGATCATTACTCAAAAAAAATGCCATCTCACGCCAAGATGTCGATACCGCATTAACTAGCCTAGAACAAACCAAAGCACAAATGCTAGCAACTGAAGTATCAATTTCACAAAAGCTCATTCGTGCGCCATTTAGCGGTAAAATTGGCATTCGCAATGTTAATTTGGGTCAATATATCTCACCAGGCACCAATATCGTCAGCCTGCAATCAATCAACCCACTACATGTCAACTTCTCACTGCCTCAAGAAGACATGAATAAAATTAAACTGGGCCAAAAAATCAGCGCCCATGTCGATACCTTTGCAGGCCGTGAATTTACTGGCACGATTACCGCAATGAATTCAGAAGTTGATAGCAATACGCGCACCATTGAAATACAAGCGTCGCTGCCAAACCCCAAACATGAGCTTTATCCAGGAATGTTTACCACCGTGCAGGTTTACTTACCCGTCCTGCCCAAGGTTCTCACTCTGCCTCATACGGCTGTTACCTATACTTTATACGGCAATTCAGTCTATTTAATCCAACTTAACGGCAAGAAAAATCAACAAGGCGAACCCACAGGGACAGTGACACGTATTTCCATACAAACAGGGGATCAACGTAGCAATACAGTCGTCATTAACAAAGGGCTTAAAGCCGGTGATTTAATCGTCGATGGCGGCCAGCTTAAGCTTGAAAATGGTGCAGCCATCGCATTAAAAAATACAACGCAATAACGTAATCACCAGGTTTCAATCATTGAATTAAACTGATGATAATATAGATGAATAGCGGATAAAAATTTATGAAATTTACAGATATTTTTGTGCGTCGCCCCGTGCTGGCCAGTGTCGTCAGTATCATGATTTTAATTTTGGGGCTACGCGCATTATTTGAACTACAAGTACGACAGTACCCAAAAATTGAAAACACAGTGATCACCGTTACAACAACATATTCTGGTGCCAGTGCAAGCCTGATTCAAGGCTTTATCACCTCACCCATAGAAAAAGCCGTTGCCAGTGTCGATGGTATCGATTATATTTCAGCACAAAGTGTCACCAGTACCAGCACCATCAGCATTTACTTAAAACCCAATGTCAATGCCGATGCTGCATTTACCCAGGTGATGAGCCAGGTCAACTCGGTACAAAACCAACTACCTCAAGATGCCGACCAACCCGTTATTGCCAAACAAAAGTCAGACTCTGTCGCCTTGCTTTACATCAGTTACTCCAGTAATGAGCTCACCTCGCCACAAATTTATGACTATTTATCGCGTGTAATCCAACCTAAATTACAGACCGTGCAAGGTGTTGGCAGTGCCAGTATCCTCGGCGGCAATCCTTTTGCTATGCGTGTCTGGCTAAATCCCATACGTATGGCTGCACTGCATGTCACCGCTTCCGATGTTTCCAGTGCATTAACAGCCAATAACTATCAAACTGCCGCCGGTCAAACCAAGGGTGTTTTTAGTGTTTATAACATTAGTGCAAAAACTGATATTAATACGGTTAAAGACTTTAAAAATATTGTCGTTAAAGGAGATGGTGATACATTAATCCACCTAGAAGATATCGCCAAAGTTGAACTCGGTTCAGAAGATTACAGCTCCTCTGTCATTTTCAACGGCAAACGTGGTGTCTTTATGGCAATTCAGTCCACCGCCTCAGCTAACCCACTTTCAGTAATTAAAGATGTTCGTAAAGTCTTACCTGAGCTGACCAAAGACTTGCCGCCATCACTCAAGCAAAATGTCGTCTACGATGCCACACGTTATATTAACGCTTCGATTCAAGAGGTCATTAAGACCATTATTGAAGCAACCGCTATTGTTATTGTCGTCATTTTCCTCTTCTTAGGCTCATTACGCTCAGTCGTGATTCCAGTCATCACCATTCCATTATCCCTCATCGGTGTATGCTCATTAATGCTGATTTTTGGTTATTCGATTAACCTGTTAACGCTTTTCGCCATGGTCCTTGCCATCGGCCTCGTCGTTGATGATGCGATTATTGTCGTTGAAAACGTCCATCGCCATATCGAAGAAGGCAAGCAACCCTTTGACGCCGCCCTGATTGGGGCACGTGAAATCGCCTCACCGGTCATTGCCATGACGATCACCCTTGCTGCGGTGTATGCACCGATTGCCTTTGTCGGCGGCATTACGGGCGCACTTTTTAAAGAATTTGCCTTAACTCTTGCAGCCGCTGTCATCGTCTCTGGTGTGATTGCCCTCACTTTATCACCGATGATGTGCTCCAAGCTCCTAGTTGCCGATAATGCCAATGGCGGCCTGGCCCACTGGCTCGATCGCCAATTTTTACGCCTACAACAACGTTATGAAAGAATTCTCCATCACACCTTGGAGCATCGCCCCGTTGTCCTCACCTTTGGCTTGATTATTCTAGTCGGTATTTTTGGCATGCTGAAAATGACGCAAAAGCAGCTTGCCCCACATGAAGATCAAGGCTTTTTAATCACTTTTGCCTCAGCACCTAAATACGCCAATATTAATTATGTAGAAAAATACTCAGAAGAGTTCGCTAAAATTTACAAAAGCTTTCCTGCCATTGCCGATTATTTTATCATCAATACCACAGGGGCTGGTACGTTTCCTAGCCAAGTCACCTCCGGCGCTGTTCTTAAACCCTGGCGTGACCGCTCGATGACCACCATGCAATTACAACCCTTGTTGCAACATAAGCTCAACCAAATTACTGGCCTGCAAGCGCAAGCGATTCAAATGCCTGCACTCCCTGGCCCCGATGGCATGCCGATTCAGTTTGTCTTAACAAGTACCGCCGACTATAGCGTCTTAAATAATGTCATGACCAAGTTTAAAGCCGCCGCGGATAAAAGTGGCTTATTCTTATTTAGCAGCAGCGATTTAAAATTTAATAAACCTAAATTAAATATCGCCATTGACCGCGCCAAAGCCGCTCAGATGGGCATTACCATGCAGCAAATTGGCTCGACATTAAGCACGTTATTAAGCGGTGGAAAAGTCAATTATTTTAGCCTGGATGGCCGCAGCTATAAGGTCATTCCCCAACTGGCCGATAATGAGCGCCTAACACCACAGCAGCTCAATAATAACTACATTAAAACCGCCGCTGGTGCGCTGATTCCACTATCGACTTTAATTACATTATCCACCTCAATAGAGCCCGGCACGCTCAATCAGTTCCAGCAATTAAATTCAGCGACCTTATCTGCTGTTGCTATGCCTGGACATACGGATACTGAAGCACTGAACTTCTTAAAAGCTCAAGCGACCAAACTGATGCCTAAAGGCATGAGCTATAATTTTTCAGGGCAATCCCGCACACTGGTTCAAGAAGGTAATGCCTTAATCTATACCTTCTTTTTTGCCCTCATCATGATTTTCTTGGTTCTTGCTGCACAATTTGAAAGCTTCCGTGATCCCTTTATCATCATGTTCACGGTGCCAATGGCCATCTTCGGTGCTGCGATTCCTATGGCCTTCGGCTGGACTTCACTGAATATTTATACCGAAATTGGTTTAGTCACTCTGATTGGCCTGATCACCAAACATGGCATCTTAATGGTCCAGTTTGCCAATGACTTACAAGAACAAGAAGGGCGTGATATTCGCAGTGCCATTGAGCACGCTGCCGGCATGCGTTTACGGCCAATTCTAATGACCACCGCAGCGATGGTCGTCGGTGTATTGCCTCTTATTATCGCCAGCGGTGCAGGTGCAGTCAGCCGCCATGACCTGGGCCTCGTCATCGCTATGGGCTTACTGATCGGCACCTTATTCACGCTCTTTGTTATTCCAACCATGTACACCTACTTAACCAAACAGCGCACACCCAATACAACCAAGACCACTAAACAGGCTTAGGCTTAAACTTAATAATTAAAGCACACATAATAAAGGCAAGCCCAACACTTGCCTTTTTTTGATCTTAACCCTAGCTTGATCGATCTATCTCGGCATTTTTTAAACAGGGTTATTAATTATAAAAATCAATCAAATTAGCATTTATAAAAATCACGAGCAAGTTTACTCAAGCTTAGCAAAATTGCAGCTAACATCAGCATTAATTTCATTAGATAAATAATCGCAAAAAGCTCCGTCGTATGCCAAAGCACTAGCCAGTTTTTTACCGCAGGCATCGCATCCCCAATAAATAAAATCACCAACAAAAACCGCGGCCAACCAGCTTTGCTCGGTAATTTATATGCAGCTAATGCTAAAGCTGCAGCAAAAATCAAGGAATAAATCGAAGCGACCACGAGCGGCATTAAAGGCACATCAGCAAGCTTAATCGGCATTAGAAATGGCTGAACAAAGGTGACAATCACCGCAATCAATACGGCAAAATAAAGCAAACGCTGTGCATAGATTAAATTTTTCATCTCTCATCACTCACAAATTTAAATACTAGCCTACATTACCAATAATTAACGCCCATAAAAAAAGGCGCCGCAGCGCCTTTTTGAAAACTTTAAAGCTCTTAAATTAGAACTTAACAGTCATATCCGCAGTCAATACGTTGTAGCGGTTAGTGTCAGTACCTGTGCTATCAAGCTGACCTACACGCGCATACTCAAGACCAACCGTTGTGTTCTTAAATACTTCAGAGTTTACACCCAATAACCATTGGTCTTTTTTGTTATTGATAGTAATCGCAGTATTACCATCAATAAACTGATCAACAGGTCCAACCTTATCAAAGCCATATGTACGGCTATAACCTAACATCACAGTCATCGGCTTCACAGCTTGGAAGTGGTAAGCACCTTCTAAATCAAAGGCTTTCAACTTCGTTGTACCACCTGTAGTATTCGCCAAACCTTTTAATGTTTGAGCATAAGTAGCAAGGGCTTCAAATGGACCAAAGCCAATCTTAGCGCTTACATTAGCCATCGGTAGCCGATCTTTTTGTGTACCAGTTCCTGCACCTGTTGCAGTGAAGCTGTCATTGGTATTCACCATATTAGATAAGTAACCTGCACCTATAGTGGCATTGACTTGACCTGCATTAAAAGTGTAATCCGCTTGTGCAGACCAATCACTAGTTGCTTGGTTATAGTTAGCAGCATTAGCTTGTGGAGCAGACGTTTTAAATGCAGTTAAAGAAGTATGTAAGCCTGCTTTATAGAAGCCTACAGATGCACCATTTTGCGCATCTGGACGGAAATAACGCTTGACTAAGCTAGAAGAATAAACATCATCACTAGCTAATTCAAACAAACCTGCATCTGGGTAGAATTTACCGATTTGACCATAAACTGGTAATTGATTGAGGTTACCCACTAAAAGGCTACCAGTGTGAAGACCACTATCACCATTTAAGTCATACGAGATTTCACCGTTAACCCAGTCATTCACATGCGCTAAGATATCAATACGTGCAGTATCTAAATAGAATGCAGAACTGCTAGTTCCATCAGTATAGTTAAGGCCAGAAGGGTCACCAGAAGTAGAACCAGATCCAACATTACCGTTACGGTTCATTTGCGCATCAGCTTCTAACGTACCACCAATAGTTAATAACGGTGCATTGCTGCCTGCTTTCGCTAATGATTTAAGAAGATCTAAGCCACGACCATCGTAGTTATTTTCAGAGATTAGTTCACCACCAACAGCGCCAACGTGAACGGCACCAGTAGTTTGGCCTTGACCTTGCAGATTAGCAACTTGCTGTTGAAGTTGAGTGTGTTGCGCCTTCAATTGGTTGATTTGTAATTGAAGCTTACCATTATCAGCGGCATTTGCGGCAGTCGCTGTTAAACCTGCAACAGCTACAGCTGCAACAATCATTTTTACTTTCATTCTTTTTACCCTAACTTGTTTTTATCTGGATACACATTTAAGTGCTATTAAGCAACTGGGGCTACTATAACCAGGTAAATTCACTTTGTAAAACCCAAACTCGTAAAAAAAATTCAATTAAAAACAAAACTTATTGAATTTCGATAACTATCTATCAAATTAGGATAAAAACCGATTAAAAAAGAACAATAAAAAAAAATTAATAATTTTATCAAAATGTTGATTTTAGCCTGTTTTCAACCTTAAGAAAGATTAAATTGAGCTTAAGACTCTGAAAATACTCAACAGAAATCACCTTAAGCCTGATGTACATTTAAGCAAAGGTTAAGCTTCAGACTTTATACTTTGCCTATATAGTTTTTGATAGTTCTTGGAGATCAAAATTTCTGGAAAATATAACAAATCCAACTAAAGCAGAATGTAATAAAATACCTATCAAAATAAATAAATTACAATTATTCTATAATGATAAAAATCTTAGTTTATTTATTAAATTTATAAATAATAATAAAAAACAATTCAGATTTATAAAAAATATACATACTTATGATTAATACTAAATCAATGAAAATAAATTTTAACCAGCCATTTATCCAAATGATAGATTCTTTAAATTATATAAACAATCACTTAATATCTGTTTATACAAGGAGGAATAAAATCTATGTATAAACATGCAAACATATTTAACCGTAACCGCTTATTTAATTCAGCCGTAAGCGTCGCTACCTCGGTCCATGGCTCGCAGCGTTGGAGAAACGCATGAAATATAGTTTTCCTGATGATTCACCTACCAACTTTCTTGCGCCCACTCAAAATAATGCCAAGCCCTGTCGTCATCACCGCAATAAAACACAGTTAAAATCGCTATCAGCACACCGAGACCGCCGACTTTGCCCTAGTGAAGACCTTTTCAGTCTCAATCGCTAAGTTTTCTATATTCTTGATTCTTGGCCTATCTATTTTTCACTATAAATAACTTAAATTTAGTGAGCGTCAGCAAAGATCGCTTGATACTGCTGACGCAACTGATTTTTCTGAACTTTTCCCATCGTATTACGTGGTAATTGATCAATAAATACAACTTTTTTTGGGCATTTAAAATCTGCCAGACTTGCCTTACAATAAGCGATAATATGCTCAGCAAGCATATTAGCATTATCTTGCAAAACAACGACTGCAACCACCCCCTCACCCAAGTCTTCATGTGCCACCCCAACCACCGCACTTTCATTCACACCTGTCACCCTATCAATTGCTGTTTCAATTTCTTTTGGATAAATGTTTAGACCACCAGAAATAATCATATCTTTCACACGACCCACTAAAGTTAGATAGCCCTGTTCATCTAAATAACCTAAATCACCTGTTTTAAAAAATTGATCGCAAGTAAAGGCCCCGTCGGTTTGATCTTCCTTTTGCCAGTAACCACTAAATAAGTGACGGCCTTGCACCTGCACTTCTCCGGTTTGCCCAGGCATGAGTACCTTTTCACTTACCTCATCAACAACTCGCACGGTTACATGCTCTAAAGCCGTCCCCACCGTACCGAATTTGCGCTCACCATGCAAAGGATTTGAGGTATTAATTCCCGTCTCACTCATGCCATAACGTTCGACTAACGTCTTTCCAGTCCGTTGATAAAAACCTTGGAAAGTCTTTTCATGTAACGGTGCAGAGCCTGAAATAAATAAACGCACCTGAGCCGCACGGCTACCAGTAAATTCGGCTTCTTTTAATAAACGCGTATAATATGTTGGCACCCCCATAAAAACAGTTGCCTGAATCAAGCTGATGATCACTTCCATCGGATCAAATTTTGCCTGCAAAATCATGCTCGCGGAGGCATACAATACCGAATGTAAAGCAAAAAACAAACCATGCACATGAAACAAAGGCAATGTATGCAGTAATACATCGCTATCAGTAAAACCCCAACATAAATTTAAATCTATACAATTTTGCACCAACGCACGATGCGATAACATCGCACCTTTTGGCTGACCCGTCGTCCCAGAGGTATATAAAATAACCGCAATATCATCCGGATCACTCATATACACTTCACGCTGCACAGCCAATGTTGCCATATTATCAAAAAACTGACCTGAGGTTTCAGCGCTTAAGTTATCAACATGAAAGCTTCTAATCTGATAATTACCTAATTTTTTTATGTTTTTTTCTTGATCTGGATGACAGAGTATTAATGTAGGGCTTGCATCTTTAAAAAAATAATCAAGCTCATCTTGCTGATACGCCATATTAAGTGGCACATAAATCACTCCCGTGCGCAAACACGCTAAATATAAAAAAACCGTTTCCGATGATTTTGCCACTTGAGCCACTAAACGATCACCTGGCTTTAAGCCTAACGCCTGTAAGCGGGCAGCAAACAAAGCCGTTATATCATCTAAGTGCTGATAGCTTAAATAGCGCTCACCCGCTTGTATCACTGTTTTTTGTAATACTGATGAAAAGCGTTGATAGAAAAATGCATATAGATTCATCCTTATTTCCTCCTGAAAACTAAAACAAAGCTAATTGTTCTATCGCGCCTTGCTGCTGGAAACGCACTCCCACCCCCAACAAACGTATCGTTTTATTATGGCGCGCATACGCCTTATACAGTAACTGTCGATAAAGGTGAATATCAATACTGTGGTATTGCAATTCACAGCTTACACGCTGAAAATCATAAGATTTTAACTTGAGCACTAGGGCTTTAATCATCATAGGCGTCGATGTATTGGTTGCCAACCTAAGCTTTAAGCGCTTTACTAAATCATTTAGCGCATGCCCTGCCTGATTTAAACTTAAATCACTGACAAAGGTTGTCTCAACAGTCACCGATTTACGCTGATGGTTCACATCAACAGGGCGATCATCAATCCCCCGGACCAACTGATATAAGCGCTGACCAAATCGACCAAAATATTGATTTAACTCAAGGAGTGACAACTTAGCAAGTTCGGCACAATCTACTATTTTTAAGTCTGCCAGTTTCTGCGCCATCACTGGCCCAACCCCGGGCAGTACGTTCACAGGCAAATTCGGCATAAAGGCAGTCACCTGCTCAGGACGAATGACACACTCTCCATTAGGTTTATTGATATTACTGGCAACTTTGGCAAGAAATTTATTAGCCGCTACCCCACTGGAAGCCGTTAAACCTAAGTGCTGATAAATATCAGAGCGAATTTGTCTGGCAGTTTTCGTCGCACTCTGGTGTGCAGAAGCATCTAAAAAAGCTTCATCTAAAGACAAAGGCTCAACTAAGTCACTATATTGATGAAAAATTTCATGAATTACCTGTGACACTTCCTTATACACAGCCATCCGTGCAAGCACAATCACAAGATGCGGGCAACGTTCTAATGCCTGACGCGTTGATAAAGCAGAGTGTAAACCAAACTGGCGCGCAATATAATTACAAGTTGCAATCACCCCTCGTATACCTTGCCCACCCACTGCAAGCGGCTGATTTTTTAAATGGGAGTTTTTCTGCTCTTCAATCTGAGCATAAAAATAATCCATATCAATATGAATAATTTTTCGTGGATATTTCAAGCCCACTTAACTATTACCATATAATCCTAAACACCGAATTAATATCATTAATTTTTATCTATGATTTATGCTTAATTTTATTCTTAATTATAGTATGCTTGATTTTCATCATACGTAAAAAACAAATAACTTTATCAAAGTTTTCCATCAAAACAATACTGTGCATTGCAACACGTTAAAAACAAACAAAAATAAAGTTGACAATGATAAATTGAAGGCGCTACAGTGCATAAGTCTCTTTGTTTAATCTTTTAATAAGGCCAAGGACTAAATCTTCACATGCGCACTCTTCATCCTCACAGCTTCACATTCACTCTTTGCCATTTAATTTATCATTCAATGCGTTAAATTAGTCATAAATCATCGATTTTGCTATTGTCAACTCCGTCGATGCATGATTAAATATTCATTTATTTGCATATATACCCAAATCACCCATACCAACAGAAAGAGACTGTGATGACCCTCACCAAGAACCCGCCTAAAATTTCATTTTTCCTGCTTGTCCTTTTAATCACAGGCTCCATCGATAGTATTCGCAACCTACCCTCAGCCGCTTTATTTGGCTCTGAATTGCCATTTTTCTTTATCTTAGGGGCCTTGACTTTTTTATTACCAACCGCCTTTATCTCAGCCGAATTAAGCTCACGCTGCCCAGATCACAGTGGCATTTACGGTTGGACACGTACCGCCTTCGGTAAAAAATGGGCTTTTCTTGCCATCTGGTTGCAATGGGTTAATACCATGGTCTGGTACCCGACGATCCTCTCATTTATTGCAGCAACAACTGCCCATATTTTCGCACCTACGCTTGCTAATAATAAATTTTACATGGTCAGCATGATCCTAACGATTTTCTGGTTAATGACCTTTGTTAACTTAAAAGGTCTTAGAACCTCAGCGCGCTTTGCCAGTATTTGCACGCTGATCGGTACTTTATTACCGATGTTAATGATTCTGATTTTAGCCCTCATTTGGGTCATCAAAGGCAATCCATCACAGGTAAACTTTCACCACTGGGTGCCAAACCTGCATCATCAAGATGGCTGGATTTCACTAACAGCAATCATGGCCTCATTTTTAGGCATGGAGCTTGCCACTGTACATACTCGCTATGTTGACAAGCCACGCAAAACGGTACCTAAAGCCTTATTAACCACCGTTGTAATTATTGCTTTTACAATGTTGCTTGGCTCACTGGCCATTGCGATGGTATTACCAGGTCAAGAAATTGCCTTAGTTGATGGTATTATGCAGGCATTTAGCCGTTTTCTTGATCATTATCATCTAGCCTGGGCCATGCCTATTATCGGCATACTCATCGTTATCGGCAGCTTAGGCAGCATGATCAACTGGATGCTCTCACCTGCAACCGGCTTATTACAAGCAGCACAAGATGGCTTTGTACCTAGCTTTCTTGCCAAAACAAATAAAGTCAAAGCCCCAGCAAACTTGCTCATTTTACAAGCTATCGTTGTCAGCGCTGTTTGCTCTGCCTTTTTATTAATGCCAAGTATCAGTGGTTCTTACTGGTTATTAACTGCCTTAAGCACTGAGCTTTATATGCTCATGTACGTCATGATGTTTTGTGCCGCAATTAAGATTCGTTATCAACAGCAGAAACAAACCCCGGAGTTTGTTATTCCAGGTAAAACCGTAGGCTTTAGCCTCATCAGTCTATTAGGCTTTATAGGCTGCGGTATTACATTATTCGTCGGCTTTATTCCACCAGGCAATATTAATACCGGCAATCACTATGCCGTTATTTTTACAACTGGCCTCATTACCATGATTCTTCCTGTGATCTTGTTTTATATTTACCACCGCAGAACATCCATAACACCAACAGCATTCATGACAAAATACTCTTAACCGCCATAGAGCTTTTTAGAAATTTTTTCTATATTTTAGCTGTTAAATCAATGAAAGAATATTTAAGCAAACTCACTTGTGGTTTGTGAACGCCAAATGTTACAGCTCTCTTTATGGGAGCTCTTTTTATTTTTTTAACTTAGGCCTATCGATTTCATGCAATATCAATATACTCAGCCTAAATCACACAACCTGACAAAAATAAACAATATCAATAAACAAAAAGACAAAGATGGCGCGCCTGACAGGATTCGAACCTGTGACCCTCAGCTTCGGAGGCTGATACTCTATCCAACTGAGCTACAGGCGCATTGGGCCACATCATAACAGCCCTCGCGCTAACTTTCAAAAAATTCTTTAAAAAGTGACAATTAAAGCCAAATCAAACGCACCAAGCCATCAACCAATTCGCCCTCCGTCATCTGAAGTGCAACACTCAGTAGAGAGTTCATATTCATACAGATAAACTCTCTAGTTCGCCTTTTGACTTAGAGGGTAGAGATGGTTTATCGGCACTTAAATGAAAAAGATCGTTTTTATATCGAACAACGGTTATCAGAGGGAGACTCGCTCAGATCAATTGCTAGAGCACTTGGCTTTTCTCCTAGCACGATTAGCCGTGAGATTAAACGGCACACCCCAATCGATTTTAAAGGTCTTTATTGTCACCGGCTTACTTCTCGCTGTGCACAAGAAAAACGAGCTAACGCTAAGCAAGGTCAAGCTTTTCGACAAATTTCAGAGGAGGCAAAAATGTTGATCCATCAACGGTTAAGCACCCATACATCCCCCGATGTTATCAGTCAGGAACTTATACGAGAGCATGATATCCAGGTGAGTGAAAGCACGATTTACCGTTATATTTATGATGATAGAGAGCAGGGCGGAGAGCTTTACAAAAAATTTAGATTTGAGTAGGGAGTAGCGTATAACGGAA
>NZ_AMFF02000026.1:0-27608 GCF_000297215.2 Piscirickettsia salmonis LF-89 = ATCC VR-1361
AAATACCTACCGAGGTAGCGACGCTTACGTGACAATGGAACAGAGTTTGCGGGTCATGAGGCCATTTCAAAGATCACTGAAGCAGACTTTTACTTTGCTAGACCTTATCGTTCTTGTGATAGAGGTCTAAATGAGCACACAAATGGTTTGATAAGGCGTTTTCTACCTAAAGGGACAGATTTTAATGAAATTAGTGACAAAGAAATAGCAAAAATAGAGCATACATTGAACACCAGAAGAAGAGCGAGTTTGAATTATTGCTCACCTAATCATGTTTTTTTAGAGTATTTGATGGCGGCTTAGTATAGAGTAGTGTTGCACTTCAGATGACGGAGGGCGAACCCAACCGGCGGTAACTAAACGCATTGCCAATTTGGAAAGCCAATTGAAAACTAAGCTGTTTGAACGCATTGGCCATCGCGTTGTATTAACAGAAGCAGGACAAGCCTTTCTCCCACATACACGCACCATCTATACTGAGTGGCAAAACGCCACCCATAAAATTGCTAATTTTAGCCAAACTGTCTGCGGCACCTTAACAATCGGCTGCAATAATCATATAGCCACCCATCGACTGCCTAACCTCATTAAAATTTATAAAAATAAATTTCCAGACGTTGATTATAATTTTATTTTTCGCACATCAAGTGAGATTATTGATCTTGTTATAAATCATGAGATTGAAATTGGCTTTATCTCACTACCCAGGGAAACACCATCTGATATCATTATAAAAAAAATTTGGCAAAATGATATGCGTGTTGTGTTAAGTGCCACTCATCCATTTTTCAAGCAAAAAGGTAAGTCTATAGCTAAGCTAGCTAAAATTCCTCTCATTACCCCTGAAAAAGTTAATATCTATTACGATATACTCAATGATATTCGTCATGATTACCAAATAGCATCAAAAGTAATATCAAATATTAATATGCTAGAGACAATAAAAAAAATGGTTGAAGCTGAAATTGGTTGGAGCATCTTCCCCAAGCACTTAATTGATCAGAATTTGCGTGAAGTATCATTTATAAAAAAACGTTTTTATGCTGATCTTGCCTGCATCTATCACAAAAAACGTGAACTTTCCAAGCCAGCAAAAAAAATGCTCCATTGTATTAATCAAATAATACAAAAATCACCATAACATCATAAAAAATAAATAACATTATTAATTAATAATTATTAATATCAAGCAATATTTTTATGCTGATCAATTAAATTAAGCTCTGCTGGAATTTGTTTTTTTTCTACCAAATAATTTTCAAGATGATAAATAATTTCTTGATAGCGTGATGTAATTTCAGGCTTGATTAAATAACAGTCAGCACCTTCACGATAGGCACTTTCAACACTTAATTCAGCAATCGACTCTCCCATTACTAAAATATAAGGACAGTCTTCTTTTAAATCATCTTTTATTTTTTTGAGTAAGCAATGCGGATTAATTTTGCGTTGGCTCATATCCAATACAAGCAAATCAACCTCAATAACACCATTACTGAGAAGCTGGAATACCTCTTCGGCATTATCTTCAATCAAAAGCTTGCAATCTATTGTTTTTGATTGGTTAAATACCTCTTGAAATACTTTTGCATCATCCTTATCACTTTCAATAAATATGATTGTTTTCATATAGCGACCCTTTCATCACTCCATTCTCCCTTATTAAAATTCCCTTATTAAAAACTTAATAAATCACAATATAAAATAAATATATTACTTAATCAATATACAGAGCAACTCATAAACTATTGGACCCAGATAAAAATAGATAAGTTCCTGTCTACAAGCCAACATCTAAAGCATAATGAATAACTAATTTTATCCTCAATAAAATCAATTCATTAAATAATAAAAAAAACAAATTTAAATAAATAATTTAAAACACTTTACAAAAGTATAATCAACTTCTATTTTTTAATTAAATCTTCATTGAAATTTTTTATTAAAAGTTCCCTCCAACTTCCCTCGATGCAAATCGAGGTTTTTTTTATTTAAAAAAATCATGGCATAAATTTTGCTAATTAATCTCTATACTATGGAGAGCCTAAATCCTATGACCACAGCAAATGAAACCACACAAGACTTTGAGCATTTAAGCTTTCATGGAGCAAAAATAGATCAACTCATACTTAAAAAGGGCAAGATCTCGTTAAAACTAAAAAAAGTCTATATGCATGAAGATCATATTAATAATCAAACGAACAGAAAACTTTGTCTAAATGACTGCACATTAAGCTTTACTAACACAACCAAGTCAGATGCCCATGTTAACATTTACGTTCCAGAGCAAACACTAAAAACATATTCTAGTATCCTCTTAAAGCCCGAGTTTGATATTCCGATCAAAGACCTTGTTAGCATTATCAAATGTGAATATCTAAAAAAACACACGCGCTTTTTAATTATGGGCTATTATTGGGTCAATGAATACAACGTCACCGGCTGGGTTAAATGGGAGATTATTGCTGCTGAGTTTTCCTTCAATTGGGCCTCTGCCCACCCGGTAGGCCATGCCATTCCTTATCAAACTGAAATCGCCTAAATATAACTAGATTAATGCATAAATATTGCCCTAAGGCTTGCCTGTCCTCAGACCCCATGATCTAATACCCTCAATATAAAATTATAACTACAGGTAACTTTAGATTATGGCGCGAAATGGAATCAGCTTTCATGATGTTTGTGAGGCTGTTGACAGTATTGTACAACACGGTGAAACGCCAACCATTGCACGAATTCGCGAAACGCTTGGCCGTGGTAGCCTGACGACAATTAGCCGCCATTTTAATGACTATAAATCCCAAAACCCTCTAGAAAGCACAGACGCCTCTAGCAATAGCTATTCAGATCCAGTCAGTCGGGCCGTGGAAAGTGTTTGGCAAAAGATGCGTCAAGAAGCTGACGATGAGATCTTACAAATTAAATCAAACGCTCAAGCAGAAATCAGCAATTTACAACAGCTGCTGAATAACAAAGAACTTGAGTTAGATACATGGCAACAAAATCATCAACAACTGATGACACAGCATGAATTGCTCACTACAGCTCATCAAGAACTTACTGCACATCACCAAACACTAATCACAGAGCAACAACTAAAAACTGAACAATTAACAGCACTAGAGCAATTGCACCACTCCAGCCATGCACAACAACAGCAATATATTAATGAGCTAAGTTCACAACTCGCTGAAGAAAAAGAAATATTTAAAAAAACAATCGAACACATACAAGAAAACTATCAGCTCCACTGTGAGCAATTAGAAACTCACTATCAGCAAAAAATCAGCGAATTAAAAACCAATTTATCATCCTATCAAGCAAGTGTTCAAGAACTTACCAGCGACCTTCAGCATCTTCAACAGCAATTAAACCAAACAAAAACAATCAATAACCTATCTGAATATGTATTTAACCAGTTAAATAATCAAACAGAACATTTAACTCGGTTAATAAAAGATCATCAACATCAACAACACGCTGACTTTATCGCCTTACAAAACCAACAAGCAACGGTTAATAAAGAACTAACCCACCTAGCTTTAGAACAGCAACAACAGATCAAGCTAAAAAAATTCATCATTAAAAGAACACATAAAAAACTAAAAAGACGATAAAAAAAGATGGCAGCATCAAGATAACCCGCCTCACAAACATTAAAACAAACTGAGCAACATCTTAATTATTTTATCTACAGGCAAGAAACAACGCTCATACGTCAAAAACTCATGATAGATTTATGAAATAAAATATCACTTTTTATTTACATAAACTCAAATTAATACAATAAAAGCTTATAAAAAATAAATATACTATAGATTGTAAAAATTTTATCACAATTTATCTATATGAATTAGGCCAACTAAAAAATAGCCACAAGTAAATTGTTAAGAGTCTTAACCATATATTTTCATTCAGCTTCAACGCTTTTGCGCTCTAGCGCGTTATGAGACTTAACATAATAAATAACTATTTATATTATTTTCATTATATTCATTATCAAAGCCCTTTCGTTAGACTAGCGAAATAAGGAGTATTAAGAAGGAATAATTCAAGGAGTATACCAATGGAAAAATCACGATTTGATTCAGATACAACAGGATTTAGTTAAGGCGATTAAGCGATAAACCAACGCTTATATTACCCTTACTAACTATTTTATTAGAGCAGCTAAAAGCTAATAATTTAAGGAATCCCTACATGGAGAAATTATCATTTTAACTAAGAATACCAATATTAATTAAATATTATCGATTATTTTTATTATTTAATCACTTTATTAGGTTAACTAAAAAAGAACTGTTCAAGGAATTCACTGATGGGAAAAGAATTATTTAGCGTAAGCACAGATAAAGTAGCTGAAGGTGCTCTTGCAACAAGTGCTGCCGTCGCCACTGCCATGTATGTCAAAAGTCAAATAGATAAAAAAAAGCGCAAAGAAGCCACTCAACTTTTAGAGATCTTTGACAGAACACTCGGCACCGTTGACTTTCCCAGGCCCTTTAATCTCGATAATGAGGATGGTGAAGTAAGAATCCCTAAAGAGTTGCAACAATATACTTTAGAACAAATTGCCCATGGCAACCCTTATGAAAGAGTACTCAGCAAAGTCGGCTCCCACCTATCGAGCTATAATAACAACAGAAAAAAGACGGGTGATCCAATCCATAGTGTACTTTGCTATTTACACTATATCATGCTCTCTCCATCTGGTTTAATAGGGCTAACAGGCAGGAACAAAAAAGACTTTGAAAAGCTGGAAATGTTTGCAAGCTTCCTTAAACAGTTCGCTCAGATGCCTGGTGCCAAGAGCAGAGTAAGCTTCATCGCTCGTATCTTAGAGATCATGCCAACTCAACAACAAGACGGCAGCCAACAAGCTTTAGACCAGAAAGAGCAAGATCAGGATAAAGGCTTTCGAAAAAGTATAAATGCCTATACTGCACTTCAAGGTATCGCAGATTCTGTTAATGCAGAAGTAGATTTTTCACGCTTAGAAAGACTCTCTAGAAGATTCGCCGATAGCACATTGCGTCTCGCAACCATGGGGGCTAGCTCTCCATCAATTCACGCCCCTCTAACCACTGCCTTGTTAGATGACATAGCCGTAGGTACCGTTGTCCCTGCAGTAGAAAAAAAAGGGATTTTCAGCATCGATGAGTCAGCTACTGTATTGCCAACAGACGATCCATTTGGTCTTATCAAAGTAATTCAACAAGTTGCAGCCTCATTAGAGGATTTTAATTATCAATCAGATACTCTATTTCAACTGACACCTGATCAGCTAAAAGAACTGATAACAACATCACCCTTTAAGAGTTCTGAATTTAATGTAAAGAACTACTCTAAAACAGGCACTGGAAAAACTCAAACAACAGACCTCTCAGAAGCAGAAAAACTTGGGGTCGCTCGCGGCTATGTTGCCATGCTCCAACTCGCACAGATTTCAGCAGATATCGCAAGACTAGCCCACTACATGAATGTGCACATACGTACAGAGTCGGCCTCTAGTGCTGCCCCATTTGCATTTAGTACATCTGACACCACCACTGCCGTGCGAAAAAGATGCTATGAAACGATGGCCCTCCTTAAAAAGAAAGCGGATGAAATATATCAACAAGATGCACAGCCATTAATAAGTCACCTTGATAGTGCTGGGCAAGTAGATGGGTTAATGAGGCCACAAGCAACTTATAGTTTAGCTGAGAAGCTCCATAAATTTAAAGAGGCTCTGAACGACGCCTATAAAGATGTTAAAAAATACGAAGACCCTGATCACTTTAACGTCGCACGTGATCAATCATCTGCAAGTATTCATAAATTAGAACAAGAAGTGGCCGCCGTTGCGCAAAAATATGGCATTGGTGAAGAGCAACTAACTAAACAGCCGTTTGTCCCACGTACAGATTATAAAGACATAAACGCTGCATTAGCAGCACATGTTCAAAACCTATTAAAGCACTTTTCCCGCAAAGAATTTGCCCCACTTGCACAAAGTATTTTCGGCAATTTGGTTTCCTATAAAGACAAGCAATTTACGTTTGATATCCAATATGATGCTGACTTAATAAAGCTTGAAGCGCTTGCAGAAAAATTTATTCAACAGCTAGAAAGTGGGCATGTCAAGCCAAAAAAAACTAGAGCAACGCACCCTGGTGCTATGCTAGGCTCTGTCTCCGGCCCTGATCTAGCTTTTGGCTATATACCTCAAACAAGTGAAGATCCCAAAGACCGAGCTCAAAGGATTAGAGATCACTTTAGAGAACATACAAAAGGATTTAGAGAATCTACTCAACGCTATGCTGAACAGGCAAAACAACGTGAAGACGGCAAAATTGCGAGGGCAGACACGCTAGAGGAGATGGCACGATTAAGAACACTGGCTCTCACACAACACGTTGCCGCTACTGCAGCTAAAAACGGCTTTCGTGAGATAGGAAAAGAGTTAGATGAAGCAAATTCTACAATTGATCAATTAAAGAAAAGTGGTGAAACAATGAAAGTTGACCTCACCACCGCTCAAGACAAGCTCGCTACCTCTGAAACACTTCTAGGGCAAGCACAAGATGCTATGCAAAAAAAAGATGTTCAAATAAGGCACAGCTTTGAGTACCTTGAAGGTTTAGTCATTGAACACTCTAAGCAACTAGAGGAAAATAACCAAATCTTGATGGAAGACCTACGTGCAATGGCAAACAGTGTCCCAGATAAAGAGGAGTTTAAACGAATCCGTAATAGACAGACGGCCCGCCATCAACAGCAAGTCGATTTCTTGGAAAAATTGCTCGTAGAGTTTCGTGCTGCGGCAAAAATCTGTCTTAAGGATTCAGAGCAAGTCACACAGCTGATCGGCAATGCTAAAGAGCAACTGGTTTGTGCGAGAGCAGTGCTATCAAGTGCTGAAAGAGAGCTAGAAAAACTGCGTAAAGTATTTGAGTCTCTCTCAGCTCAATATGAAGCTCTCAAGGCTGATAGTGAAGCCAAAGCTGAAGCTCAAGCAGATAGAATTACAGAGTTAGAAGACAAGCTCGCTTCAGAAACTCAACCTAAATCAGAAGAACTCCAACGAAAAGAAGTGAATACTGCACTTAGCCCGAGTGATAATACGAGGAGAACGGGTAATCTATTCGAAATTGTAGTCAAAGCTCTAGAAAAATCTGAGAAAAACCTTGCAGGCACCAATAAAGGAAAAATCCTAGAACTACTGCGGGATGATTTACAAACACTTAAAGAAGATTTCATGTCTGATAGTGATTTCAAAATGATGCTAAAGCAAGTTCTTGGCGTCGCCTGCCAACATCGAGGCTCTGATGGAGGCTTTGCTAAGAATGCAACAACGACAGGTAACTTTGTTATCAATCTAATAGAGGCAGACTCTCTTATTAGGGCGGTCATTGATCCGAGTAATACAACAAAGAAACTTGACTTTGAAAGAGATATTTTAAGAGGCTTTCTAGGAGTCAATGATAAGAAATTAAGACAAGATAGGACAACTGAAGCCAATCTACATAACGAAACCAAAGGTAATATTTTTCATGCTGCATTTATCACTGATGCAGGAAGCGTAAGCCGACCTCCTGTCGAAGCCCTTCCTGTCGTTGCAGCGGCTGCTGGCTAATCCAGCAATCTTCCAACTCTAACTACCCAACAAAGGCAGCTTAAGCTGCCTTTTTAAATCAAAAATCCAACGTAACAGCTGGAGGCAGTGAGGCTTGTTGTTGTGCCTTCTCATGTACTGCTTTTTCAAATAAAAAGAAACTGCCAACCACTTGTTTTAAGTCACGTGGTAATAAATCAGGAAGCTGTAGTGCCTGTCGAGCCTCCTCATTCATGCACATGATAATCTCTCTACGTCGAGCCAGCGGCAATTTTTCAAAGCTTTTTGCATCAATGGTAACTCCCCGCATATTCACAGCTTCAAAATCTTCATCTGCCCCGCGAAACCTTGCGCGTATTAACTTTGCGTCTTTAAACGAAACACCCCCATCACCCACAAGAAAGCCATTCCACCTTGAGTCGGTACAATCAGAACCATCAAAAATTACACGGCTAATATCGCTGAATCGAAAGTCGCCTCTGATTAAGTTTGATTGCGAGCAATTTACATTAATCATACGAATTGACCGGGCACGAACATCAAAAAAAGTGGCTTCCTTTAAACATGACTCAGCAATCACCATATTCCGTAACTCAGCACTCTCAAACACCGCATGATCAAAAGTTGACTCCATAATCACACCATCTTCAAACTCTGCTCGGGAAAAATTTGCCCCGCGCGCCGTTGTCCTTGCGGCAAAATGCACTCCGGGCATAACGACTTTCTTGAATTGACTATGATCTAGATTACACTCCCTAAATTCAATCCGAGTTCCCAACTCACCAAGCTCGGCTTCATTAAAGCTGGCATAGCTAAAATCAACACCAATAAATACAGCCCCAGATAAACACACTTCAGCTAAATTTGCATGGGGCATATCGACTGTATTAAAGCAAACATTCCTTAAGTTTGACTTTATAAATCTGACGCCACCTATAAAGCGCGAATTATAAATGTGCACACCAGACAAATCGAGAGCACTTAAGTCTTCTCCAACAACCTCGATATTTTTTAGCTCAGGGCGTCGACTTTCAAGTACAGCAATCTTGCGTTCAGCTGCAAGTTCTGCCTCAATATCAACCCTTGTCTTCCTCGTTAAAGCGCCAATCACTGGCATAATAAACTCCCTCACTGTTCACGGTTATTCCTTTATCGTGCAAAAATAGGGTAATTTACCGTTGAATAGGCGTCACTAGATATTTTCGAAAAACTTTACTATCAAAGCTTCAGTTTTTTTAAATTCATTCCAGTATATTTACAACACAAAAAAAGCAGCCGAAGCTGCTTTTTTATATTAAAAATAAGTAGTTACCGTCTATATTTAGACCAACAAGCCATTCATACGTTTAACGAAACTCGCAGGGTCCTCTAGCTGGCCACCTTCAGCTAAAATCGCTTGATCTAGCAATACGTTAGACCAATCTGCAAATGCACTATCCTCTCCTGCAGCAGCTTGTAATTTTGCAAATAATGCATGCTCAGGATTGAGCTCTAAAATTGGCTTGGCCATGGGCATCGCTTGACCTGCCGCACTCATAATCCGTTGCATGTGCGCACTCATATCATTCTCATCAGCAACAATACAAGCAGGAGAGGCCGTTAAGCGTAAACTCACACGGACATCTTTCACTTTATCACCCAAGGCTTCTTTCACCTTCTTGATTAAATCCGCATTATCACCTTCGAGCTGTTCTTGTTTTTCTTTCGTTGCTTCATCATCGCCTAAATCAAGCGTACCTTTACTTGCAGACTGTAACTTTTTACCTTCAAATTCATTTAAATAGCTAACCCACCATTCATCGACTGAGTCTGATAGTAATAAAACTTCAATCTCTTTACTAGCAAAAGCTTCTAGCTGCGGGCTATTTTTCGCTGCGGCATAGCTTTCTGCGGTAATATAATAAATTTTATCCTGGCCTTCTTTCATGCGCGCGATATAATCTTCAAAAGAAACCGTCTGTGTTTCTGTCCCTGTATGAGTTGAAGCAAAACGGAATAACTTCGCAATCCGCTCACGATTAGCAAAATCTTCAGCAGGACCTTCTTTTAATACACGACCAAATTGAGCCCAAAAATCAGTGTATTTTTGTTTATCATCATCTTTGGCAATTTTTTCTATTAAGCCTAATACCCGCTTAACAGCAGCGGTACGAATCGTATCGATGATTTTATTACTTTGTAAAATTTCACGCGAAACGTTCAGTGGTAAATCATTCGAATCAATCACACCACGAACAAAACGTAAATAGTTCGGCAGTAAGTGCTCAGCATCATCCATAATAAAGATACGGCGTACATACAACTTAATACCTTCACGTTTTTCACGGTTAAATAAGTCAAACGGTGCTTTTTTAGGAATATATAATAGACTAGTGTATTCAGTTTTTCCTTCAACTTTGTTGTGCGACCAGATTAAAGGCTCTTCAAAATCATGGGAAATTTGTTTATAAGTCTCAGCATATTGCTCATCTGTAATCTCTGATTTAGCCCGTGTCCATAATGCCGTTGCACTATTGGCTTGTTCTTCTTTGCGTACAGTTTCAGCAGGCTTTGGCTCTTCACCTTCTTGTGCTTCTTCTTGTTGCTCTTCATGCGTAATCAAGAAAATTGGCGTAGAAATATGATCAGAATAGGTCTGAATGATATTTTTCAAGCGATATTCTTCTAAGAACTCACTATCATCTTCTTTAAGATGCAAGGTGATCTCGGTACCACGGTTCTCTAAATGAGTATCTTCAATGCTATACTCCCCCTCACCTGCAGAAACCCAAATAGTTCCACTATCAGCAGCAGCACCGGCACGGCGTGTTTTCACCACCACACGATCAGCCACCATAAACGCTGAATAAAAACCAACACCAAATTGACCAATCAGGTGAGCATCTTTGGCTTGATCACCGCTTAAAGACTCTAAGAATTGCTTGGTGCCTGACTTTGCAATCGTCCCTAGATTTTCCATCACCTCATCTTGGCTCATGCCTATGCCGTTGTCACGAATGGTTAAGGTACGCGCTTCTGTATTTGGCTCAATCCACACCTTTAATTCAGCATCGTTTTCATAAAGGCTTTCATTCGATACTGCTTCAAAACGTAATTTATCAATTGCATCTGCAGCATTAGAAACTAATTCTCTTAGGAAAATTTCCTTATTAGAGTACAACGAGTGAATCATCAACTTTAATAATTGTTTTACTTCAGTTTGGAAACCATGTGTCTTTGCTTCAGCCACAGCCATCTCTCATCCTCTACTTTTCTAAATTTAATTTAAGTTCAGTTCAGTTCAGTTCAGTTAAATACTATTTTTTACGAACCAAGTGCATGCCATCTCTGATGGTCAGCAAGACATTTTCAACACGTTCATCCGCGGTGAGATGAGCATTGAGTTCATGAACACCGATCGCATGCTTACTTCTTGGCACGAGGACCTCGCCATACCATAAGGCATTATCAATCACGAGTAATCCACCACGTACTAGCTTAGATAGGGTCGCTTCGTAATATTTCAAGTAGTTCGCTTTATCTGCATCCAAAAAAACAAGGTCAAAGTGATTCTCTGGCAAGGTCATAATGGTTTCAAAGGCAGGGGCTATACGTAAGTCAATTTTATAGCCATGTGGGCTTTGTTCAAAATAATAGCGCGAAAAACTTTTACACATTGGGTTCACATCACAGCTAATCACGTGACCGTCTTCAGGCAAGGCTTCTGCAATCGTTAATGCTGAATAACCGGTATAGGTCCCCAGCTCTAATACATACTTAGCCCCCATCAACTGAATTAACATCCGTAATAATTTAGCGGGTACCCGTCCAGTCATCATCTGCGGGCCACTCATGTTTTCCCAGGTGTCTGCCACTAGCTCTCGCAACAACGGTGACTCAGGCTGTGTTATCTCGTGACAATACTGCTCAATATCAGCATTGACTATATCCGGCATATTTTTCATACCATTTTTATACCACTCAAATTAAAATCATCCTATGTCCTCATCATCTGAATCCTAATAATCACCAAAAATATCATTAAATTAATTACAATTAAAAATAAAATAAAATGAAATAAAGATGACAGGATAAAAAACCTACAATAAGCTAAAACCCAGTTTTGATAACATACTCATCTCATTTTTTTTCAAGCAGCTAGTCTTAATATCACGAGCGAAAGGCGCTCTTAATGCATAGCTTTTACGCAATGATTCAATCATTACCGACCCTGAATCTATATTATCTGCACTACCAGCAAGTGCCCTGATTTTCATCTGGTCCACACGTGGATCATATGCCATTAAAACAGCCTCTTGCCACGTTTTTGCAGTACGAGCATCCAATAACTCAGCAGTAGGCAAGGCCACCGGCTGGTAATTAATTGCAAGCTTTGTTGCCAACCAATGTGCTGCCATACAACTGGCATTATATTTGTCCCGGATCCCATACCCAGCAATATGCGGTGTCATCAACTTGATTTGCTTTAAATTTAAATCACAGAGGCGAATACTTGGCTCAGAATCCCACACATCAAGAATATAATCATGCTCAGGATGTTTTCTAATCGCCGATAATGATAACGACTCACCTCGCCCTGCATTTAAAATAATCGTTTTATCAGCTAAATCTGCTAATAACGGGTCAATCAGTCCTATAGTCGCATCGCGGCCTTGGCGAACCAAGGGCAAATGACAACTGAGCATATGACAGTGATAAAGCGCATCTAAATCTGCGCTGTTAAAACTCGCATCCAAAAGCTGGCGTGGCGGGTCATAGCAAATGACCGTTATCCCTATTTTAGTTAATAGTTCAGCGACTTTTGAGCCAACATGACCCACACCGATAACACCAATTTTTACCCACTCAGTCGCCAGTTTACCTTGCAGCTGTAATAGGGCAATCACCGCAATCACATATTCAGCCACCGCACGTGCATTGCAGCCCCTCGCCGCATACCAGTCAATATTGAGCCTAGCTAAATCTGCAAGATTAAAATGATCAAACCCTGCAGAGGCCGTTGCCACATAGCGCACCGAGGACTTTTCCAAGAGCTGGCGATTAACTTGCGTCACGGTTCTAAGTAATAGGCCATCAACCGCAGTCAAATCCGCTGATGCTATTTCTCGCCCTGGACACTGCACTACGCTCAGCTGCTGCGGCTTATTTTGACCAAAAATTTGATCTAAATAAGGAATCGCATCATCTGCTAAAATAACCGTCATGAATAATTAAATTCGCGGCGCAATTCAAACGCATGTGATAATGTACCACTATTGACAAACTCCAGCTCACCACCAAAAGGCACCCCATGAGCGATCCGCGTGACTTTACAAGCCCCCTTGAGCTGATCCGCAATAAAGTGGGCTGTTGCTTCACCTTCTACCGTTGAACTGGTAGCTAATACCACCTCATTGATCACGCCTTCTTGCACACGCTGTTCTAACGCCATCAAGCCAATTTCATCAGGACCCAAACCATCTAACGGCGATAAACGCCCTAATAAAACAAAATAACAGCCCTGATACATACCCGTTTGCTCAATCGCGCGCTGATCCATTGGCGATTCGACAATGCACAATAACCCCTGATCACGCCGTGAATCATTGCATACCGAGCAAACCGACTCCATGCACAAGGTACGACACTTTTGACAGTGCTGCACCTCATTCACAGCTTCTAATAAAGCCTTACCTAAATGCTCCGCCTGCTGGCGACCACGCTCCAAAAGATGATAGGCCATGCGTTGCGCACCTTTGGTACCAACGCCTGGCAAGCATTTAAATGCTTGAACCAGCTGCTGTATTTTATCTGCCATAACTTATAGATAGTACGCTTTAATTTTATATTAAAATGGTAATTTAAAACCTGCAGGTAAATTCATACCCTCAGCCATGCCGCCCATTCTATCCTTGCTTTCTGTCTCAATTTTACGCACGGCGTCATTGACAGCCGCAGCGATTAAGTCCTCTAAGAACTCTTTATCTTCTTGCATTAAGCTCTCATCTAAGTTAACACGCTTAACATCATGGCGACCTGTCATCGTCACTTTCACCATGCCTGCTCCAGCTTCACCGATCACTTCCATTTGAGCAATTTCTTCTTGCGCTTTTTGCATTTTCTCTTGCATTTCTTGCGCTTGCTTCATCAGGTTACCTAAACCACCTTTACCACCAAACATACGTTATTCCTCATTCATTATTTATTTAACGATTTAACACCTAACTATACTATAAACATTTATAACGTACTTAACGTTATTTAAGCGACTTAAGGCTTGATCCATTGAATACTGGACTCATCAACCCGTGCGCCAAACTCTGTCTGCAACGCTTGTACCTTGGCATCTTGCACAAACGCATCAACCGCACCCGCATGCTCTGCCTTGGCAATGCGAACCCCCTGCGCCGCAGGCGTTTCTTGTGAGGAGCGTTTTAATTCAATCAGTAATTGTACCTGACCTAAGCGCTGGTGCAATGCCTGAAGTAAGCTTTGCTCAGTTCTAGCGGTTTTTAAGCCCGCATGCTGAGGATCAAGATACAAAATTAATGTGTTGCCATCAAAAGAATGTAAACAGCAATGAGCCGCTAATTGCTTAACTACGCCGACCAATCGCAACTGACGCATAAGCTCATGCCAATTTAGCTGAGCCGACGCTTGCTGCCCTTGGCTGTCATGTTGGCTGCCAGCATCAAAACTCACCTCCGGAGATTTAGCCTGCTGCACATTCTTTTGCTCACCATGAGGCTGCTCACCAACAAAAGAGCGCTCTGCTCGCTCAATATGCGAATTAGTTTTATCATTTTGATATGACGCTTGAGCCGATGACAATAGTCTAGGGGCTCCTCCGCCCCCCGTACGGCTAAGCTCTTGTCGTGCCACTGCCATCGCCGCTTGTCGTGCACCCTGTTGAGCTCCAGCAGCAGATGCAGAAGAGGATATTGGAGACGATAAGGCAGAGCCAGAAGGTGACAATGAAGCTGCGGGTGTAGGTTTAGATCTAGATGTAGCAGCCTCATCGATCTGCGTAAACGCCAACATTCTTAGAATTAACATTTCAAAAGCTACTCTCTGATCAGGCGCCACAATCAAATCTTGATAACCGGTCAGTGCAATTTGATAGTAAAGCTGCACCTGCTCTGCATTCATCATCTGAGCGAGTGCATTTAAGTGTTGTTCGTGTTGCGCTAATGCACTTGGCGCCACTTGCGCTAATGCTAATCGGTGCAAAATGGCAATCAGTTCTTCTAAGCTCGCAGAATAATCAGCCACACTGTGTGCAAATTGCTCAGTCAATTCTATCACTTTCAATGCATTTTGCTCAGCAATCCCCTCAAGCAGCTTTAATACCAAATCGCGATCAACAGCACCAAGCATCGTCACCACATCTTCATGCTTAACCACACCTTGCCCATAGCTAATTGCTTGATCCAATAAACTTAAGGCATCACGCATGCTGCCTTTTGCCCCTTGGGCAAGTACTGCCAGCGCTGTTTTTTCAAAGCTAACTTTCTCTTCTACTAATAAAAAAGCGAGATATTGCTCAATATCACCTTGCGCCATCGGCCTTAAATGAAAACGTAAACAACGTGATAGCACCGTTGCTGGCAGCTTTTGTGGGTCGGTTGTCGCCAGTAAAAATTTTACGTGCCGAGGTGGCTCTTCTAACGTTTTTAATAAAGCGTTAAAGCTATGTGTTGATAGCATATGCACTTCATCGATCAGATAAACCTTATAACGGCCTTCGGTCGGTGCATATTGAACATTGTCTAGAATTTCACGCGTGTCTTCGACCTTCGTTCGTGATGCCGCATCCACTTCAATCAAATCGACAAAGCGCCCTTGATCAATCGCTATACAAGCGCTGCAAACACCACAAGGTGTTGAACTAACCCCTTTTAAACAATTTAAAGATTTAGCTAAAACACGTGATAAGGTGGTCTTACCAACACCACGCGTCCCTGTGAACAGATAAGCATGATGCAGCCGACCTGCATCTAAAGCATGTTGCAATGACTTTAGGACATGCTGCTGCCCAACCATCTGCATAAAGTTTTTCGGCCGCCACTTGCGTGCGAGCACCTGATAGCTCATAAAACACTCTAAATTTAAATTTAAATTTAAATAATCTAATTTGATGGCGCTATTATAAGCACGTTAGCTATTATTTTCCAGGATAATCAAGGCAAGAACAAGAAAGGGTGGCAGCTTTCTCAGCCGACTCCCGGCACACACATCAATCACTACCGCTGCTCCCTTCCGGGCCTGACGGGGTTCACAATCTAGTGTTGCGAGAGAACCAAAAAAGCCACCATTGACTTGGCGGAGAGAGAGGGATTCGAACCCTCGATACGCTATTAACGTATACACACTTTCCAGGCGTGCTCTTTCAACCACTCAGACACCTCTCCAAACAGGCCAATCTTACAGAAGCCATATTCAAAAGGCAAGCAATTCTTCAATAAAACAAGGTAATGCAGGATAGTGACCAGTGAGTTCAAATTAGCAATATAGCAAATAAGCAGCATCAAAAGCAGTTTATTTCACTACACTTTAAACTGCTTCATCAGCGTCAGTAAACGCTTAGTGAGGCCATCAAGCTCTACACTGGTTCTGGTAATATGCTGTGCGCCCGTTTCTGTTGTTTGGGTCAAATAATTAATATTACGAATATTAGCATCAATCTCTTGCGTCGCTGTGTTTTGCTGATAGACAGAAGTCGCGATAGATTGCGTTTGATCGTTCATCATATCAATTGCATCCAAAATCACAAATAACGACTCCCTCGCATCTGTTGCATATTCAGCACTGACTCGTGCATGACCAACACCACGCTTCATAACATCAGTTGCCTTTTGTGCACTTGACTGCAGTGCATGAATCATCTCCCCGACCTCTTGCGCTGAGTTTTGAGTACGCTGGGCAAGTACCCTAACCTCACTGGCAACCACCGCAAAACCACGCCCTTTCTCACCGGCTCGCGCCGCTTCAATCGCAGCATTTAAAGCCAGCATGTTCGTCTCTTCAGCAATCTCTTGAATAACATCTAAAATACTCTCAATATTTTGGCTTTGCTTCCATTGCGAATCTATAGCCGCTGATGCATCTTCTACCTCATAAGAAAGTTCTTCGATTGCCCCGATACTACTTAACATCACTTCGCTGGTATGTTCGGCAACATTCTGAGCATCTTCTGCCACTTGAGCGGCGAATTCACATTTTTCTGTTGACGCATGCATTGTACTGACAATCTCGTGAACTGACATTGCCACATGCTGTGTTTCAGTGCTTTGGCGAGCAGAAATACTATTTACCTCATCACTAAATTTTCTGAGCCCTGTGGCTGCACTCGCTAAATTATCCACTTCACCACGAATCACTAACACCATTTTCCGAAGTTTACCAATAAAGCCATTCACGTGCTGAGCAACCTCACCAATTTCATCCTCGCTTTTAATCACCAGCAAAGCCGTTAAATCACCATGTCCCTCAGCAATGTCTTTGAGCTTATCCCCAAGCTCTCTGATTGGAGAGACAATAAACTGATACAACAACACCGCAGTGACAATCAACACTAAGCCAATAATCAAGATATTTTGAAACAGCATATGTAGAAACAGAGTATATAGCCCCTCCTGCATCGATTTAAGCGTAAAAACGATATCCACAGTGCCAATGCGCTCACCATCGACTAAAATAGGTCGCTCTTTCACCTCAACGCCATACTGCTGTTGATGCTCTTGTAACTGCCTAGTTAAATAAGGCCTGGCCTCTTCAGGCAAGCTTAACAAGCCTTGCTCAGCAATTATTTCCCAGCCACCATTCTCACCTGATTGCTTTTTAAAGTAGCGTGACTGACTCTCTTTTGCTATGCCTAACTGCCGCAGTTTTTCTTCTGTTAAGTCAATAAAACTCTTCGAAAGGCTCCAGCGTGATGCCAGAACATCATCCTTATTAATTCCAAATACTGAAATTTTTAAAATCATTTTTTCTTTTAAAAAAGAATTAACAACCGCTTGAATTTGATCTTCATCAACATTATAAACAGGTTCACGCAATACCAGGGTTAACAGCTCAACGAAAACATCAACACGCTGTTCAATCCCCATGATTAAATTATTTTTCTGACGTTGGTATTCAACATAAGTCAAACCCAGCATACAGATAAACATCACCACAAACAAAACAACCACAAAGCGAGCTAAGACGCTTTTTCTTAACAGGTTACGATGATATAAAAGAAACTTATAACGCAACATAAGCATACTTTATTAATGTTTTTATCAGGGCTTTTATTAGCATCTTTAATTAAAAGAACTATTTATCCATAAACTAAAGTATAGCCAGCTTTCCTAAAACACAACGAGATAGCCCTATTTTCTCGAATAAATACAAGCATACTTTATACATAAACATTAAATTATAAAAATTGGTGCAGGTGATCCCATTATAAACTGGCACAAAACAACCAAACACCTAGCTAACACTCTCAAAAAATTAAATCTGCTTGCATTTTAAATTTGAAAATTACATAAACTTCATTAAAATGAGGTCTTATAGAAAAGAGAGAGTTTAAATGGATAGCACCACTTTATATAAGATAAGACGTGTCAGCTTTGTTATTCAGTGTCTATGCTGGCTAATTATTATTGCTTTACCTATCCCTTATATTATTTACTGGCTCTACAACGGCGCCTGGGCAGAGCAACCGGCCAGTGCGTTATCCGTATCTACGATTATTGAGCTAGGCTACCCCTTGCGCTCATTAATTTTTGCAACGTCCTTTTTACCTGCAACTACTTATATATTCGCGTGCTATCAATTAATTCGTATTTTTAGAAACTATGCGGTCGGTCAAATTTTTGTCCTCGATAACGTCCGCCATTATCGCCACTTAGGTCTTACAGCATTAATATGGGCGATATTAACACCGCTATCAAAATCTTTACTCAGTATATTAACAACCTACATGAACCCTCCAGGCTATCGCTTTTTTAATCTACAGTTTAACGACGGCACCATCATCGCGCTGTTTATTGGTTTAATTCTTATTGTCATCTCCTGGGTTATGCGTGAGGCTTGTCAACTGAAACAACAACAAGAGCTAACCATCTAAAACTTAACGGCCACCAACAGCGCACAATGTTATACCTCATGTCTGTTAGAGACTTGTTACATTGATATAGTCCAAATATTTTATTTATCAATATATTTATCAATAAGTTAAAAACTGAAATAGATTAAGGCAGCCAAACTCTTAGCTCAGCCAATTACTGCCAAACAATAATAAACACATAAGATTCGAACATTAGTTATTGTAAAACGATAAGTCTTGTTGTATATTAACTATACAGCATATCACACTGTGATTACACACTCTCTCTAATGCGGTGACTATGTTGGATACACATTAAGTGCTTAAAGCGACGCAAGTCGCTTTTTTTTCGGTCTAAAAACCAATAAAACCCACATAAAAAAACAGTTTAGGCAAATTTAGGTATATGAAACAAAAAAGGCAGCTACGTTTATTAACTCTCATCACGTGTATCATCGCTTGGCTACCCGTTATTATCTGTGGTGCAGAGTACTTTTTCCTTACAGAGCATGCCTTAGCTAAAAAGTCGACGATTGCAGTTTCTTTATTTATCACTGCGCCCAACGCGCTATTTTCAACATTTTTGTGTCTTGTGTTTTATCTGATTGCAGCTCCTAACAAGCAATCAACACTGATGCATTACCTGATACTTTGGGTGCCGACCGCTGTGACCACCGTCTCTTGGTTAAGTCACACCCTCTCAACCAATCCAAGCGCAACACTCACTCAAACTCTCACGCTCTATTTAGCCATCACCGCCAGCTTGCTCTCCATCGCTTTGCGACTTATCCGCTACATGAACCATGACAAAAAACAACACTAGTTGCAATTTTAATCACAAACCTTATCCTTACAACTTACTCAGCCAGCAATAAAATATATTGCATCAATCTCTATAGAACCAAGGGACCTTACAGCATGAAAGTCGTATCCTTTAATACCAATGGTATCCGTGCCCGTCTTCACCAACTCGAAGCGCTGATTCATACTCACCAGCCTGATATTATTGGCATTCAAGAAACCAAAGTCATCGATGAAAATTTTCCTATTCAAGCGATTGAAAAACTCGGCTATCATGCCTATTTTTACGGACAAAAATCACATTACGGTGTCGCCTTATTATCAAAACACCCCTTAAATCACATCACCAAAGGCCTGCCACAAGAGTCAGAAGAGGCTCAGCGGCGCATGATTGCAGGGCAAATCTCTCTTCCTAATAATAAAACCCTCACCATTTTAAACGGTTATTTTCCTCAAGGTGAATCCTGCCATCACGATACCAAATTTCCATATAAAAGACAGTTTTATAAAAATTTAACCGATCATCTACACCAAGATTTTTCCCCGCATGATCTACTGGTTGTCATGGGTGACTTTAATATCTGCCCAAACGATATCGATATCGGCATTGGCGAACAAAACGCCAAACGCTGGCTTAAAACAGGTGCCTGTAGCTTTTTACCGGAAGAGCGAGAATGGTATCAAACAATTCAGGCTTGGGGCTTAGATGATAGTTACCGCAAACATTATCATGACAGCACTGAGTTTTATAGCTGGTTTGATTATCGCAGTCGCGGCTTTGAACGTGAACCACGCCGTGGCTTGCGCATTGATCATATTCTCGCTACTTCACCCGCTTTAGAATATTGTGTTGATGCAGGTATCGATTATGCAATACGCAGCATGGAAAAACCATCAGATCACTGTCCCATCTGGGCTGAATTTAACTTTTAACCACCTACATATTTAAATTATAAAATCTAAATTTCTTTTATCTTGGCCAATAAAATGCTAATAATTTGATAAGAACAAGAGGGGCGCTCTCTACCTTTTCTTTAGTTAACTGAACTGGAGGACTTTATGAGCATGGATGTTCGACAAAAATTTTCTTCACCGTGGATTTTTATTCTCGCAGCAATAGGGTCAGCTGCAGGATTAGGCAATGTATGGCGTTTTCCTTACCTTGCTTACGAAAATGGCGGTGCTAGCTTCTTTATTGCTTACTTAATTTGCTTAATGATTATTGGCTTGCCATTTTTACTGTTAGAAAATGGCATGGGGCAAACCACCGCCAAAGCTGCCCCTGAAGCCATGGGCACCGTCAGTAGAAAATATAATTTTCGCTGCATCGGTTGGATGGGTGTTCTCGTTTCTATGTTTATTTTAAGCTATTACATTGTGATTGCTGGCTGGGTAACAAATTATGCCGTTCATTCACCGACCATGCCCTGGCAAACCGATAGTGGCCAATATTTTTATCAACACTTTCTAGGCTTAACAGATAACATCAATCAAACAGGCAAGTTTAATGCCTTAACGCTAATCTTTGTTGTATTACTCTACGTTGCCTTATACTTTGTGATGCGTCGTGGTACTCAAGGAATTTCTGCTGTTGCTCTTTTTATTACGCCCATTCCTTTTATTTTGCTCACACTCTTAGCCCTTAACTCACTTTTTTTATCTGGCTCTGGTACAGGCTTAAAATTTTTCTTTCTACCCGACTGGTCTAAATTATTTACCTTAAAAATATGGGCCGCTGCGGCTGGACAGGTATTTTTTACCTTGTCGTTAGGCGCCGGTATGATGTTTGCCTATGGCTCCTTGCTCGATAAAAAAGTAAATTTAAAGCGTGCAGTACTAAGCATTATTGCTGGTGATACTCTATGCTCTATTATTGGCGGCACTGCTATTTTTGGTGTCCTTGGCCATATGGCGACCACCCAAGGCGTCCCTGTCACAGAGGTGGTTCAAGGTGGGATTGGCCTCGCTTTTATTGCTTATCCAAAGGCACTTAGCTTATTACCTGTTCTCCCAGAGGTTTTCTCGCTCGCCTTTTTCCTCGCCTTACTCACACTGGCCTTTACTTCCATGGCCTCTCTTGTCGAAGCTGCTGTTGCGCCTATTGTTCAAGCAAAACCATCGTTAACACGGGCAAACGTCTTACTGATCTATTTCACCATTACACTCTGCTTTGGCTTATTGTTTATGCGCGGCAATGGCCTCTATATGCTGGATATTATCGATCACTTTACCAGTGGCTATATGATGATGTTTGTCGGCATGCTTGAAGCCATTATTATCGGTTGGTTCTATCCCATCAGCCAACTACGCACACACTTAGAAACGAACAGTCCAAGCAAAATTTCACCGGCTTTTGATTGGCTCGTTAAACTAGTGATCCCACCTATTCTTGCCTGCTTACTCTTCAGTCAACTGCATACTGATTTAGTCCATCGTTATGGTGATTACCCACTAGAATACCTCATATTCTATGGTATTGGCGTGATGACATTTGTTATCATTATGAGCATTGTACTGTCGCGCTCGCTCTCTCACGATAAGCTTATCCCGTCTAGTTAATAGATATTATGCTCAATAAAGCAATAAATTAAGAGGGCCGAGTTCCTCTTAATTTATTGCCCTTTTGCTCTTTATTAAAAAACAATTCACAAGAGATATTAGGTATGATATTAGATAGTTAGCTCAGGCACTGATTTTAATTTGGATTTATAATCAAAAATAGCGAGAGAAATATTACTTATTCACTCCCTTCAATATCTTCTTCCATGCTCATATCTAAACTTGCGTCACTATCATCTACCGCTTCTTCCTCAAAATTAAACTCTTGGTTTAAAAATCTCAAGCGTTCTATAGACTTTTCTAAGGCAACAAACTCCTCTAACTTAAAATTTAATAATAAAGTAATGATTTGCTGATAGATCACCCCTTCTAACTGTATTACTTGTGGCGCTACTTTTTCAGGCTCTTCAAATTTTGTTTTATGAGTAATAAACTGTATCAATACTTGCAAGCGCTCTTTATTTTTATTTTTTAATACCTGCACATGCTCAGTGAGTAATTTTATTTTTTTACCGCGTGAACGCATCCCCATAAACCAAAATAATACAGCAATAATAACCGCCTCAAGAATAAGCATCCCCATGATTAATACCACCCCCATCACGCTTCTCCTTTCTCTTCATCACTGTTCTTATTCTTATTATCATCGCCTGTGTTATTATCTTTTGTATTATCGATCGTACCTTCTGCCTCAGCCATACTCTGCAACATTTTTCTCTGGCGTTTACGCATAATTATAATCAACGGAATAAATACCGCAGCAGCAACGAAGGCACTGGCTAACACTATAAAAAACAATATCGTAATTAAGGAAGAATCCGTATTACTCTCGCCTGATTTTTTTACAGTGCCCTCAGTATGTTCATTGATTTCTTCAATAAAGTCGCTTTCAGAGATCTCATCATCAGCCTCCTCTGCAGATTTTTTATGATTTTCATCGCTATCGTCTCCAAGTAGCTCATCTTCAGAAGGAGACTCTTCTTCGACTGTTTGCTCTTCTGCAGCACCGCCAAGTTCTTCAGCACTTTCATTTTCTTCAGCTCGAGTGTCTTCCATTGGTGACGAGGACATTGCTGAAACTGATGAGGATGATGAGCCTGCTGCAGACGGTACCACTGTCCCTTCAACCGCATAAACAGACTCTAATATCCCAAACGGGCGCTGAGCAATCGTTACACCCGATAATTGAGCACGTATTTGATAACTCTGCCCTACGGGTAAGGCAGGTAACCAAAACATCCAAGAGCCATTCCCTTGCTTTTCTAAAGTAATTTCCTTATGTTGGAGCTGTGTAGAAGGTGAAGAAGATGTAGATTTCACAAAAACACGTAATTTTAAATCATCACTTTCAACCAAGTCATGGCGTGCAGTGATAGTGATTGCATACATAGGCTGCTGGTTATCACTGATCACCTTGTGCATCCAAGTAATAGGTGAATTAAACACCTGAACCTTCTGTACAAATTCACGCTCAAAGGTAATGCCATCTGCAAATAGGCGAATTTCCATAATCGAGGGGTCATGTCCGGCTTCTGTCATTGCCGTAACATCCATCACATATTCTGCCTGCTCTGGCCTACTAGCTGAAATAATATTACGTATTGACTCTTCTTTACCACGAATATTTCCTACTAATTTAATCACTTTAATGACATTAGGATCATTTAGTAACTTGCCTTGATTTAAAATTTTTGCTTTTAAACGAAAACGCTCGCCAGCAAAGGCAATTTTTGGTAACTCATCCACCTCTAACTGCAATTGCGTCATAATTAATATTTTACTCAGCGGGCTTAGATAATCAGCCAAAATATGCCATTGGCCATACAAGGGCTTTGATAAGGTAATCAAGCTAAATAAATCACGTTTGACCCAGCGAATCCATTTAGGGTGACGCTGATAAGAATAAGTCACACCCACAGGAGACTTTAACATCACCGGCTTGGCTGTTTTTATATTATCTTGACGCAATAATAAAATCGTTGCTTCTTCAACACTACGATCAACATAAAACGCATTTTTAAAAATAGGCAACTCATCTGCAGCGGCCACTTCAGTAAAAATACTTAAAAAAGCCTGCTGTAAACTTTCTTTATTTTCTATCAAATAAACACGCCCATCCGTCGCATCACTTAAGCGTGTTAAAATACCATCTTCTTGGGCACTAACCTCGCCCTCATTATTCCCCTCAGTGCGATCTATATCCAAAGGACCGAATGCCGCAATATAAACACGAATATCGCGTGCTTGTAAGAACGGGATGAGCTCATCTATAATACGTGATTTATTCGCCAGATTCTTCCCTTCTTTAGCGCTGACTTTAAGCTTATTACCAGTTAGAATAATAATATTACGTTCTTTATTTGACTCATTATGAGCCCAACCTTCCGTCACTTTACGCAGTGCTTGATCCAGATTACTAAAGCGTGTTTGTAATTCCAAGGCCTTAACCTTGTGATCCGCCTCTTGTAACCAGTGTTGGCTTACTTTGCCATAAGGCATATTAATATTAACTAAATCACCAAACTCCCAAACACCAGCATAACTCCCCTTGGGTAATATACTCACCAACATGCGTAATGCTTCAATGCGTAACTTGCTCGGGTCATTCTTTTCTAGGTTATCCGAAGCATCAACCAAAATTCGCGTATCATACACTTTACCAAAGCCAGTGTTTGCAAGAGTACTGGGAGAATAAATAACCAGAACTAAAAAAAACGTAATTATCCGCGATATTATAAACAGCAAAGGCATACTCAAACGTGAATGCACAACATTTTTATTCACGGTTAAGCATGTTTTCCCTCTCATGAGAACATCCCTTTACGACTCAGCTCATTTTCCCAGATAATTTTAATATCGGCAAAGTGCTTGAGTTCTTTACAGCAGTGCCATACAGTGTAGGAAAATAAACGAAAACAATGAATGAAAAACATTAGCTTATGAATACAGCCTTACATGAAACTGACATCGCAAAAACAACAGCACCTGTCACCACCTGCCAATTAAAGGGCAGTTTATTCACGCTGACCGTACTACTCATTTACAATAGTGATATCAATCAATTAGAAAAAGAACTGCAAGAAAAAGTCAAATACGCGCCTCACTTTTTCCAACATACTCCCACCGTACTTGATATTAGTCAGTTTAAACTCGCTGAAGTCCCCGACTTTTTTGCCATACAAACCTGTTGCCGGCGCTTAGGCCTAATCCCAGTGGCTGTGCGTGGTGGCAATCAAACACAACACATGGGTGCACAACACGCAGGCTTTGCTATTTTACCTGCGGCTAAAGAAGAGCCCGCCGTAAAAAAAACAGTGACTATCGCTTCAAAGCAGCAGCGCCAAGAGCCTTCTGCGAGTTCATCTTCTGCACAATCACAGTCTGCCACAGCAGATAAAGCGCCCTCTGTTACAGAAACCACATCTAAAGCAAAAAACAAAATTATCACTAAACCCGTGCGTTCAGGTCAGCAAATTTACAATGGTGAAGGCGACTTAATTATCTTAAGCAGTGTCAGCCCAGGCGCAGAATTGATTGCCGATGGCAATATTCACGTTTATGGCACCCTCAAAGGGCGCGCCTTAGCCGGTGTCAACGGTAATCAACACGCACGTATTTTCTGTGGGCGCTTGGAAGCTGAACTCATTTCCATTGCTGGGCAATACAAAATTAATGAAGAAATTCAATGTTATAGCCAAGACAACCATCTACAGATTTACTTAGAGCATAATCAACTCCTCATCCGTCCACTATAAATTCACTTGCTTTTAATTAAAATACATAACAAAATTACCTTTAAATTTATGACACTATAACTAAAACAACTAAAACTATTAATTAAAGGAAACCATCATCGTGGCAAAAATTGTCGTAATTACCTCAGGTAAAGGCGGTGTAGGCAAAACCACAACCAGTGCAGCATTTGCAACCGGCCTGGCAGAACGTGGCTATAAAACCGTCGTTATTGACTTTGATGTCGGCCTGCGTAACCTCGATTTAATCATGGGCTGTGAACGTCGAGTGGTCTATGACTTTGTCAATGTGTTACAAGATGAAGTAAACTTAACTCAAGCACTGATTAAAGACAAACATGTTGATAACCTCTTTATTCTACCCGCCTCACAAACGCGCGACAAAGATGCACTGACCAAAGAAGGTGTTGAAAAAGCACTCAATGAATTGAAAGAAAAATTTGACTATATTATCTGTGATTCTCCTGCAGGCATTGAAAAAGGTGCTCTCATGGCCCTTTATTTTGCTGATGAGGCGATTATTGTTACCAATCCTGAAGTCTCTTCAGTCCGCGACTCCGACCGCATTCTAGGTGTATTATCCAGTAGATCTTATCGAGCAGAACAAGGTCAACCTCCTGTTAAAGAGCACTTATTAGTGACTCGCTACAATGCTGAGCGCGTTGAAAACGGTGATATGCTCAATATCGAGTCTGTCAAAGAAATTCTTGCTGTTCCCTTAATGGGAGTGATTCCTGAGTCAAAAGCGGTCTTGCGTGCGTCAAATACCGGCAATCCAGTCATTCTTGATAAAGACAGTGATGCCGGACAAGCCTATGCTGATGCTGTCTCACGCTTTTTAGGCGAAGAGATTGAATATCGTTTTATCACAGTACGGAAAAAAAATATATTTCAGCGTTTATTAGGAGGATTTAAGGCATGAGCATCCTCGACTATTTTTTTAATAGTGCGAATAATAAACGCAAGCGCAGTGCTGATGTTGCCAAAGAACGTTTACAAATTATCGTCGCTTATGAGCGTAATCAACGCCAAAAAAGCCCTGATTATTTGCCTTTATTGCGCCAAGAAATTATGGCGGTCATCAAAAAATACGTGCATGTTGATAGTGAGCAAATTAAAGTCGAGCTTAATCAAGACCAAGAACGTTCGGTGCTTGAGCTTAATATTATGCTGCCACCAGAAGAAGAAAAGGCACAAGAAGAAAATAGTTCGAATAATAACGAGGCTACTCAAACACAAGCAACAGAACAACAAAAAGAAAAAAACGCAGACGAAGCCCTCTCTTAGGGCTTCTTTAAATCTTCACAACCACATTTATAAAATCAGTACTGTACTTTAATCATCCAGATTCAAAATGATATGACTCCGATTTAGTGAATATATATTTACTAAGATATAGTTGGCTCTCAACGAACTCTATACTGAAACAAGCGAAGTTGGTTATTTAATCTGGCCACCTGTCGATGCTTTATTGCTTGAGCCTGAGGCTATTCAGCAATTAACAGCGCCTATCTCATAAAAAAATAAACATAAATTTGATGGTAATAAATCTTATTTGACCGGCTGACATATTGCTTTTAACATCTAAAACATTAAAATAGCGCTATACGCTTATAAGGCATTATTACTATGAATTCAGATCAATTACTCGCAATTGGCGCTGCACTAGTTAAAGCGGTTCGCCAAAATATTAAATATTCAGCAAATCTTTATTTTTTATATAATAAAAAGCTTAAACCTTTCTTTGAAGGTAGAGAAAAAAAGTTAAACTCTACGTAAGCGTCGCTACCTCGGTAGGTATTTTGCACATCCAATGATGCAAAAT
>NZ_AMFF02000026.1:29409-35074 GCF_000297215.2 Piscirickettsia salmonis LF-89 = ATCC VR-1361
AGCCTGATCACTACAGACCTAACGGCCTTTCGCAACTCCGCTCTGCTAAAAACCCGAACCTACCTCGGCCTACTCACCCCGTGCTTAGCACTCCATGGCTCGCAGCGGAGGCTAGGGCTAAACCTTAGCCTTAGGGACTGCGGCGATGGCACGTAATGGTGACTCCGTGCCATCACGCACATTTAAAGGCAATAGCGAGATGTGAGCACCCATCGCTGGCAATTGCTCACAATAGGCAAGGTTCTCAACAATATAGCACCCTGCACCCAATACTAAATGGTGAACGGGAAACGCGGTGTTGCCACCATCCGGAGATAACGTATCAATACCTATCCCAACAATTTTACGTGTTAATAATAATTGAGCGGCCTCTGGGCTAAAGCCTGGGAAGTGCAACTGCGCGGCCTCATCCGCATTACGATATTGGCGTGGATCATGCCAATATTGTCCCCAACCGGTTAAGCCAATAACAAAACAGCCCTGACTAATCTTGCCATAGACTGCTTCAAATGCATGGATATCATCCACATGAATCAGGTAATCCGCCTCAGCTTGCCTACGCACATCTACCACGCATACAGGCACAATCAACGTCTCTAACTTCAGCTGATCAAGACCCGGGCCTTCTGAGTAAAAGTGACGTGGCGCATCCATATGCGTACCAATGCCGGCCCTCATCGATAGTGAGTGTACACGACAACCTTCAGAATAATCCAAGGTTACCGCCTGTGAAAAACCACAGCCACCTTCCCAACAAGGTACAGCCTCATCAAGAAAATGCGTTAAATCAACCAGATCATATTCATCAAGATTAAACACTGTACTATATCCTTGTCTTGCCACTAGTTTCCAAATAACAGTTAACTGTTAAACCTAAGCCGCTACTGCTGCATGCTACATGCCATTTGGATATTTTTCATAATCTGTTAAGTTGGCTGCCCTAACTTGTTTTAAGGCAACATCATAGCCATGTAACAAACTCACACTAAAATCAATACGCTCACGAATATATTGATCTTCCACACTCAATTGACTATTATTTTCTATTGATGCCGACGGCACATTCAATACCTGCTTCACATTACGAATAATTAAATGCTCAGGTAGATAACACAAGCGAGTATTTTTATAACTACTCGTACGCAGCTCATTCACAGGATAACTTCCCCCGATACCTGCAGAGACCGCAGCAATTAAAGCCGGCTTATGACCAAGTTCACGTGCACCACAAAGCAAAAAAAAGTTCTTAAGGGCCGCAGGCACCATACCTGACCATTCCGGTGATACAATCACAAAAGCACTCGCTTCATGCAATTGTTGATGCAGCGGAGCTAAACGTGCTTGCCACTCCTGATCCCCTTGCCAAATGCTTTCATCCCACATGGGCAAGCTCTCTGCGGCTAAATCAACGAGATGGACACTATCCTGATAATGCAGCACCTTTGCACGATCTGCAATATATTCCGACACTTTACGAGACTCAGAATGTTGACGATGACTGCCACTTACAATCACAAGCTTCATTTTTTCTCCCTTTAAAATTAAACTGACCACTAAACTTGACTAATAAACTTATATTTAATAATAAAATTAAATAGTATGGTATACACGATAACACAATAATAAGCACCATCAACTTAAAGACGAATGACCATAGATTTAGGTATAAATAATAATATTACCGAGGCAATATGTATAAATTCACCCACATGCTCTCTCAGCAACTCAAGCCGTTATGGGCCTTTATTCTCTGGATTTGCCACGCATTTAAACACAGCGGCTGTATTTACCGTGCCGCTGCATTAACATTTACTAGTTTGCTCACCTTAGGTCCGTTAGTCATCGTGCTGTTTGCCATTCTTATGTCAATTCCAGCCTTTCAAGAAGCCACCCTCAAGCTGCAAGCATTTATTCTCAATAACTTTGTCCCATCGGCCAGTAGTATTTTACAAGGGTATATTTCAAGCTTTCAACAGCAATCCACCCAAATTCCAGTTAAATCTATTTTCTTTTTATTATTTATGGCCATCTTGCTCTTTATGAATGTCGAGAGTGCTTTAAATGATATTTGGGGCATTAAAAAACGCCGCCCGCTGATGCACTCGCTTTTACTCTACTGGGCCTTATTAACGCTTGGGCCCATTGTACTTGGCATCAGCTTAACAGCCGCCTCTAGCCTCTTAACATTAAAGCTGTTTCATGACCCTTCACTGATTACCGACGGTGCTCAGCTCATCTGGCTCACCTTACCTTTTCTAAGCTCCGTTGCCACATTAACCTTTTTGTATATGGCGATTCCTTACTGCCGAGTTCGATTTATCCACGCGCTCAGTGGGGCTGTTTTTGCCGCTATTTGTATAGAAGGTGCTAAGCTGGCCTTTGCTTGGTATGTCGCAGATCACATGGCGGTTTATAAAATGATTTATGGCACACTAGCTATTTTGCCTATTTTCTTGGTGTGGGTATATTGGTCTTGGTTGATTTTCTTGCTGGGTGCACAAATCGTCAATGGCTTGCGCTTTCACCAACAACACCGCCAACATGCAGAACAGGCTTTATCTTTATTTAATCTCTGCTTACAGTCTTTATATCACCTATTTCACCAACAGCAAACACATAGCGCGGGCCTAACATTAAAGCAATTACAAAAGCACTTACCACACACATCACTGCACAATCTAACAGAAGCGGTTGCCTTACTTGATAAGCACGGCTACATCGCTCAACTCAATGATGACAGCTATATCATTACCCACCCACTGAGCCAACTCAGTTTATTAACGCTGTACCAACTATTTCAAACTCACTTAAAACACAATGAAACGACTGGCATTAACAGCATCGACGATAAGCTCGCAGCTCTGTTAGAACAATCAAAAACAGCATTAGATCAACCATTACAACAGCTCTTTGAATCAACAATAAAAAAAGATAAAAAAAGCCCTTGACGCTGGAAAGAAATCACGTATAATTCCTTTCCAGTTGCGCGGGAATAGCTCAGTTGGTAGAGCACAACCTTGCCAAGGTTGGGGTCGCGAGTTCGAGTCTCGTTTCCCGCTCCAAACGAGGACCGGTAGTTCAGTTGGTTAGAATACCTGCCTGTCACGCAGGGGGTCGCGGGTTCGAGTCCCGTCCGGTCCGCCAACACTTTCCTTTTTTGCATACGCATCATAGAATTAAAATAATCTCCTTCCATTACATCAATTAAAGATAACGCTTACAATGACAGCTTATTATGGTACGTTACTTTTTGATTTTGACAGCACATTAATTCGCTGCGAAAGCTTGGATTTGTTTTTTAAAATCACCCAAAACAACCCTACACTAAGTAAGAAAATCGAACACATCACTCACCTTGGCATGGCCGGTGAGATCAGCTTTGCCGAATCACTCAGTCAACGCCTAGCTTTACTTAATACGACACCAACAGCACTTCAGCATTTTGCTAAGACATTAATCAATTATATCACCCCAAACATGCCTGAACTGATTGCCTGGGCACATCATTATTTTGATATCTGGATTGTCAGTGGCGGCCTAACACCGCTAATCCTACCAGTAGCAGAAAAATTAAATATTGATAAAAACCATGTTAAAGCAGTCAATCTTCAGTGGCACGGCCAACACTTACACGCTGATCCGGAAAATGGCTTTGCAACAGATAAAATCACCGGCGCCAGGCAATGCTTATCACTGTGGCAAACACCTATTACAATTATCGGTGATGGCTATACTGACTTTCAGCTTTTTGAAGCAAACATTGCTCACTATTTTATCGCCTACTGCCAACATATAGAACGAGCTAATGTTGTTACAAAAGCGAGTCACAAAGCCTGCCAACCCGCAGAGATCAAACAACAGCTGGAGTTATTGTATGCAATATAAGCATCCTCACGACTTAAATGTTTTATTACTTGAAGGCATTCATGACAGTGCTCATAAAACACTCAGAAAATTTGGTTTCAAGCATATTCACAGCTTATCTACAGCGTTGTCTGAGGCGGAATTAATTCATACATTAAATAGCAAAGATATTGACCTTGTCGGCATTCGTTCACGCACGCAGATCAATAAGACTATCCTAGAACAAGCCCCCTCACTCAAAGGCATTGGCTGCTTTTGCATAGGCACTAATCAAATAGATTTAGCATTCGCCACAGCATCAGGTATTCCAGTATTTAATGCACCACACGCCAATACTCGCTCAGTCGCTGAACTTGTCATCGGCCTATCGATTATGCTGCTAAGGCAGATCTTCCCAAAAAACCAGGCCGCCCATCAAGGCGCATGGCTAAAAGCTGCAACGGGTTGCCATGAAATCCGCGGTAAAACCCTGGGCATTATCGGCTATGGGCATATCGGCTCACAGGTATCCGTCCTTGCTGAATCCCTTGGCATGCATGTTATTTACTATGATACCTTGGCTAAATTACCCTTAGGCAATGCTAAACAAGTACCAAGCCTGGCAACACTATTGCAAACAGCAGATATTATTTCTCTGCATGTTCCAGAAAGTGAAGAAACTAGATATCTCATCGCTGAACATGAAATTGGCCAAATGAAGCCGGATACCATTTTAATTAATGCCAGTCGGGGTCATGTCGTCGATATTGACGCTCTGGCGGCCGCACTAACCACCAAGGAACTCAAAGGTGCAGCACTGGATGTATTTCCAATAGAACCAGAAAGCAACATTCAGCCCTTTCACTCACCATTACAAGGCTTAGATAACGTTATTCTCACCCCCCACATTGGTGGCTCAACAGAGGAGGCGCAACTTAATATTGGCACAGAAGTCGCTGCCAAGTTTATTCAATTTGCCCGTTATGGCCATACTCAGGGCTCAGTCAACTTTCCCTTGTTACAACTTTCTCCACACCCTAAAGCTCAACGTATTCTGCATATTCACAAAAATATCCCTGGTATCTTAGGCCAAATCAACCATGTTCTTGCAGAGCACAGCATTAATATTGTCGGTCAAAGCTTAGAAACTTTCCAGGGCATCGGTGCTGTACTCTTGGATATTGAGCCTGCTACCAATCAGCAAATTTTAATAAACTTAAAAGCGATTGAAGGCACAATTAAGCTCAGAGCCATTTTAAAGTAACTCTACCCAAGCTAAATCCGGCCACTTGCTCATGAGTAACCGGACCTTCCTCTCTCATCTTTTCAGGACTTGCATATTTCTTCATGATGAATATGCCTAGCAGACTTTATCCATAAAGGTAAGTGAAAATGTTTGATCTTGACCATCTTGTTTATACTGTTACAGATATAGACACCGCAGTGAATCACTTTAAAAACTTGGGATTTTCTCCCATTAAGGGTGGAGAGCATGAGCGCTTTGGAACTTTGAATTTCATTATCCCTCTAGAAAATTTATGTTATATCGAACTATTAGCAATCAATGATAAAAATAAAAAATCCTACCCATTTAGATTAACAAAAAATAGCGCCCCACAACCGCTGCGAGCCATGGAGTGCTAAGCACGGGGTGAGTAGGCCGAGGTAGGTTCGGGTTTTTAGCAGAGCGGAGTTGCGAAAGGCCGTTAGGTCTGTAGCAAGCGTAACGAGTGTCTAAAAATCTATACGAACCGTAGAGTCATGTGAGAGCACAGTAGTGGAGTGTGCCGATTCAAGGCACGTAACGCTGTGTGACGCGGAC
>NZ_AMFF02000026.1:37487-61353 GCF_000297215.2 Piscirickettsia salmonis LF-89 = ATCC VR-1361
AGCTGCTTAATTCTAAGCAGAGAGCACAAGAAAATAACCTTTCTGAAGTTCACTATAATTTTTCGCAACAGTGCCGATAAGAAAGTACAAGAGCTACCGAGTTCTGTCTCCGAGGTTCATACAGAGTCTCATGGCTAAACCAAACAATTTATCAATTTAACCACGTAATAAAAAAGGCGGAATCACCCGCCTTTTTTTATATCTATCACTTTTATTTATTTTAAAGACGGCACCACGACATTCACGTCAACATCTTGGCTATAGTCAATACCTGCAGTCTCAAAACCAAATAACTGATAAAATTCCTGGCGATAGCCACGCAAATCAGAAATTTCCATCACATTCTCAGTCGTCACCTGCTGCCATAAGCGTTCAACTTCAGCTTGAACCTCAGGCTGCATTTCCCAGTCATCAATGCGAATCAAACCCTCTTCATCACAAGGCACTGACTCTTGATGATATAAACGTGCTGAAAACAATCGAACAATTTGTTCAATGCAACCTTCATGCAAATTTTTATCTTTCATCACTTTATATAATAACGATGCATACAGCGGCACAACAGGAATCGCCGCTGCAGCTTGTGTCACTAAACATTTATTTACTGAAATATAAGCAGAGCCCGATAACCCCATTAATTTTTCATTTAAGCAGTTTACCCTCGCCTCTAAATTCTTTTTAGCAAGGCCAATTGTCCCTTCACGGTAAATCGGGAACGTCAACTCTGGCCCCACATACGAATAAGCCACCGTTTTCACACCTGTTGCAAGTACACCTGCTTCAGCTAATGCCTCTATCCACAGTTGCCAATCTTCGCCACCCATCACTTTTTCAGTATTAGCAATCTCATCAGCGCTGGCTGAATCAATCGTCACCTCACCCACAGTCCCGGCAACAACATCCACGGTTTTATTGGTAAAAGGCTGTCCAATTGTTTTTAATACCGAGCGATAATCTTCACCGGTCACCGGATCAAGACGGCGTGGCGATGCTAAGCTATAGATCACCAAATCAACGCCACCTTGCCAATCTTGCTTAATCAATTCAATTGTCTGCTCTTTAATTTCATTCGAAAAAGCATCGCCATTAATACTTTTTGCATACAGCCCCGCCGCTAGCGCTTTTTCCTCAAATGCTGCACTGTTATACCAGCCAGGGGAAGCGGTACGCTTACCTGCTGCTGCTTTTTCAAAAAACACGCCGATTGTCTGTGCACCCTCACCAAAACTTGCGGTAATACGGCTTGCTAGGCCATAACCTGTTGAAGCGCCGATAACCAACACTTTTTTAGGCCCTGCCACTGCGGGTGTGAATTGTTGTTTTACATAGTCAATCTGGCGCTGTACTTGCACCGCACAACCCTCTGGATGCGCAGTTGTACAAATAAATCCTCGTACTTTTGGCTCTACAAGCATTTTATCTTCTTAACCTTTATCTATTGTATAAAACGTGCCTGTATCATACCTTGATTCACACATTGAGTCATCTTACTTAAAATAAGCACCCAAGATCATTAGACTTGATCCTCCGTTTACTAAAAAAACCATATCGCACTTTACAAAAGTGCAATAATATAGTAGTTACATATATTTATTTTAACTTATTCATAATTTGTTAAAACGAATCTGTTATTACTAAATTTATAATTCAACCTGGAGATTAAATTTATGAAAAAATTAGCATTCACCGCTGCTTTCATCATCGCTACAGCCACAGCTTTAACCGCCTGTCAGCAAAATGGTGATAAGCAAACGACTAAGACCCAAGCAGCAGCAACGCAAACAGCTTCAACCAGCGACACACAATATGAAGCTCAAAATAAAACCCAAAGCAGTATGGCTGAAACAGTAAAGCAAAAAGCCAGCGACATGACAAATGATGCTAAGCAAGCGGCAAAATCAACAGTTGATAGTTTAAAAAACTTAACATCAAGTAATAAAAGCGATGAAAGTTAAGTAAAACTAAAGTAAATTAATTCAGCCTGTGAAAAAGTATCACAGGCTTTTTTTATTATTTAAACCAATAGAGCCGATGGCGCTTACTATGTATAAAAATGAAGGTTATTAGTATCACCAAGCCAATGCCATCGCTATGTGCTCCAGGAACTAAAGTACAAAAAGCAGCAGCCAGCAATAACACACGTTCATACCAGGCCGTATCCTTTAAAAAATAACCCTGCAATGCCGCAACAAAGCACAACATGCCAATTAAGGCGGAGATCACAATATGAATAACATCCCAAGCACTATTAACGCCTATCATCAATAGCTGTGGATTTAAAATAAAAATAAAAGGCAAAATCACTGTACGTAAATCATAACCAAAACTCTTCACTCCGACGTTAATCGGATTCGCCTTAGCAATCGCTGCTCCCGCATACGCAGCTAACCCCACCGGCGGTGTATCATCAGCCAAAATACCAAAGTAAAAGACGAATAAATGAATCGCCACCAAAGGCACATGCATACCCGCCTGTTCAGCCAATTGCTGAATCACTGGTGCAACCAGTGCAGCCATCACAATATAGTTTGCAGTCGTTGGCAAACCTAAGCCCAGAACTAATGAGGCAATAGCAGCCAGCACAAGAACAATATAAAAATTTCCACCTGATAACGCAGCAACAATATCGGTTAAACCGAAGCCCAATCCTGTCATCGTAACAATCCCAACGACAATTCCTGCAACTGCCGTCGCAATGGCAATCGGAGTCATATTGCGCGCGCCCATCTCAAAACCTTTAATCAGGTGCCAAAAAGCCGTTTTAAGACCAGAATACAGGCCAGCAAACAGTGAACCCTCATGTCGACACGCTCGCCATATATCCTGCACAATCATTAATGCCATTAAAATAAAAATTGCATTTAATGCACTATACTCAGGTGTTTTGCGTTGAATAATTAATGCAAATAATAAATAAATAATGGGGATAAAATAATGTACCCCGCTAATAAAAGTTGACCAAAATGGAGGTAACTCATGCCGAGGTGTCGGCTTTAAACCAAGCTTTAACGCCTCAAGATGAACGACGTAAAGCAAGCCTGCATAACTTAATAACGCTGGCAACAAAGCATACAAAATTAAATGCGAATAAGGCACACCTAAAAAGTCCGCCATAATAAAAGCCGCCGCCCCCATCACCGGTGGCGTCAACTGACCATTAACAGATGAGGCTACTTCTATTGCTGCAGCTTTCTCTTTGCTATAACCAACTTTTTTCATTAATGGAATGGTAAATGTCCCAGTAGTCACCACATTCGAAATTGATGAACCTGAAATGACCCCCGTCATCATACTACCAACAACAGCAGCTTTAGCAGGCCCGCCACGATAACCCCCAAGTACACTATAACTTAACTGAATAAAGTACTCACCAGCACCGGCACGTTCTAATAGTGCACCAAATAATACAAATAAAAATACAAAGGTTGCAGACACCCGCAAAGGCGTACCCCAAATGCCTTCTGTTGTTAAATACAGCTGTTGCACAACTTGGGTCCAAGAATAGCCATTATGCAAATATAAAACATCAGGAAGCTGAATAGGAATCAGACCATCAGGACCAAGCAAAGCATATAAAACCATCACACTTGCAATCAAAGTCAAGGCAGAACCTGCAACACGAATCACTGCAATGGCAAGCATTATTAGGGTCACTGTTCCCATAATAACATCTAGGTCATTAGGAACACCGCCACGAAGGGTAATAATGGCAATATACTCATAAGCGATATAAATACAGCCAGCCAAAGCAGTGATTAAAAATAACCAATCATACCAAGGAACCGAAAAAGAGGCCTTAGATCGTTTAAATGGGTGAACAAGAAAAGTCAAAGCAAAAGCAAAGCCTAAGTGAATTGCACCTAATTGCAGGCTATCGAAGTGAGCAGACATCGCTGCATAGACCTGAAACACACTCCAAGCAACGGCAACCAGTAAAGCCAAGTATTTTTGCCATGCAATTAAATGACGTGAGCCGGTCTCAAGTGCCGCGATGTCGCTCACATCCTGTGATGTTGACATTACAATAACGGTACTCCTGAACTATAAAATTAGCTGTTATTTTATTTTTATGCCTTAGTTTAACCCCGGAACACCAAGCGCTTTATATGCTGCAATTGCCCCAGGATGCAATGGAATACCAACACCTTCAACCGCTTGATTGAGCTTAAAATAAGCTTTTAAATTAGCATGTAACTTTACGAATTGATCAATTTTGCCTTGCTTGAATAAGCCTTGACCAATAATTGCCTGAACCACCTTATTCGGCAAGTCACTCGATGCAACCAGCAGGGCTTCCACAGCGACTGCTGGAATAGCCGCTGTTTGGCCTTTATAGCTGCCTGCAGGAATTTGCTGCGCAGTATAAAACGGGTACTGCTTAATAAGCACTGTTGCTTGCTCAGGTAAAACCGGCAAAAAACGAACTTTAGTTGTCTCAGTAATTTGCTGAATAGCAGCACTACCAACGCCTGCGGTGTAAAACATCGCATCAATGCGACCATCTTGCAGCAGCTGTGCTCCTAAACTTGCAGAACCACGAATCGGCGTAATATCCTTTTCAGACAACCCATAAAGCGCTAGAATTTGCTTGGCGTTTTGCTCTACACCACTGCCAATATCACCGATATAAACGCGCTTATCTTTAAGGTCAGTAATCGAGTGAATTGCCGGATTCGCGACAATCTGAACAACTTCAGGATAAAGTGCAGCCACGCCTCTTAATGACTTAATTGGCTGATCTAAGAAGGCTTTAACCACCTGACCATGATAGGCATAATAAGCGATATCACTTTGCATAATCGCCATTTTCAAATTACCACGCTGCAGTGAAAGCGCATTATAGACACTTCCTCCGGTTGAGCGTGCATTGGCGCGAACACCATTGACATCTTTATTAATTAATTTTGCAACGCCAACAGCAACTGGATAATACACGCCTGTCGTCGAGCCTGAACCAATGGTAATAAATGTCGGTGCTGCCATAACACCTACAGAAAATAGTAAACTTGATAAAAAAGAAACAATAAACTTCACAAACTTCCCCTCAATCAATAATACTGTATGCTATATCAATCTTAACACTCATGGAAAAAACAACAACTAAAGCACAATCAATAGCACAAGTTCATAAACTAAACTTAAATTAAAGAAAGTGCGCCAATACTACATCGAGATAATCCAGTGTACAATCAATGGCCTTATTCTGTCGACTTTATTTCTTTTAATATCCCAACTATTAATATTGACCTATGCTATTACTATATTCCAAACTCCAGTAACAAAGCCGCTATACAGATACAGTTAAAGCCAACACAACAACCTTTATTTATTAATTTACATGATAACGAAAAAACGTCAGTACAAGCTGCACTTGACTGTATCCAGCAACATAGTTACGGCCATCTTCTTGAGTTATCTCACAAAAAAAACAGACTAATTTCACTATTAATCAATAATTATCCATGTCAATTTGACCCTAACCGCATTTTCACTGATACTGGCATCAAAAATACCTTAAAAAAATATCACTGTTTTTCTGAAAAAAATTTTTTTATTGCCAAACAATTTTCTGACATAATCCTTCAACAAATAAATACTCATAACTTCCCTTTGCTGATTGCTTTACATAATAATGAAGATAAAGCAGGAGATAAGGAAAATTACAATATTTTATCGTACTACCCTCATGGTGACGAAGCAGAAAATACCGAGGATCTTTATCATAATCAAGCACATTGTCCTGATGATTTTTTTATCACAACCGAACGGTCATTATTCAATTATATAAAAAATAAAAAATTTAATATTATTTTGCACAAAACAACAGGAGTTAATGATGGCTCACTTTCTTATTATTGTGCACTTAATAAAATCTCCTATATCAACGTCGAAGCACGTCATGGGCATTATCACCAACAACAACAGATGATTTCCCTGCTTTTCCAATATCTAGAATCAAAATAAAAAATAAAACACTATAAATATCAAATTAATATGTTTTTATATAAAAAACATGTATATTTTTAATTTATATTCATTAATAATACTATCAACAATAATTTCATATAAATAAATTATCATTCGCAACAAACTAACAGATTTACCATATAGTCTCTATTATGAAGTATAAATCCACTTATTTTCTAACACACTTATGCATACTTACACCAATCATATTCAACAAAAGTTCAGCGTCAACACGAACCTTGCAATTCAATGAAAATAAAACTAAAAAGGCAATACTCGCTCAAGCACCAACATTGTCACCACAAGCACTCAAAGTAAGCTTAATTGCCTATATTTATGTACTTAAAAATCAATTAACTACATCATCTATAATTAGCCTCATCGATTATAGCCTACCTTCTACAAAGAAAAGATTATGGGTGATTAATCTATCAACAAGCAAGATCCTTTTCCATACTTACGTTGCACACGGTAAAAGCACTGGATTGATTCTAGCAAAATATTTTTCTAATCAAAATAACAGTCATAAAACCAGCATTGGCTTTTATAGCACTCAACGAATAGTTTCTGACATTGACTTCATTACTTGACTAAGCGCTGTCTCTAAATTTATTTCATCTTGATCAAGCTTCATGCGAACCCTATTTTTAAGCGGTGACCATACATGCTCTATCGGGTTTAAATCAGGAGAACAAAAGTCATAACAGTAAGGAGTAGGCATCGTTTTTCCTTATTGTATTTTTTAACCTACTGATATTATGTCAGAAACTGTTAATCCAGCGCTATATCTTACCCAATCACCCTATATGGGTAAGCATGGTCTTTCTTTACATCTACAAGGCTTAGACCCAGGTTTTAATAGTCATGCATTAAAGCGACATATTGTGATCCATAGTGCGCCATACGCAACTGCTCGCTTTATTAAACAATATGGTTACTTAGGCCGTAGTTGGGGTTGCCCTGCGATTCCACCGAAAATGCTCAAACCAATCATCAATATAATTAAAAATAAGACATTACTAATCGCCTATTACCCTAATCAACGATGGATCAATGCAAGTACATTGCTGAAAAACGATAAAAATCCATATAAAAATATAGCCGCATAGTTATTTAGTTTTTCTATAAAAAACTAAATAATGTTAAATTCTGTACTCTGGAGAAAGCCAGTTGAGTGGCCTGTAGTGTTGTTTGTAAAATCGATAATTCACCCACGGCTTTAGCAAAATCTAGATCAGATAGATCTCCCAAGGCTTTATTTTGACTCAATTGGATATGACTACTCACCTCTTGCTGTAAATGAATATTTGACTGACGTAGCCCAACCTCTGTAGTCACAGATAGGAGTGTTCCTCCTGCCTCATCAATACTTGCAATCATGCGCTGGATATTTTCATTTAAAGTAATATTACCTTCAGGCTCACCTCCAACATAACTTAATAAGAATTTGGCAAAGTCATCGATAACGTTCATGACATTTTGCTGCTGCTCTGGCTCAATGATAAAGCGATCACCAACCTGCGGCCCGCGTGGTAATCCAGAAGCAGCATCAATAATATTCGGGTCCATCGTCACTTCAATGATCAACCCATTAATATTAATCACCGTGGGTTCTGCAGGATCAGTACTTGATGTCGGACGCTTAACCGCTAGCCCTGTCATCGGCTGACCATCTTCACCAATAACAATTTGGCCTGTTGTTGCCGAGTAAACGGAAAACGTCTGCGCATCATTACTTGTCGGACTGACATCAACATCTGTTGGTGAACCCGGTGGAGCGCTACCTGTCAACGGCTCAAATTGAATAATATAACTCTCTGGCACTTCTTGAGATTTCTGCCATTTCAACACATCTTTGACATAACCGACTGAAATGCTAGCCACTTGCTGATTATTATTGGTCACACTAATCGCATTATTCTCATGCGCACGTGTTTTTGCAAACATTGCTTGTGAAAAAAATACCGCCTGCCCACTGTCTGATACCGGAACTTCTAAGTTCTCATCTAAACGTGCCAACGCCTGTGTATCGTTGCCTTGATACAGGTATGCCCCATTTTGATCTTGCACAAAGGGCTGCTGCGTCATTTTTGAGCCTGAAAATAGATACTCACCATTTCTATCTCGAGAATTCGCTTGCTGAACAATGGATTCTAATAAAGAGGCAATAGAGCGACCCACCTCACGCACATCAGAGGTTGCATACCCACCATTTCCCGCTTCAATCGCTCTGACCTTTACCTCTCTAAATAATCCCGCCAGACTGGTTAGCGTTGCTTCCTCTAACTCCAAGCGACTTCGAGAAAAATCCATATTTTCACTAAATTGTTTTTTTTGTGCAATATTATTTTTTAAGGCCAATGTACGCAAAGCATCGATTGGATCATCGGCGGCTGTTAAAATTTTCTTATTTGAGGCAATTTGGTCTTGAACTTTTGCTAGCTCTTCTTGACGCTTCGCCATATTCTCCACCGTCGTATTAAAAATAGAAGAAGTAGAAACACGTGTTACCATAATTTACCTCCTAAATCTGCCCTCTATCATTTTAATTTTATTTAGCCTACCGCTTGCAATAACGAACTAAATAGCGTCTGTGCTACCGTAATCACGCGTGCTGAAGCCTGATAGGCTTGCTGAAACTGAATTAAATTAGCCGCTTCTTCATCTAGATTCACTCCCATAATCGAATCACGCTTTTGCTGAGCCTGCCTTTTTAAGGTCTCACTGGCATTTAAATCAATAATCGAAGTTTCTGTCTCACTGGCCACACTGGCCACTAAGCTTTCATAACCTTGACTAATTGAACTGGTTGGATTCCCTGAAGTATCTGCTGTTAATACCGCTTGTTGCTCTATTTTGGCAAGCTTAATTGCATTTGAGTTATCACCAAACCCATTGGTGTTATACTCTATATTGAAAATATCGCCTTTTTCGGGTGTGCCAGAGATCCGCATGCGATACCCTGGATCATAATCTGTTGGCGGCGCAGTCGTCGTATCAACCAAAGGAAATACATCAGGATTCAGTGGATCATAAGGCTGCGGTCCGCCAATGGGCTTTAAAGTTCCTGATTTCAAATAAACTTGATAGCGTGTTTGACTTAAAAATTCAATTTGAATCGGCGGATCTAGCTGACCAGGACGATCAGGGTGAAAGGCATTTTTAGCAACATTAAGAGACAACCCCGTAATAAAGCCACCATTCTCTGGATTATTTCCAGAAATGAGTAAAGAGTCCGTCACATTCGCTGCAGTGACCGTCACCTGGCCTTTTTGATAACCCTCATGCGCCGCCCCGCTTAAAGAAAAATCCTCAAAATTCGCTGCACCTGTGCCACCATTATTACCTGTCGTTGAGATTTGAATCGTTTTACCCTGGTTTTCAGTCACAATAATATGCGCATCCGCACTAAATTTATTGGTAATGGTATTATTGCTACCCGCGGTACGAATCGCATCACGTAACGCCGTTGTTGTCACAAACGTCCCACTAATACTCTGACCATTAATCACTAAATCACCCGCATTAATCGTCGAGCCTTCAATAAAATCACCTAAATTCATCTCATCTTGTGCAACACTATTTAGAGCTAAGCCTGCCGCGGTAGCACTAGCACCTAAGCTAATCGCTAAGTTTTCACCCACGGTTGACTTAATTACTACTTCTGCCCGCGCACTGATATTGCCCGACAGTGCCGTAATAGCAGTGACCACTTCATCCGCATTGCGTGTTCCTGCTGCAATCCCCAGTGCTGTTGACGGTAAATTAACACCCGTACCACCAAAGCTTTCAAAGGTGACATCAGAACCCGTGCCCCCCCAAACCCCATCACTATACGCCCCTAAGTCCAACGTCGTTGATGCAGTGGGAGTCACACCGGTAACATTCAGTGCAATCCCATCAAACAAAGCACGCGCCGATGAATCCGCAATGGCAATCGGTATTGCCACATCATCAGGCGTGCCTCCAGCAACAGAAAATAATAAATCACCCGCCAAAGGTGTCTTTAAATCAGTTAATTGACTCACTAAATCAGGTTGAAACGACGTTACCGTATTTGCGGCAGTACTCAAATCAGAAAAATTAATCGGCTGATTCGTACTCACCATATCACTCACTGTTAACTTCCCCGAACCCAAATTTGCTTCGTTTTCACTGGCTGCCACCGGCCAAGCTAACGCTAACTTTTTCGGGTCAGTAATTTGCACATCAATGCCACGCGCAAGTCCTTGCAGCGGTCGAATCACATAACTATCCTGGTCAGCAAACCCACCTGAACTTAAAGAAATTCTCATCCCATTTATTTGAATAGGAAAGTCAGCAATGGCCCCCGAAGTCATCGAGGCCTGATCACTTTGACGAATCAGCTCATAACTCGTCCCGGTAATAATTAAATTATATTCTTCAGCTTCTAAGTCTTTAATGCCTGTCGCAGGCTTATTGGGCAGCGCAATGGTATCAGCAGCGAATTCACCCAGCTCTACCGTTAAAGCCGCATTACCTGTATTCGCCGAATTCGGCAAGTAACGCTGAGCAATGAGTGCTGACTTATTTAAATCATTGAAAAAATCTCCACCGAGGGCACTATTAAAATCCATACCTAATTTATGTTGCTCATTAGTTGTTTGAATTAAACCAACAGCCACAAGACCTAGCTGCCTTAATGATTGGTCAATCACATTGTCACGCACATCAATTAAGCCCTTCACCCGGCCACTTTGAATCTCATTGGTAATATCAAATCTAACGTTTTTATTCAGATCTTTAACAAAAAGATTAGACTTAGACGCATCCTCAGCATTTGGCTCTGCAACAATCGTCAGAGAGTTCGTTCCAGCCACCAAGGACTGACCAGAACCAATCGATACATCAACACTGCCATCCGTATGTTCAAATACAGAAATATTCGCAAATTCAGCAATTTCTTTTAAGGCTCTATCCCGATCATCAAGTAAATCATTCGGTATTGCCCCTCCAGCACTTCCCACCGCTCGGCTAATTTGATCATTAATAATCGCCACCCGCTTACCTAATTGGGTTAAATTTAGTGCCGCATCATCAAGGTCACGATTAATTTCTACGCGTAATTGACTCAGCTCACGCTCAATCGTATGAAAACGTGTGGTTAAATTATTCGCTTCTCCTAAAATACTCTGACGCAAAGCAATCGATGTTGGCTCATTCACCCCTTCATTGAGTGTCTCAAAGTAACCCGATAAAGAAGTCGATAGACTGGTTGCATCATTAGAAGCTAAATTATCAACACGCGAAGAAATACTATGAAAAATATCACTCTCTGCAAAGGCAGTCGTACTATCTCGGAGCTGCTCGACCGCAAAGCGATCCGCCATACGTTGAATGGCATCGATTTGCACACCTGCACCCACATACTGTCCAGATGCCGTATCACCTAACACACTGGACTGCAAAACACGCTGACGCGTATAGCCTGGTGTGCTGGCATTCGCAATGTTATGTGAAGTCGTATCAAGCTGTGTTCGTGCGGCGTTTAACCCCGCGACGCTAATACCTAAGATACCCATACTACACCCTTCGTTCTAACCTTTAGCAACTGTAGCCTGTCCACCTGTATCGACATCATAAACAAATCCTTAAACTCCATTTAATAAGGAACTTTTTGCAACAGTTAAAAATTGCTGCAATTTTTCTGGCTCTTTTGGGTATAGTATCGATTGAATAAATTTAAAAAAATCTTCATCAGCTATTTTACTTTCTTTTCCATAATCAACTTTATTATCGTGTTGATTGACATTTAAATATTTTTCTAAAAATTTATTATAGTGACTCACCGCTTCATCAACGGTTAAAAAACCACCTCCACCCCCACTTCCTTGGTTTACCTCTAAGCCAAAGCGCTGCGGACTGCCAAATAAATTTACCTGATTTGAGTTGGATAAATGCCCTCCTTTCATCATATTAGTACTACCCCAACCAGTTTCAACGATGGCATGGCTTAATATGGCTTTTTTACTCACACCTAATTTTTCCGATAAATCATCAAGATATGGCTCTAACGTTGCTATTAATTGCTTAAATGCAATTTGCCCATCCTGCGCTGATTGCTCTTTTTTCAGTGTGTTATTAACATTTAACACCTGTTCAGAACCCGCTTGCTGCGATAAATAAAGGACTAAGGCATCCGTCAAACCAATGCCACCATTATTGGCTAAGTTTAAACTTAACTGGTCATCATATAGATCTTGATAAAAGTCTTGGTACGAGCTTTTAAATAAATCACTTTCTAACTCTTTACTGGCTTTTCTCATGCTATCTAGTGCCATTTTAATAAATATAGATTCAAATTGCTCGGCAACTGCCCGCAATGTTTTATCTTCCTGGCCCGCTTTATTTACATTGGCTTTTAGTTTTTGAAATGCGGAAAAATCAAACGCATTACTAACGTGCTGTGTAGGAATCGCATCCATTTATCTTTCCCTTTCCCCTATAAATAACAAAATAACAGCTCAAAAAAACAACATCAAATAACCACTAATTCTGCATGTAAGGCCCCTGCGGCTTGTAATGCTTCTAAAATTTCAATTAAGTCTCCAGGTCCGACACCCACCTCATTGACCGCTCGCACGATATCTTTTAATGTCGGCCCCGGACTAAAGACAAACATCGGGTTATTTTGCTGTTCTGCATTAATTTCAGACTCTGGCACAGTAACGGTCTCCCCACCACTCAACGCCCCCGGCTGACTCACTTTCGTGGTCTCTTCAATCGTAACAATTAAATTACCATGTGTGACCGCCGCAGGGCTGACACGAACATTTTTACTGATCACGACCGTCCCGGTACGCGAGTTCACAATCACTCGTGCGGGGGCCTCTGCTGATTTGACTTTTAAATTCTCTAAGACAGCAACAAACATTACCTTTTGTGCCGGATCTTTCGGTGCACTGACCCAAACTGACGTAGAATCTAATGGCCGTGCCGATCCTGGTCCTAAAAACTGATTAATGACATCCGCCATCCATTTTGCTGTGGTAAAGTCCGGTGATTTTAAATTAAAGACAATATGATCATCATGACTAAAAGGCGTCGGCACTTGCTTTTCAACAATCGCACCACCCGGAATACGCCCCACACTTGGCACATTCACAATCAACTTCGAGCCATCCTTACCCGTCACGCCTAAACCACCAACAACGACTCCTCCTTGAGCCAGTGCATACACACGGCCATCTGCACCTTTTAAAGGAGACATTAATAACGTGCCGCCCACCAGGCTTTTTGAATCGCCCAACGATGATGCCGTCACGTCAATGCGCTGACCCGGCTTAGCAAATGCCGGCAACTCTGCACTTAACGCCACTGCCGCGACATTTTTCATTTTCGGATCCACTCCAGGAGGTAGCTTAATGCCTAAATTCGATAACATACGCTTGAAACTGGCGATGGTAAAATTCGCATTATCCCCCGTGCCATTTAAACCGACGACTAAGCCATAACCGATTAACTGATTACTGCGCACACTGGCAATATTACTGATATCCTTAATGCGCTGCTCAGCATAAGTTATGCTGGGACTTATAAAAATACCGCTAAATACAAAGACTAAAGATAAGGGCAAGAATAAGGGTAGGACAAATAATAATTTACCCTGATCAATTAATTTTATTACGTCCCCTAGAATGGCCATATCACACTACCAAAGAAGCGCGATAGCCAACCTTGCCGGCTAGAATCTGCAAATGAACCTGTACCACTGTAAGCAATTCTCGCATCCGCAATTTTAGTGGATTGAATGGTATTGCTCGCATCAATATCATCCGCTCGCACAATACCAGATAAACGAATATACTCTCGTCCTGAGTTTAACTTCATCCATTTTTCACCACGAATAACCAAATTACCATTCGCTAAAATGCGCGAAACAGTCACAGTAATCGAACCGCTTAAGCTATTTTCTTGTTTGGCATCGCCTTTACCCTGAAACTTTCTTTCTTGACTGACTTGCCAATTTTCATCGACTAAGTGGCCTAAAAATGGAATCGATTTAGCAGCGGCAGGCAACGCACTGCCATCCATGGTTAATTCATCTTTTTTCTCGATTTTATTATCCGCTTTTTTCGAGGCTTTATTGCTTTCATTAAACTCAACGGTTAGAACATCACCAACTTGAAAAGGCAGTGTCGTATTATATAAAGATGCACCATAACGCGTTTGGTAAATTGCCCCACCTTGATACTGAGGAATATGAGCGGCTGCCGGAGGAATCGGCGCATAACGAGGATCACCTGGCTCAGGGCCAACCACATAGCTACAGCCATTTAATAAACTAACCATCATAGCCAGTAAAACTACCTGAGCTGCTTGCCATAAACTCCTCATTATCATATTAATGCGAGACTCCTTATTTTAAACTATTTATATAGTTTATATCGTCTGATTTAAGAACTGCATCATGCCATCTGCTGTTGAAATCGACTTAGAATTCATCTCATACGCGCGCTGAGTTTCAATTAAGCCAATCAACTCCTCAACAACGTTAACATTCGAAGCCTCAAGCTCACCTTGACGTGTACTGCCATACGCATCTGCAGCAGGATTACCCAAAGTTGCTGCACCACTGGCAACTGTTTCTTTAAAAAGGTTATTTCCTTGCGGTTCTAGGCCCGCATTATTCACAAAAGTTGCCAATTGAATCGTTCCAAGCACCGTCGGCGTGACCGTTCCTGGTGTCGTTGCAGAAACCTGACCATCGACACCGATCGACACTGTCAATGCATCCTGTGGCACATCGATTTGTGGCACTAAAGGATTGCCTTCAGCCGTCACCAGGGTACCATTTTCATTACGAGTAAACTGACCACTACGTGTATATTGCGTTGTACCATCTGGCATTGTAATCTGAAAAAAACCTCGGCCATTAATCCTAATATCAAGTGTTCGATTCGTAATTTGTACCGTACCTGGATCATGCTGTTTAAGCGTTGCGCCAACGGCTACACCACGCCCCAGCATTAAACCAGAAGGCAGTCTCACCCCTTCAGCATTTTCAGCACCGGCTTGACGCACATTTTGATAGAATAAACTTTGAAAAACCGCCCGATCTTTTTTAAAGCCGGTGGTACTGACATTTGCCAGGTTATTCGACACGACTTGCAATTTTAAATTTTGAGCATCTAACCCTGTTTTACTAATCCATAATGCTGGAATCATAATTTTCTACCTTGTCTGCTTCACAGCTTAAATTTGCATAATGCGTACCGACTCTTGTGCGTTTGAGCGCAGAGCTGCAATCATTTTCACTTGTGTTTCATATTGTCTGGAAATTTCAATATTATTGACAAGTGCCGCCACAGGATTCACATTACTGCCTTCAAGAACACGCGATTCAATCACCACGGCAGGGTCTAACTCCAAGGGTATATTCTCGCCAAATTGAAACAGGCCATAATTATTTTTATTCATGCTTTGAGAAGGTCCATTGACAAGTTTTAACTGCCCCACCACTTCAAATTGGGCATTTTGCACGCCTGCGGCTTTAATCAAAATACGGCCGTTTTCAGCAATTTGCAGCTCGGAGGCAGGTGGCAAGAAAATCGGCCCGCCATCTCCGATGACAGGATGGCCATCACCCGTTAGCAATGCCCCCTCTGGAGTTAACTTAAAATCACCACGCCGCGTGTAATTTTCATTACCATCAGGTGCTAATACCGCAAACCAACCATCACCTTTAATCGCTGCATCTAAATTCCTGCCCGTGGTGATAAATGACCCAGCTTCAGTGCGATAACCTGGGCGTTCAACCATCGCATACGCCCGACTCGGAAAATAATCGCCAAACACCGACTGAGTGCGAAACTGCTGTAGGTCCTCACGAAAACCAGTCGTTGATGCATTCGATAAGTTATTATTATTCATTGCAAGTTTCGTAAATGCCTGCTTAGCACCACTCATTGCAATATAAATTCCATGATCCATCATCACCTCCTTGATTCATAACAACAGGTGCATAGAGCATGCCAAGGCAAGCTGAAACATTCAGCTCACCTAGGCATAAATATTATCTATCTAAGTATAATAATTAACGAATATTAATAATCGTTTGTGTGACTTGATCAGACGTTCGAATCGTTTGCGCATTGGCCTGGAAATTACGCTGGGCAATAATCATCGATACCAACTCTTGAGTTAAATCAACATTGGAGTCTTCTAAGGTCAGCGCCTCAATCGAACCAAAGTTTGCCGTTTGTGGCTCACCAATAAGCGGCTGACCTGAGCTAAAACTTTCCACCCACTGGGTATTACCGACAGGCGATAAACCATTTTCATTCGGAAAATTCACTAAACCCACCTTGCCTAACGTGCTGGACTGACCATTACTGTATCTGGCGAAAATAATGCCTGATTTATCCACTTCAATACCGGAGAGCCGACCCGTGGTAAAACCATCTTGGGTTTTATCCGTAACAGCAAACGGATCACCATACTGCGTTGAAGTTGCCATGTTAATAATAATTTGCTGAGGGTCTGTCGGCTTGGTCGCAGGTCCCGCCGTTGTTGGCGTCCAGTTAATTGAAATAACATCTGAATTTTCTTGATCCACCACAGCTTCATAAATGCGTCCAGTTTCAAACCCCATAGCATTCGCATCACTGCCAGAGAACTTAAAGTCAGCAGAGACGGTTTCGGCACGGACAGTCACCGCACCACGTTGCGTTAACGCAAGACCGGTTGATGAGGTATCATAATTTTGAAACAGCGGTGTTGTTGAAGTCCCAGTCATCGTCAAGGTAATATTATGGCCAGATAAATCCATCGCCGTCGCCCCTAAAGGCGTACCCGTACTATCATAACCATCCGAAACCAAGACAATACGCTTACGATTAACATTCGCCGTATCCCCAGCAATATCACGAGACACCGCATACACGCCTGTCGTTGCAGTTTCTGCATTAATTGCCGCTAACACGCCCGCCACATTCGTTCCTGCTGGAATGGTAATGGTACTTGTTGCCGTTGCATTAGTCCCGGCTGCGGTTAAATCAAATGTTGCTACAGCGGTTCCAGAAAAGTACTCCCCCAATTCAAACTCAGTATAGGCATAGGCATCAACTAACGTATTCAGTGTCCCCGTTGCATTAATTGCATCCGAGATTCGGCGTGCGGTGGGATTACCTGAGCCGGTCATTGCTGCAACATTATAAGAGGTAAAACCACCACTGGCATTACGGACCTCAATCGCAAGATTATTGCCATTGGGCCCTTTTAAGGTTGAAGGGTCTGTAACGGTTGAGACCATCTTCCATGGATTATTAACCGCTGGCGTTACCGTTAAGCTTTCACTTCCGGGTGGATTGGACCCATCATACGCATTTGTCGACGGTGAATAAGCGATCGGCGTTTGTAATAATTTGGGCGGCACATTTGGGTCATTGGCAATAAATTTGCCTAAATTATCAAAGACCACTGTAAAAGGAGAATAGTTTTGCCAATCTGCAGAATTCGGCTTAGGAATAGGGTCACTGCCTTGATTATTACCAGAATTTGGGTTCCCAGGTATCGGCACTGTCACCGCAGGAGCCGCCGCCGCCTCAGGTGTAACATCATTGCCATCGATACCAACATAAACATCCCAGCGGTTATCAATATTTGTCTTGACAAAATACTTCGATAAAATATGGCTGGTGCCAAGAGAATCATAAACCACTGTATTTTCTAATTTATTATAACTATTCGTATCCGGCGGATTATCTGCGGTGAAACCACGCTGAAACTCAAGTGTCGGAATATCAACTTCGGCATCCAAGTTCATCTCTAACACAATATTATCTGTCGCTTTAGGCTGTTGATTTGCGGTGCTAATTTGCAAATTACCAACCGCGCCGGTTAATACGCCATCCTCATCCACAGTAAAGCCGGTTAGATTATGCTCCAAAGAGTTCACAATCAAACCATCTTTATCCAAATGAAATGCACCTGCGCGGCTGTATTTTAGCGCACCATCATCACTCATGCGGAAAAAACCTTCACCATTAATTCTTAAATCAAGATTTCTACCCGTATTTTTTTGTGGTCCTTGGCCAAAATCTTGCGAAACACTTAAGTTCTGTACTCCAGAACCCACAGCACTACCAGAGCCTGAGGTTTGATAGACGTCACCGAATTCTGCACGAGACTTTTTAAAACCAATGGTTGACGCATTAGCAATATTATTACTAATCACACTTAAATCTTGTGATGATGCTTGTAAACCACTTAGAGCGATGTTAAATGACATAATGCCCCTCCACTTCCCTTTTTTTAAATCTATTTTTTTATTATTTAAATTTATTTAATAATTTAATTAATTTAATTAATTTAATTATCCAAGCTGTTTAATTCCTGAAATACTCACCTGGCCAATGCCAGATAAGCTCACTTGTGTTTCCTCGCCATTTTTGCCTAAAATCACACTGTCAATATTGGCATACACTGCAAGTGGTAATTGCTGAGTTTCACCTTCCACTCGGGCCTCAGCGGCAAATTGATAGCGCCCTGCCGGCATCACATTGCCATTTTCATCTTTACCATCCCAAACAAAGCTATAATTACCATCGGCTAAATCACCAATTTCAACCTGTCTGACTAAGCTGCCACCATCCGTAAATATATTGACTTTAACCTCTTTGGCATTTTTTGGCACTTCGATATCTGCTTTAAACTCTTCACCCTCAATCAATAAGCCTTTGTCTGACTCGGCTAACACAGAACGCCCAACAAGTGCTGAAGCTTGCAATGCCGTTGTTGATTTTAACTCAGCGACTAAACTACCAACGGCATCATTAATGCTGTTAATGCCATCAACCGTACTAAATTGTGCCATTTGCGCTAAGAACTCACCGTTTTCTTGTGGCTGCATCGGATCTTGATGCTTAAGCTGCGTCGTTAATAATTTCAAAAAATCATCTTGGCCTAGCTCTTTCTTTTCTAAGGTTGCATCAGATGACGTTAAGCCTAAATTTTTATAAAGGTTGGCAACTGAATCGGTTGAATTAATTTCTGCCATGATTCATCTCCTACTGCTGCGCCAACCGTAGCGTTTGCTGCATAAGTTGCTTAGAAGTATTAAATGCCTCAACATTGACCCGATAAGACTGTGATGCTGAGATCATATTCACCATCGCCTCAACAGGGTTCACATTTGGTAAGAAAATATAGCCCTCTTCATTGGCCATCGGGTGGTCCGGATCAAAACGCTGCTCTAAAGGTGCGTCACTTTCAACTATACCAAGGACCTGCACTCCACGCCCTGGTGTGCGATTTGGGAAAAATTCATCCCGCATACTTGCAGCAATCGGTGCAAAGACAGGCTGTCTTGAGCGATACGTCGTATCAATGCTGCTGCTTACACTATTAATATTAGCAAGATTACTCGCGGTCGTATTCAAACGAATACTTTGCGCCATCATGGCAGACCCTGCGATTTCAAACACTGAAAACATAAACACCGACCTTTTTAATTACGTTAATAACTATAGCTATCTTACTTACTCATCCTTAAATGCATTCTTTATGCCAGAAAACTTCTTACCTAAAAATGATAATGTTGCCTGATAGCGCATGGCATTTTCTGCAAATTTTGCTTGCTCAACTTCTAGCTCTACGGTATTACCATCTAAAGCAGGCTGAAATGGATTGCGATATTTTAAATCAATGCCTGAAAATGCAACCGATAATTTAATATGCCGCTTATTCGTTCGCGATAAGTGAATATCTCGATCTACTGGCGCTGTTGCATTTTTTAATGCTTGATTAAAATTAAAGTCTTTCGCTTTATAATGCGGCGTATCAGAGTTTGCAAGATTATCAGACAATGTTTTTAATCGTTGATTTCTTAAATAAAGTGCATTTTCATGAACACCGACAACTTTATCAAAACTAATCATTTATCAACCTTATTAGCTATATCAGCCAGTTATCTTGATTACCTATGTTTAACTATTTAAACCATGCAAATTTAGTACCTTTATTTAGCGCTTTTTCTTGTCACTTAACAAAGTAAATATAAAATAACCAGATATAAAATCTCGTATCGTATCTTAATATACATTACTTAATTTTATATATTACCTAATTTATTTTAATAACAATTAAATTTATAAAAAAAATAAAAATAAAAACAGACAGGTAAAAATATAATACCAGGAATAAATTTTGCATAATTATTGATTAATCGGGACTGTTAACATTAAAGTTTGACAGTTTAATTTACCAGGAATATAAATTATTTTATTTAAAGGTAACTTTAGAAATAACTCATGCGTATTTACATTATCACTTATACTTATGCTGCTTTATTATTAATTTTTTCTATAAGCAACCATGCTAAAAAAAATACACAAGATTATACGGTTTTAAAAAAAATTGCCTACCACTACCTCTATGGTCAAGTCAGGCTCCATGCCAAACAGTTTCAACTCGATATTCATAAACCAACCAGCCGGGTGAAATTAAAAGCCTGCAAAACAGAACAGCTCACACCATTTTTACCAGCACATCAAAAATTACTCTCAACACGCAGTATTGGCATCCGCTGTCCAGAACATGACTGGGTGACTTATTTGCCGGTTAAACTGACTATCTATGCTCAAGTGATTGTCGCCAGAGAACAAATTCCAAGAAATACGTTAATTCGCCGTGATCAGCTTGAATTAAAAACAATTAGTTATCGCGAATTGCGATCTAATTACTACCAAAAATTTGACTACCTTATTGGCCGCAATACAAAATACCCTATAAAATCAGGCAGTATCATTTCTGAGTATTCATTAAAAAAAGAATATATGGTACAACGTGGAGAACACGTTCAAATTCGTGCACAAATTAATAATATAAAAGCCACCTCCTTAGGTGTTGCTCTACAAAATGCATTACGCGGACAACAAGTAGAAGTAAAAAACATACAATCTCAAAAAATCATCAAAGGTAAAGCCACAGACAAGGGTGTAGTTGATGTAATTTATTAAATTTAAGCTAAAGTATATAGAAGTACTGCCGATATTATGAGTGGTGAAAACAAGGGGCATAAACATGAGTGAAATCAACAAAGTAAATTCTGGACTGCCTCCTTTAGCCAATACTCACGCTGAGGAAAAGGCTGTTGAGCAACAAAAACAACAAACAAGCCCATCAGCAGCAACAGCTTCACCAACAACTAACAATGAAGATAACTTATTACTGACAGAGCTTGTGCAATCAGTCCATGGTGAAGACAGTAAATTTACTGCTGAGCGCGCTGAAAAAATAGCCGCCTTGCAAGCCCTTTATCAAAAAGGTGACTATGAAATCAATATATTACAAACTGCTGAGGGCATTTTAAAAGACCAGCTTTAACAGTAAAAATATTTATATTCAAGGCTCAATATTCAAGTCTCAAAAGGAATAATTGATGAAAAGTAAAAACATATGCTCATTATTAGATAAAAAATTAATATTACTTAATCAATTACTTGATTTTCTTGAGCAAGAGACTCTGGCATTGCAAAACTTAGCACAAGCTGAATTACAACAAATTGCTAAAGCTAAAGAAACCTGTTTAACGCAGCTTTCTCCACTGGCCTTGGCACATGAGAACCTACTAATAGAAAAAAATTACGACTGTACACACGAGGGAATGCTAGATTATATCCAACAAGAAGTCAGTGGCAAGGAACAAGCACAAGCAAAACAGCTCTGGCTAGACATTACCTTAGCCCTAAGAAAATGCAAACAAATCAATGAAGCGAATGGTTTAGTGATTCAAATCAATCAAGCGCAAATCTCATCCATGCTTAATGTAATTAAAGGTGCTGAAGAAAACACCTATAGCTCACAAGGAGCGAAAGAAAGCACTGCAAGCATTAAAAATCCTCGCAGTACTGCATAAATAATCATAAATATAAAAGTTAAGACTAGCTACTAACTAAACTAAGTATATAATTTAACGCTTAATCTCAATAGACTCAATCACAACATCATCAGCCGGCTTATCCATAAATCCAGTCGGCACTTGGCCAATTTTTTTCACAATATCAAGGCCAGAGCTGACTTTACCAAAGACCGTATGACGTCCATCTAGGTGAGGCTGAGCAGCTAATGTAATAAAAAACTGTGAGCCATTGGTTCCTGGGCCTGCATTGGCCATAGATAACACTCCAACATCATCATGATGCAAATCACTCGAGCATTCATCAGCAAATTGATAGCCCGGTCCACCCACACCGCTACCTTCAGGGCAGCCGCCTTGAATCATAAAACCAGAAATAATACGATGAAAAATCAAGCCATTATAGAATGGACCGTCTTTAACACTCTCTTGGCGGCCTTCAGCTAAATTAACAAAATTCCATACTGTTTCAGGACATTCTTGCGCATAGAGCTCAATTTCAAAACTTCCCTCAGATGTATTAAACACAGCCGTTAAACGCTCTTGAGACTCTTTATGTGTTGATTTTTCAAACATGTTATTTATTCCTCACTTTATGTTATAAAAAAGTACGCTATGCACTTTAATGTTACAGGTTATTACCCATAGCTTTTCGCTTTATTTCGAGTCAATGTTCTCAATTATACCACCACCAAGACACACATCCCCTTGATAAAAAACAACAGACTGCCCTGGAGTCATCGCCCACTGTGATTGTTCGAACTCAACTTGTGCCCGCCCATCACTTGCTATCTTCACCTGGCATGATTGATCTACCTGCCGATAACGTGTCTTTGCAGTACATAAAAACTCGCTGGCTACAGCCTCACCATTTACCCAATGCAACTGACTAGCAAGCAAAGTATCAGCAAGCAATAATGGGTGATCATGCCCTTGACCAACAATGAGCTCATTACAAGTTAAGTCTTTAGCCAAAACATACCACGGCTGGCCATTATCCCCTTGACGCCCTCCAATACCTAACCCCTGACGCTGGCCTAAGGTATAATACATCAGACCCTGATGCTCACCGACGAACTCACCCTCAGGTGTCCTCATTTGCCCAGGCTGTGCTGGCAAATAGTGTTTTAAAAAATCAGCAAACTTTCTTTCACCAATAAAACAAATGCCCGTGCTATCTTTCTTATTATGTGTGACCAACTTTGCTTGCTCCGCTAACACACGCACCGCTGGCTTTTCAAGCTCTCCAACCGGAAACAGTGACCTTGCCAACTGCTCTTGACCAATCGTGTATAAAAAATAGCTTTGATCCTTGTTATTATCACGGCCTCGCAATAAACGATAGTGACCATCACAATAATCTTTGCGCACATAATGCCCCGTTGCGATAAACTCGGCTTGTAAATGCTGAGCATAGTCTAAAAATACTTTGAATTTGATTTCTTTATTACACAGAATATCAGGATTTGGCGTTCTCCCTGCCTTTAATTCCGCTAAAAAATGCTCAAAAACATTATCCCAATATTCAGCTGAAAAATTCGCTGTATGCAAAGCTAAACCTAAACGGTCACACACACTTTGTGCATCAGCAACATCTTCACTGGCAGAACAATACTCATCCGTATCATCCTCTTCCCAGTTTTTCATGAAAAGCCCTTGAACATCATACCCTTGCTCTTTTAAAAGGTAAGCGGAGACCGATGAGTCAACTCCCCCAGACATTCCAACAACAATGCGTGTATTTTGCTTCACATCACCCTCATCATTTAATCTTCTTCAAGCTACAGCGATCAAGCGGCCAATTATAACATAAGCTTGGCAGCAACAACACTTGCGATAAAAGCCAGAATTTATCAAGAGAAATCTTAAGTCAGTACTTTAGTTTTAGATTTCCAGAGCGTTGTGAGCTCTATTAAAATCTCACCTTACGCACTGACATGATAAACAATGTATAATGAAATCTGATAGATACAGGGATTTCATCAGGAATGAATAAAGAGCTACTGGATATTTATAGCG
>NZ_AMFF02000026.1:62171-63062 GCF_000297215.2 Piscirickettsia salmonis LF-89 = ATCC VR-1361
GCTAAAAACCCGAACCTACCTCGGCCTACTCACCCCGTGCTTAGCACTCCATGGCTCGCAGCGTGTGCGGTCAAATCAAATAGCTTTTGAAGAGCTTAGGCGATTAAAATGTTTATGACCTGTGCGTAAGGTGAGTTAAAATTAAGACGTGACTTATAGTCTTCGCCATAACAAAATCAAGATAGATAAAAATGCACATTTTAGCGCAACTATAAGCCAGACAAACACCTATTCAAAGCAGGAGGAATTTTAGCTATTCCTACATCATTACATAACCCATTTAAAAAAATATTTTTTATAAAAAAATTTTATTTTCAATAAACTTACAAACAAATTAGCTTGATAATTTTAAATATTTTATTAAAATTTACATTCCCTTTATATCATAATTATTATTTTTTTATATAATCCACCTTTGATAAATTTCAAACAGAATTTTCTTACTAATTAACAATAATTATATAATTTATTTGGAGTGCATATGCCTATTAAAAAAAAACCCCCAGGCTTTAAACTTGACTTCAGCAATATAGATCAAAACCAACAGCAGGGAGCTTCTGCAGGGCCAGCCGATGATCGGCATGATCTAAGTCATATCAATTTACCTGCATTTAGAAGATCAAATGTATATTTAGGCCCCGAATATCAGCTCAAAAACGCTATCGATAAAAAAGGCGTTAAGTATGTCATCAACGTCGGAAACGTTTCATACACACAACCAGACACAGCTCAATTTAAATTTCCTGATTTAGAAAGTGCAGAAGAACGAACAGTTGATGGAATTCGGTTTTTATTTTGCCCAGCCAATGATTTACCTGGTCAAGATTTGAGTCAATATTTCTCAAGAATTAATCAGTTTTTTCGTGATGCTCTAAAACGTAAGCGTCGCTA
>NZ_AMFF02000027.1:0-622 GCF_000297215.2 Piscirickettsia salmonis LF-89 = ATCC VR-1361
AATGTTTATGACCTGTGCGTAAGGTGAGTCTGTAATCGCTTATAGCGGTACAGTTTATAAATTTGGAGAAGGGCAAGATAGTAAAAACAAGTTTTCAATATCAGATATTCGTGCTGAAAGTGACTATAGTCTGACAGATAGAAAAATAAAAAAAATAAAAACAAAAAGTTTAATTGATAATAAAATTACTTATCATAACTATGATGGTTATGTTAACTCTCTTCCTTCGCGAAGATTTAAAGAGAAATATTTAACTGACTTTAGTCGTGTGACGAATAATGAGATCGAAGGCTTAACTCCTCAACAAGAGGAGGTTGTTTTATTAAAAAACCTATTGCTTGAATCATTAGATAAATTGATTAATTCTTGCAATAAATCTAGCGTTGTACTAGATTTTTTAGGTCTTCCAGATGTTCGTCATGACAGTAGGTTTAAAAGGATTGAGACTCTTATTGATAACCTGTTAGAGATCGATACTGGGAATATTATAGATCACCCAGAGTTAACAGAGCGATATATTGAGCACTCACCTTACGCACAGGTCATAAACATTTTAATCGCCTAAGCTCTTCAAAAGCTATTTGATTTGACCGCACAAGTAATTTATATTTGAGTGCAAAGT
>NZ_AMFF02000027.1:2524-10988 GCF_000297215.2 Piscirickettsia salmonis LF-89 = ATCC VR-1361
TGTTTTTTTAGAGTATTTGATGGCGGCTTAGTATAGAGTAGTGTTGCACTTCAGATGACGGAGGGCGAATTTGATAAAACGGTGAGTTATTTTTTGCCCTCTGTTAATTATCAATGGCTCAAGCTGCTTTTTATCAGTGTACTGTGGTGAGCATCGGTTTCAGGTCAGTCGTTTTATTCAGGTGTTTATTTAAGTCAAAACGAAGAAGGGCTTGCAAAAAAGCTGATTTGGTCCGAGAGCCCAGGAGTTGTTGATGAATTTAGCTTTATGTTATCAAAATTTGACTCAGAAGAAGGCTGTTGCATTTTAGATCCACATAAAGATAAGCTATATGGGGTTAATTATTATCGGTTTTATCTGTATGGCTATATTGCTTATATCAAAGTTGACTCTCAGTCGACCCCGGGTGCTTTTAAGCATTTAACCTTGACTCATGATGGACAGCTAAATATTACTATTAGAAAGTTTTATAATTCTAGTGAATATTCTTTATTGCAGCTACTTTTATTTAGTCAGTGATTATAAACTAAGTCGCATGATGGTTGATTTAAGCCTAAGCTTTTTACAAAAAGCCAGGAGAATTTATCATGCTCTCTTTACTTGCAACCGGTGGCTGGCTGATGGCGCCAATACTGGTTTTAGCTGTAATCGCAGTTGCGATTATTCTTGAGCGATTTTGGTACTTACGAGCGAACTATGTCTTAGCTGAGCCTATTTTTGACCAGGCCTTTGATTTACTTGAACACCCAGCGAAGAAACTTGTGCAATGGCGTGATAAAGTGAGCCATAGTCCACTTGGTTATATGTTGGTGGAAGGTTTAGAAGCAAAGGGGCAAGGGCGTTTGGCTATGGAAGAGCGTATGGAAACTGCGGGACGTCATGCTGTACTTGCACTGGAACGCCATTTAGGCACACTTGGAACAATTGCAGCCGTTTCGCCGTTATTGGGCTTATTGGGCACTGTTTTTGGTATGATTAAAAGCTTTGGGGCCTTAAGTGCTGGCGCACAAGTGGATGCTTTAGTATTGGCTTCGGGTATTTCTGAGGCGTTGTTAACAACAGCCGCTGGGCTGCTTATCGCAATTCCCTGCTTGTTTTTCTATCGTTACTTTCAACGTCGGATCGATGTATTAGCTGCTTTATTAGAGCAACATGCAAAGATTTTTATTGAGCGTGCTGACCTGCAACGGGAGTCTCATTATGCAGTTTCGGCCTAACTCTAATAAGCATAAGGATATTATTCTTGATCTGGCACCGTTAATTGATGTTGTTTTATTAGTTTTGATTTTCTTAATGGTTACAGCCACTTTTATTAAAGTCGGGGGCGTTCAAGTAAATTTACCCAGTACAGAAAGTGCGTCATTAAATGGACCGTTACAAGAAACTTTAGTAATTTCTGTTGATTTTAAAGGCGATTATTATGTAAACTCTGATCGCGTGCCTGGGGGGAAGGTAGCTTTAAAGCAGTCTTTGCTAAAGCAGGCTAAATATAATAAAAACAGATTGGTACGTATCAAAGGTGATACGAATGCGCCTTTACAGATCATTGTCGATATTATGGAGCTTGTACAAAATGCAGGTTTTGTTAAAGTACAAATTTTAACTCAAGTGAAAACGTCGTGAGGTAGAATGCAGTCATCGCAGTCAGGCTTGAAGACTTACCGCCGTATTTTAAGTTATGTAAAGCCTTATTGGTTTTTAATGTTACTGGCCTTAGTGGGTAATGCATTATATTCAGCGATGGATGGTTATGTGATTCACTTACTTAAACCTTTGATGGATAAAGGCTTTATTGATAAAGACCTGGCTTATTTAGAAACTTTTCCGTTGGTGCTGATTGGTATTTTTGCTGTCCGTGGTACTGCAAACGTGATGGCAACTTATTGTTTTGGCTATGTTAGTGGCCATGTGGTCAGCGATATTCGTCGTCAGCTTTTTGCAAAGTTTATGCGTTTACCTGCCAGTGATTATGATAAGGCAACTTCTGGGCAGATGATTTCTAAGCTGCTTTATAATGTTGATCAAATTTCTGCTGCAGGAGGTGCCTCATTGACGACGATGGTCAGAGAAGTTGCTCTGATTATTAGCTTACTTGTGGTGATGTTTTATACCAGTTGGCGTTTATCTTTGGTTTTATTAATTATTATCCCTATAATTGCCCTGTTAATTAGTTTTGCGAGTAAGCATTTTCGTCGCTTAAGTCATAAGCAGCAGCATGCAATGGCTGAAGTGACTCATGTAACAGAGGAAAGCTTAAAAAGCTACCGGGAAATTCGGATTTTTGGTGGCCAAGCTTACCAAGAGCAGTCTTTTAATAAGGCAATTATGTATGCTTTACGTTATAACTTAAAGTTTACTATGATCAGTGCGTTAAATTCGCCGATTGTCCAGATGGTTGGGGCTGTCGCGATGAGTTTGGTTATTTACATTGCCGTTGCGAAGTTGCATGTTTCTGCAGGGACCTTTGTAACAATGATTACAGCGATGGTGGCGATATTAAAGCCACTTAGGAATATTACGGGATTAAATGCGGGATTGCAAAGTGGTGTGGCCGCAGCTCAGAGCGTATTTGCAACGGTTGATGCTGAAGAAGAGAAGGATACAGGAACAACGGTTTTAGCTCGTACACGTGGGCATGTGCAGTTTAAAAATGTCAGTTTTTCTTATCCAGGACATAATAAAACTGTTCTGCATGAGATTAATATTGATGTTAAGCCGGGTGAGTCAATTGCTTTAGTCGGGCGTTCTGGCAGTGGTAAGTCGACATTCGTGAGCTTATTACCAAGATTCTATGATGCAACATCGGGCGATATTATTTTGGATGGTATATCAACCCATGACATTACTTTGGCCTCTTTACGTGAGCAAATCGCTGTAGTCTCGCAACATGTAGCGTTGTTTAACGATACAATTTTTCATAATATTGCTTATAGTATGCTCGGTGAAGTGGATGAGGCAAACGTTATTGAGGCTGCGAAAATGGCTCATGCCTGGGAGTTTATAGAAAAGCTTCCTCATGGTTTATATACGGTAACGGGTGAGAATGGTGTGATGCTTTCAGGGGGGCAGCGCCAACGTTTAGCGATTGCACGTGCTCTTTTGAAAAAGGCACCCATTTTAATTCTTGATGAGGCAACCTCCGCACTGGATAATGAGTCTGAGCGCTTAATTCAAGCAGCGATAGAAACCATTATGAAACAGTCGACGACGTTTGTGATTGCTCATCGTTTATCAACGATTGAGCATGTTGATCGTATTTTAGTGATGGACGAAGGGCGCATTATAGAGTCAGGTTCTCATCAAGAATTAATGAGCGCTGAGGGTGCTTATGCGGACTTAAGAGCGTTTGCGATGGACTCTAATCACTAAATGAAGCTTATTGAGAAAATTTGGTATCATAACCATGGATTACGATGGGCCTTATGGCCGTTTTCTTGGCTATTTCGTTTTATTACATTTTTACGTCGACAGTTTTTTAAACTCGGTTTATATAAAGTCTATATCAGTCAAGTTCCTGTGATCATTGTTGGTAATATTCATGTCGGTGGTGTGGGCAAAACTCCGTTGGTTTTGAAGTTAGTCGAGCACTTTCAACGCCGAGGTATAACTGTTGGTGTGGTTTCACGAGGCTATGGCGCTAATAAAAATAACCATTATCCCTATGAAGTAACCTTGGAATCCTCTGCTTTAGAAGCGGGAGATGAGCCGTTAATGATTAAACAACTAACGGGTGTGCCTGTAGTCATTGCACCTAAAAGAGCGCAAGCTGTTGATTATCTAACGAGCCATTATCGCCTGGATGTGGTCCTAAGTGATGATGGTCTGCAACATTATGCATTAGCTAGGTCAATCGAAATTGCGGTTATGGATGCTGAGCGTTTAGGTAATGGTTATTGTTTACCTGCGGGGCCCTTGCGTGAAGATTGGGCGAGGCTTAATGATGTTGACTTTGTTGTTGCCAATAATTTATTTAGAGCATCAACCGCGCTAGATAAGTCACAGGGTATTAAAAGATTAGAGCAATTAACAGTTCCGGTATTTTCATCGTCATTAGGTGTTAGTTATTGGGTGAATGTGCACACAGGAGAGCAAGTTGCTGTTGATAGATTTAAAGGTCAACGGGTGAACGTGGTTGCCGGCATTGGTCATCCTCAGCGCTTTTTTAATACATGTATGGATTTAGGGGGGATTATTAATCACTCATGTGCTTTTTCTGATCATCATGATTATCAAGCCTCAGATTTTGAAAATTTTAATCAAGAACTGCCGTTATTGATGACTGAAAAGGATGCAGTTAAGTGCAAACAGTGGCTAAGTGACAATGCTTGGGCCTTACATGTTGAATTAGAGTTTCAATGTATATCTACTAAATCATCAGACCCTGTTTTTTTTGATCAGTTAACAAATAAGCTGAAGTTAGCATATAATAAATAGTACTTAATCAGGCAAGCAAGGTTTGTTTTTATGCAAGGGCAAGTCGTTTAAGGTTTTACGAATCAGGTGACACATGTGGTGAAGTTCTTCTATTTTTTGTTTTTCACAGACTTTCTCAATGGCGATATGATAGTCCTCGAGTAACACTTTATCTTGGTATACAACCATTTCTATATAGTTTTCCTGTGCTTGGTATTTAAAACAGACTTCAACATCATCGTATTTTGTTTCAATCAATAAATCATGATGGTCACAGCATAATTGCTCTAATAAGTCAGTAATGTGTTGGCAGTTTTCTTCTTCAATGAGTAAAGCAAAAGAGCGGTCAAACGCCTGATTAAGTTCACGCCGGTGCATACAGTTTATTTTCCATTTTTATGAAGTGAGATTATTAAGATTTAAGCAAAGGTCATGCCATGTGGTATGATGGCGCGGGTTTAGAGTGGTTTAGAGTGGTTTAGAGTGGTTTATGTCAAAAACATATGGTGTCGTTTTAGTTAACTTGGGGACGCCTTGTGCGCCAACAGCTGAAGCAATTAAAGAGTACCTGCAAGAATTTTTATCAGATCCTTATGTTGTGCAATTACCAGCATGGTTGTGGCAACCTTTGTTAAGGTATGTTATTTTGCCAAAAAGATCACAGCGCTTAGTTGAGTCTTATCAGCTGATTTGGCAAAAAGGTGATTCACCATTACGGTCTTATATGCAGGAGCTTGCGGCAAAATTAGAGTTTGAACTTGAAGATGAGGATCATCGGGTCGTTGTTGCAATGCGTTATGGTCAACCTTCATTCCAAGTGGCTTATGATGAGATTCAAGCGTTTGTTGATGAAGTGATTGTTATACCCCTTTATCCACAATACTCGATGGCAACAACGCTGACTGTGACAGAAAAAATTAAAGAATTAAGCTGGCAAAAGCCACTGAAGGTAATTGAGAGTTATCATAACCGGCCTAGTTATATTAATGCGTTAGCATCGACGATCTTGCCAAAAATAAATCAACATTTTGATGCGTTATTGCTGATGTCTTTTCATGGCTTACCGCAGAAGATGGTTAAAATGGGAGACCCTTATGAAGTGCAGTGCCATGAAACCGCAGCATTATTGGCAGAAAAACTGGGGTTAACAAAACAGCAGTGGGCCATTAGTTTTCAATCCCGTTTTGGCTTGCAAAAATGGCTACAGCCTTACACTCATGACCTATTAACTGCTTTACCTAAAAAAGGCATAAAAAAAGTCTATGTCGTGTGTCCGGGCTTTTCTGTTGAATGTTTAGAAACACTGGAAGAGATTAATGAGCAAAGTAAAGCCATGTTTTTTGCTGTGGGTGGGGAGTTTTTTGAATATATCCCGGCATTAAATGACTTGCCTGAACATGTTGAAATACTAAAGGACATGCTACACTCTGTGCATAATAACCAATAGGATATTGTTTTGAAAAATTACCCGCACATTGACGATATCATCGATCAGGTTGCTAAAGAGTTTGACTGTGATCGCAATCGTATGGCCTATGAGGCTTTTGCAACAGATGTAAAAGAGTTAATTGAGAATGAAGACTTTGATTGCCAAACTGAAGAGCAAGCACGTCTTGAATTGGCAAAACGCGGTCCTCATATTATTAATTTGTATATGGAAGGCTTGGATGGTGAAGATTGGCTGAGCCAAGACTATTTACCTGCGGATATTAATGTAACCGTTGTCCGCGAATTTTATAAATTTGTCGTTAATGAAGAAAAGAAATAAAGGTGAAATAAAATTATGAGTGATCAAGAACAACAGCTTCAAGGTTCAGCATTAATTGATGAAAAACTGTTTGAAGCGCGCAGTGTCTTTATTTTTGGTGAAATTAACCAAAAACTGGCTCAAAAAGTAACTTCTCAACTTATTGCTTTAGCACATGTGAGCGATGATGAGATTACTGTGTATGTGAATTCACCGGGAGGGCATGTTGAGTCGGGAGATTCAATTCATGATGTCATGCGTTTTATCAAGCCTCGTGTTCGTGTGATTGGCACCGGCTGGGTGGCTAGTGCAGGAAGTTTAATCTTCCTAGGCGCTGAAAAAGAAGATCGTTATTGTTTGCCAAATACACGTTTTTTATTACACCAACCTAGTGGTGGTGCACGTGGCCAGGCAACGGACCTAGCAATTCAAGCCAAAGAAATTATTAAAATGAGAAAGCGCTTGAATGTTATTATTGCTGAGCGTACGGGTCAGGTACTTGAGAAGGTCGAAGAAGATACTGAGCGTGATTACTGGATGACGGCAGAAGAAGCCAAAGAATATGGCATTGTAAATAAAGTGATCGCTTCAGCCAGTGAGCTTTAATTGATTACATCATAACCGTTTTATAGTCAGGCATATATTGTTATAAATGCCTGACTTGCTTTTAAAAAACAGAATTAATTTTATTATAGTTGCCTTTATTTGAAATAATCATGTAGAGCTATGACTAGCTATTATGCTTAAACCTAACTTTATTAAAAGGTTTATAAAAATAATTAATCGAGCCAAAATATTTTTTCTCTTGCTTTTACTTATGCCTTTTTTGTTACACTAGTAAAGAGGTAAATCAAGGAGTGAGTTTTAATATGGAAATAGCATCATTTTTAAATGCATTAAGTGGCTTTGTTTGGGGCCCGGTTATGCTGATTTTGCTTTTAGGTTGTGGTCTTTATTTAACGATACGCTTACGGTTATTGCAGCTTAGAAAACTGGGTGTAGCACTTAAACTAATTGTTAAAAAAGACTCAAAACAAGCAAAAGGAGAAATCAGTGGCTTTAAAGCATTGACTACAGCAATGGCTGCAACGGTAGGTACAGGAAATATTGCAGGCGTTGCAACTGCAATTGTCTTAGGAGGGCCAGGTGCTGTTTTTTGGATGTGGATGACCGCACTAATTGGTATGGTGACAAAGTATGCTGAAGCCGTTCTTGCCGTAAAATATCGGGAAACGGATGCGAATGGTAATTTCGTTGGTGGTCCAATGTATTACATTAAAAATGGGTTAGGCTCTCGCTGGCGAGGCTTAGGGGTTGCCTTTGCTATTTTTGGAACGATTGCAGCGTTTGGTATAGGCAACAGTGTTCAAAGTAACTCGATGGCGCACGTATTAAATAATCACTTTGGTATTTCACCTTGGTTAGTCGGTGGAGTCAGTGCTGTTTTGGTGGGCTTAGTACTGTTCGGAGGAATTCGTTGGATTGGGCGTGTGACTAGCTATTTGGTTCCTATTATGGCTGTTTTTTATATTATCGGCGGCCTGGTTGTTATTGGGCTTAATATTCACCACCTATCCAGTGTATTTATGTTGATTATTAATAGTGCGTTTAGTGGCGCAGCAGCAGCAGGAGGGTTTGCTGGTGCAACGATAATGGCTGCGATTCGCTTTGGTGTTGCGCGCGGTGTTTTTTCAAATGAGGCGGGTTTAGGCACAGCACCGATTGCTCATGCAGCAGCAAAAACAAATAGCCCAGTTCGCCAGGGATTAATCGCAATGACCGGGACCTTTTTTGATACAATGATTCTTTGTAGTATTACTGCCTTTGTTATCTTATTAAGTGGGTTATGGACATCTGGCGAGACAGGGGCTGCGCTTTCTTCAGATGCTTTTCAGGTTGCTTTTAATGGCGGTGGCTTGGTTGTTACGGTGGGACTCGTTATTTTTGCTTTCACTACTTTGCTTGGTTGGAGTTATTATGGGGAACGCTGTGCGAGCTATTTATTTGGTACTAAAATCATTATTCCCTATCGTATTCTATGGGTAATTGTGATTGTTTTAGGTGCTGTCGCTAATCTAAATTTATTGTGGCTAGTTGCAGATATTTTAAATGCGTTGATGGCTATTCCTAATCTGATTGCTTTAATATTGTTAGCACCTATAGTTGTTAAGTTGACTAGGGATTATGAAGGTTCATAGTCTCGTTATTTCATTTTAGCGCTATTAAATTTGACTATACTTTTGTCAACCCCCCATAAGTGAGACAGTTTAAAACTGGAATTATCCCTCTGTTTTTGTCGAAATT
>NZ_AMFF02000027.1:12088-22472 GCF_000297215.2 Piscirickettsia salmonis LF-89 = ATCC VR-1361
ATTGCTCACCTAATCTATGTTTTTTTAGAGTATTTGATGGCGGCTTAGTATAGAGTAGTGTTGCACTTCAGATGACGGAGGGCGGAATCTCGTTAAATAAATTAAATTTTAGCCATGCATATTATACCATTATCAGAACTAAGTTAATCCCATTGAAATCTAATAAAGTAATGAACTGAATGAAAAATATGAATATCTATGTTATTGATTTTAAGAAAGATTGTATCTTACATCATAATCTTAACCGTCACTATAATTCACGTGCCTATCTATCCTAAAGAAGGAGAGCAACCTAGGCCAGACATAATAACAAAAGAAACAACTCATCAATTGAGTCTTGAACTGCCAGAGCAGGCCTTCTATCCGGTAAATTCAATCAAAACAAAACCTGTCGCAATAAAAAACTACTTTATTACAGATAATACTATGTATTCAATTCAACTAGCGGCACCTGATCCAATGTTATGGCTTAATCAAACGAAAAAAATTGAGCTGATGGATATTAATGGCTTATATCTAGTTGAATTTCAAGAAATACGTTATCATTACTCATCAGAAAGAGTACACTTTGAATATCATATTAAGCCTTATCAACAAAGTATATTCTTCTCACTGTATTACTACCTTTATTAAAGCCTAAGTAAGTTAGATAAAGTAACGTACCTCTAATAACTACTAGCCCTAATACTAACTAAATAGAATCAATGTGTTTTTTCATAAAACTTTCCATTACTGTTTGTAAACTCACAGGAGTTTCTTGCATTGGATAATGTCCTGATTCTATTTCAACAAACTCAATATTGTCATGCCACTGGTTAAAACGTTGTTTTTGTGCATCAATTCTTTCTTCTTCTAAATCATATTTTCCACAAACAATCAAGAAAGGTAAGGAAATTCGCTTTAATTCATATGAGAAGTCTTGTGCTGTAAACATTTCTAAATAGCCACGAGCCGCCGCTGGTGTGCGTGTTTGTCGTGATTCTCGCCATTTGAACTGTTGCCATTGACTAGATAATCTCTCACCAAAAGCTATATTAAATAGTTCAATCGCCTTGTCATCATTTGCAATAGAGTCAATAACTAATTGCTTAAATTCATCTGGCATTTTAAAGCACTCTGCAGAAACTGCACCAATAGCCACAGCACTCTTGATTCGTTCTGGAATATCGATAGCCATACGATGAGTTACAATACCTGTCATAGAAAAGCCAATGACATGAAATTTATCCCAGCCTAGTGTTTCTAATAATTCTAATGTATCAGCAACAATTTCTTTTGCCGTGTATTCACCTTGCAGGTGTAAAGAACGCCCATAACCTCTGACATCAATAAAAGCATAGGTAAACGTATCTGTATCTAAAAAAGGTTGTGTCGGTAACCAGCTACTGCAATCTCCCATCCAGTCGTTATAAACAACCACTTTTTCTTTACCTTGCCCATAGAGGGTAAAGCCAAGCTTTGCCATAATTTTTTACCTATTAAAATTATTAATTAATCACTAATGCGGCTGATTGTACGCATCGAATTTATAAATTACTAGATCAGCATAAAGATTTTATCAGCATATTCTTGATTGTGTTTTGATCTAAACAAGACCTCTTTTTCAACTAGCTAATCTAACTCGTGTTTGTTTCAGTCACTTGCTTTTTAGTCACACCCCAATACCAGCGCAATGCACTTGCCCATAAGCTTGATTCAGGAATAGTAAATTTAAGTGGTGTAGGTGGGTTTTTGACGCCTATTAGCTTTAACTCATAGCGCCCTGGAATCAAACCTTCTGCCATAATAAAGCCATCTTGGGGTTCGACTTTAACAACTCTTATTTGTTTATTAATATCAAGATTAATAATACTAGCCTGTAAGCCTTTAGGTACTCCACCTAGATAAAACAGTTGTGCATCAAAGCCACCCGACCATGATAATTCTGGATTATATATCTCATAGGTACTTGGCCTCATTTCAAAAATAGGAGATGATCTTGCTAGTACTAGATTGGCAGGTAATGTGCTCATATCTATTTTAACATCAAGCCGTTGGTAGGTTGGTACAGCCACAGTATAGTAGCCATCTTGGTTAGTAATTACTGGCTGGCCACCGACTTCTAGTTTTACGCCAGCCACAGGTTCTGCGGGTGAACCATCCAGTGCAGGTTGCATTAAACGCCCTGTCAGTGTTGCATTATTAAAGTAAGTCGAGTCTTCTGAGTGCGGGTTAGGACCAATAATATCAGATAAAGATACACCAAAAGTAAAGTCATCTTGATTGCCACTGAGACTAAAGCTCACATTGGGGGAATATTGCCATGTCATACTGGCGTTCCAAGTGTCATCGGCTTGAGTTTTGGTATACGTTGCTGATAGTGTCAATGGCTGTTCATTACCTAATGATAGGTAATAGTTTAAATTAAAGCCATTTAAGCTTGGATTGTTCTTAACCCAATATTCTTGGGCATTAAAACTGCCCAATAGGGGAAAATTAACAAATAGCTGGTAGCTTGCCCATGGATTACGTTGATTATCTGTTATTGTTCGAATCGAACCACCTTGCAATTGACCAGAGAAGGTTGAATTGAAACTATGAGAAATGGACAAATCTTGGTCTTGGTAGCTGTCGGTAAATCGAGCGGATAAGGATAAGGTTGTACTATCTACACTATAGTTATTTTGTAATGTGGTCCAACGTGTTGGATTAAGCTCATCAATATAATCAAAGGGTAAATTCGAAAATAATACTGTCGGGGCGGTTGCATTATCTAGTCTTAATGGGCTGTTGATATTGATTTTACGTTGTAATAACGCGAGTTGATTATTTGCAATGCCGGTATAGCTTAATAATAGCCCATAATCATTGCCTGATTGACTAGAAAATGTTTCACCACTTAAGTTAAGATCATGATTTAGTTGCCATATTAGCTTAGAGCCGACACCATTTTGATCATCAATATTCGCTTCCATCGCATACAACCCTAAACTAAGCTCAGGGGTTAAACCATAACTTAATCCGGCGTATTGATACTGAATACTATTTTGTCTACCAAACCAAATCTGGGGATTGATTTCTCCTTTGCCTAGGCGTGGGCTTTCTCCAGCAATTGTAATTGTTTTTTCTATTTTTGAGCCATTTTTAAAGAAGAAAACTAACGTATAGACATCACCTGACTTTGCTCCAGAGTCTTTGATCAAATAGCGTCCAGATGAGTCTGCATACATGACTTTCCTTAAAAAGCCATTTCTCCAAATATCAACCTCGGTATTGGGCTCGGTAATGCCGTGATAGCTAAAACTGCCATTGGTTTGTTGATTAACAGTGGGGAAGCGCTGATAAGAAACACCATTGTCTAAAGAGTAGCCCGGTATTAAGAGTGAGTTATCTATATAGATATCACCCAACTCAAAGAGATTATTCCCTTGTTGATCTTGGTGTTTATAATACCAGCTGTAATCAGGGTTGTTCCATTGTGAATCACTGCTGTAACTGGAGCTAATTGACCCTGAGAAGGTTCCCTTCAATATATCAATATTGGTATATAATGATGGTGAAGCAATAAACTCGCCATCTGTTGCTTGAGAAAGTGTTAATTGTGGTGAAAGTTCTAAATTCCATGGTGATGTAGGCCATTTAGCGTCTGCTGCTGCCAGTTTTTCCCGTGCTTTATTGTCGCTTTTTGCTTCTTCAAGGGATTGTTTGTGCCTTTTTTTAAGGTCGTCCAGTAATTGAAAACGTGGGTGTATAACAACTTTGTAGCTTTCTAGACTCCAGTCAATACGCATAGGTAGCCAGTTTTTCCAGGCATCGTATTTTAACCAAAGTGCATTGTCTTTTTGTACTAAGACCCCGTTTGCTAAAGGGTGAGTTACGCCTTTGGCTGTATATGTTTTAGTTGCGGCATTAATAGTAAATATTTGATTGTCTGGTTGTAATGTTGCTGTACATTGACTATGACTTTGATTACATGCAACTTCAACACTCAGGGACTGTAGTGTTGCCTCCACATTTAAATAAGGTGTGTTTTCATTATCAGCAGCAACCATCACCTGGAAAAAATCACTGAGTTGTTGAGTATTTGATTGCAATGAAATATAAGCCTCGGATAGCTTGGGGGTGGTATTTGCTATAGAAGCTGTTACTGTTATTGCAGACCCAATAAGCAAGAATGCTTTAAATTGTTTTTTTATTAAAGTAATCAAATTTACTTAACTCTATAAAAAATAGGGTGTAAAATTTTTATATTAGGATTCATTATGTTGATAGGAACACAGCACATGCAGATTAAAATAACAACTCCCTTGCTTACGCTTATCTTCGTCCTATCCCTATTTTGCTTAAAAAACAAAGTGTTTGCAAGCGAGCTGATGCAGTTTACCTTAAACCGCCCGTTGACTATTACGGTGCCACAAAATATTAACTCATCAACGATTATGGCAGGACCAGAGACTGCTTATAGTGCTCAAATTAAGATGGAAGGCAGCAAAAATGAAGATGTCTCTTTTACCATTGTCGGTGCGAGTCAAACTGTCAAGCTACGTAATGCGAATAATAAGCAACTAACTTTGAATGGGTTAAGATTAATCCCTGAGCAGTCACGCCTTAATAATCAAGGCCTCATACTGATACAGTTGGGAGGTGCGGTTCATTTACGATCGAACCAGGCGCCCGGGCGTTATCAGGGCCAAGCAATGCTACAAGCGCGTTATACGAATAACCCAAATATGCAACCAGAAAACTACCCTGTGCGGATTATTGTGAATGTATTTGCTAGAATCAGAGCAAATGTATTGCGTAACCTTGATTTTGGACAGATTATTTCAGGAGATATCCAAAATCAAGTGAGAGTTAGGGCATCCTCGAACGATACACGCGCAGGTTGCGTTGCTATTAATGGTGAGCGTCGTAATAATGTAAAAATTAGTTATCCTGTGCAAGCAGTTATGACAAAGCGCTCAAACTCACTTGCTGTTACTGTCAGTTCATCTATCGATGGTCAGGGGAAAGTGCTTCAATTAAATAATCGAGGGCGGGGACAAATTTGCTTTGGAGGAGTGTTGACCGTACCTGAGCATACAGCTCCTGGCAAGTATCGCGGGAATATCGACGTACAAATGTTTTACCCTTAATTTCTACTATTTATCTTTAATTCAGTTATAGCCCTCCAAGAGAGCTTAGACTTTTTAAGTTCTAAGCTCCTAAGCTTTTATTATCTGTTTCTTATTTTTTCTATGATTTTTTGTGCTTCTTCAGATTCTATATCTGATTTTTCCATGATAATTTGAGCAATGCGTAAACTTGATTCGAGCGTTTCTGCGACCACATAACTAGCACCTTCATCATAGAGACGATTAAAGTCCTGTGTGTCTTCGGATCTAACAATAACGGATAATAAAGGGAATTGGGCTCTTAGTGATTTTAAAATATTTTGTGATGCTAAGTGGTCATCAATCGCAATAACTGCTGCATTAATGTGTTCGCCAATCAATTGACGCCACAGTTCTTTCTTGCGAGCATCCCCATAAATAATAGGGAAATTTTGCTTTTTGAGTTTTTGCACACGTTTAGCATCATAGTCAAACGCAATATAAGGAATCTGTCGCTCTTCTAAAACTTTGCCAATTAGCTGGCCAACTCTACCAAAGCCTGCGATCACAATAGTACTTTTGTGTGTTATTGCTGCAATTGGGTTACTTGGCTCATCTTTGCCTCTTTTAAATAAAGAGTGACTATATTCACCAATAGTTGGCGCCAGTTTAAAAAGAAGTGGAGTTAATATCATAGCAATAACGATGACAAGTAAGAAAAATTGAGCATCGCTAACCGAGACTAAGTGTGCACTTACTGCTACACCTATGACCATTAAAGCAAATTCTCCTGGCTGAGCAAGATAAATTGCAGACTCACCTGCTTGACGACTAGGAATGCGAAATAACAGGGCTAGTAAAAACATCACTAGCGCTTTAAGTAAATAAATTCCAATGATTGAGAGCAATAGCAAGATAGGATGATGGAAAATTTCTGCAAGATTAACCATCATTCCAATTGATAAAAAGAATATCCCTAATAATATCTCTTTTAGTGGATTAATAATTACTTCAATTTCATGTCTAAACTCTGTTTCTGCTATCAGTAAACCCGCGATAAAAGCACCAAGGGCAAGTGAGAGACCAGCAAGGTAAGTCATTGTAGAACATGCAATGACAATAAAAACAACAAAGGATGCCAGCCATTCAGGAGATGTCGATGCACTAACAGAGCGTAGTAGGGGGGCGAGTGCTTTTTTTCCCAATAAAAAAATGATACAGACTGTGCATGCACCCAATAATAATGATGAACCTAATGCAATAAAAATATTTCCTGTACCATCACCACTAAATGATGAGGCAAGTACTAAAATAGGAATAACAGCAAGGTCTTGCATTAATAAAATCGAAAAACATAATATACCTATCGCTTGGTTAGATAGCTTTCTTTCTTCTAATAGCTTCATAACTATCGCTGTTGAAGAAAGAGCTAGTGAAGCACCTAGCAAGATGGAACTTGGTATCGAGTTACCAAATAATAATGCAACAATAAAAATTAATGCAGCCGTTAGAATAATCTGTGTTGTGCCTAAGCCAAAGATATAATGTCGTAGCTCTTTTAAACGATCAAATGATAGTTCGAGACCGATCATGAACATCAATGTGACAATGCCAAGCTCGCCAAGCAAATGTACTGTGCCAGACTTTTCAATTGTAATATAAGATATCCAGTGATATGAATCAGCAAAAACAGCAAGACCAAAAGGCCCAATTGCAATTCCACAGAGCAAATACCCAAGGACAGGGGAGATTTTTATGCGTTGAAGCAAAGGAATTACCAGGCCTGCAATACCAAAAAAAAGCAAGATATTGAAAATGATACTAATCATTTGATGATTGTCAGCTGCCGTATGCCCCATAATACTCAAACGCCTGTGTTAAATATTAAAAATAATTTCACCAATTTAATCTATGCTGTAAGCATAAATCAAGCATTTTTCTTATCTTAATAAAATATAAAATGAATTATTTTTAAAAGGTTAGGATTGTAGAGGCTCTCCTGTATGGGTAGGAAGGATATTGACTAAGGGTATTTTATAGTATTCATAGAATATCTGTAACCGTAATGGTTTCTATTTGATTTAGATTTATGGCCAAATAATAACGTGTTGCCTTACGTATCCCGTCGCGAGTAAGAACGCCTTTTTCTGCTAATCCTTGTAAATCACGTGTTGTTGTTGCGGTTGAGGCTCCTGTAATCGCGATATAGTTTGCAGCACTTAAGCCCCCTTGAAACCCTTCTGGACCTTCCTTAAACATTCGAAGTAATGCTTTCTCTTGGCGTGAATTTAACTGCCCTCGCACCTGATCCATTAACTTACTCTTGTTAATAATAAACTCAATATAGGCTAACGTATTTTTTTGGGCTTCGATAACAGCAGTTGCAAACCATAATAGCCAGGGAGTAACTTCCATACTCCGGCTTGCTAAATTAAGTTGTTGATAATAGTCTTTTCTACGTTTTAACAAAACTTTAGCTAGCATGGTCATAATGGGTACTGAAACTCCTTGTGCTAGTGCTTTTTCGGCAATTGCGCGGCCAATTCTACCATTACCATCTTCAAAAGGGTGGATACTTTCAAACCAAAGGTGAGCAATTGCTGCACGAGTAATTGCCGAAATGTTTTTTTCAGGAGTAATAAACCAATCTAAAAAAGTAGACATTTCGCTTGCTACATTTTGAGATGGTGGTGCTTCATAATGAATTTTACGATTATAATCAGGTCCTGATACGATTTGCATAGCTTCAGCATGGGAACGATATGAGCCAATATAATCAAGGTCTCGGCGTCCATTCATTAACATTTTATGCCAATCAAATAACATAGTCTCAGTTAAAGGTTCAGCAATGTTTTGATAAAGTTTGACCATCATTTCAGCTACCCCAGCTTCTGCTGGACTTGCCTTATAGTGATTGACGGTTAAGCCTAATTCCTTGCGAACAGATGATTGAACGCTATCACGATTTAAGTATTCTCCTTCAATCTCAGAGGTGTTTAGTGCTTCTGCGCCAACAAGCTCTACAGTGAGAAGTTGTTGATCTTCAACAGCAATATGTTTAGATGCACCAGTAATCACGCCAGCACCTTCAAGAAATAAACTCTCTGCGCGTTGGAGCTTACTATGGTTCCACTGAAAGTGAGGCCATTCTTGTAGTTGCCAGTTCCACATTTTGATCGATACCTTTGGATTTATTAATCATAATGTAGCACTAATTTGATTAATAGCTATAGTGTTTTTAAGTCAAGAAGTTAGTTTTACTCTATTGGTTCTAAGGTGATGTAATTATTTAGGTTTAATCGCTTAAAACCACGTTTATAGCAATTGATAATGTATTCGGCGATTTCATCTGCAACTTCATGGTTATCTCTATTTAATTGGATAATTTTATTGCCATCTTTTGCTTGAAAAATTATTTTCCCTTTTTCAATGGATAAGCTTTGTATTTTCTCAAAATCAACTTGGGTGTTGTTGTATGTAATGAGCATAGATCCCTCCTAGCATCAACACATCTTTAGTTCGTATTTTCAAATTCTTTTAAGCTCAGATGAATTTGTAAGTTGATTATAGTCCAGGCCTCTTAGACTGCAAGAATAATTATTCACACGACAATTACGTAATACGTATTACATAGTATCAAATTAAATAATTTGAGTACTTTGCTACTTCCGATAATGACGGTTATCGGAAGTAAGTTAATAGAGGAGGGATAGCGAGTTTGATATTTCATAATTTATGCAATCAAAAAATACGCAGCACAGGCTGTAGATAAGCAAGAGAAGATAATAAGTAGTAGGCAGATAGCAAACCCATTAATAAAGGAATATAATTTGGTTAAAACAGCAGGAAAGTTATGAGTAGCAAACAAATTAAGAAAATAATGACAGCAGAGTCTAGGACAGAGATATCAACGACGCTCAGTTCATCATCAAGACAATTTCTTGAAAATACATTAGCACAGGCGACTAAACGTGGTTATGCCGCAGATTTAAAAATTTTTTTTGCTTGGGCTGAAGCCCATCAGACGGCTGCAATCCCTGCTACAGCTGAGACGATTGCTAATTTTTTAGCAGACCAAGCATCAGGTGTACTTTCTGTTTGGTTGCGACAAGAAAGTCAATTGATCAATGGTCGCCCGGTGAGTGTTGCTACATTGAGACGTCGATTAGCTGCCATTAAGTACGCACATAAACTAAATAAAATAGAACCCTCACCAACAGATACTGCAGAAGTTAGAGAAACGCTTAAGGGAATTCGTCGTACCTTAGGTGCTAAACCCAATGCAAAATCAGCACTCATGAGTCAAGATATACAGCTATTGATGAGATATATCCCCGAAACAATTACAGGACAGCGTGATAGAGCAATTCTTTTGCTTGGCTTTGCAGGCGCTCTACGCCGATCTGAATTAACTTCCCTTGAGCTATCTGATATCGAGGTACAAGAAAACGGCATGCTTGTTTATATTCGCTCAAGTAAAACCGATCAAGAACAGCAAGGTCAGGTTATTGGTATTGCTCGTAGTGAAAATAAAGCCAATTGTCCTGTTGGTGCCATTGAACAATGGTTACAATCTTCAATGATTTTATCCGGGCCGATTTTTAGACGAATTTTTGCAAATGGTAAGATTGCAATAACTACTTTATCTGATCGAACGATATATAATATTGTTAAAAACTATTGTCAATTAGCAGGCTTAGATGCTAGCCGGTTCGGTGCCCATAGTTTAAGGCGAGGCTTTGTTACCAGTGCAGCTAAAGCTAAAGTTGACCCTTTTCGAATCATGGCGGTTACTCGCCATAAACGCCTAGAAACGGTTAAACGTTATGTTGATGAGGCGAATCTTATTAATGATTACCCTGGTGCAGATTTATTAAAGTAGATAACATAGATTCAAAGACTAGGCATTATTCCCTTGAAGTCCTTGAAAATAGAGCCCCCCTATCACTAGAATCAGCCCCACTATTTGAAAATAAGGTTGCCTTTTTTGATGATTGTACCGTAGGTTTTGGCTTTAAAGATCGCTCGAAAACACTTAATTGTAAATGGAAGCCTATATTAGGGACAATACAACTTCTATCAGGCAGTATGTTTGAGTTGATATTCAGGACCTAAATATATGTAGCACCGCGAGCCTGCCTGTAGTGATTTATTTTTCAAGTTTCATCGAGAAAAAAATTCCAAACGCTGCGAGCCATGGAGTGCTAAGCACGGGGTGAGTAGGCCGAGGTAGGTTCGGGTTTTTAGCAGAGCGGAGTTGCGAAAGACCGTTAGGTCTGTAGCAAGCGTAACGAGTGTCTAAAAATCTATAC
>NZ_AMFF02000027.1:23399-24845 GCF_000297215.2 Piscirickettsia salmonis LF-89 = ATCC VR-1361
ATAAATTTAGAGACAGCGCTTAGTCAAGTAATGAAGTTAATGTCAGAAACTATTCGTTGAGCGCTATAACTTTCCCAGACAGGTATGATGAAATTGAAACTAATACAAGCATTGGTAGTATTGATAATCCAATTTTCAAGGTGTTATATCCTTTAATTTGTTGAAAGTATAGTGGCAAGATAAAAAGCGTACCATATAACCCTATATTTATTAATACACCTATAATCATTGATATCGAAAAGTTTTTTTCTCTGAAAAATGTCAATGAAAGTATAGGGTGTGAAGAGTAAATTTCGATATAAATAAACAAAGATAAAGCAAAAATGCCAGATCCTCCGATCATAATTGTTATCCCTGATAGGGAGTGACCTTGATTGCCAAGCTCTACTAAAAAATACATAAGTAATGTCACTGCAATGAATCCAATAATTTGACCCAGTATATCAAATTTATAATTTTCTCTAATGCTGGCATCATAAACATTTTTATAAACCACAATGACTGAAATAATCCCAATAGGCACATTAATAAAAAATACAGCAGGCCAGCCAAACCCTGATGTGAGGAGTCCACCAAAAATTGGTCCACCAGCAGCTGCTATACCTCCAGCACTTCCCCAAATACCAATGGCACATGCTCGATCTTTTTGATTGTTGTAGTTCGAGTTAATTAAGGACAATAATGTTAATGTATAACCACCAACTATCCATTGTAAATCAGCTAAATTAGCATGAAGGCTTAAAGTAATGTTGGGAAGAGCAATATTTGTAGCTGTTGCATCCGTAATTACCATAAAAAAACCCAAGCAAGCAACAATTAAAGTAGCGTACTTTCTTTTAAAAAAAATCACTTAAAATTAACACTCGTGAAAATTAACTTAGGACTAAATTGATTTTACTTGTTTCCAAAATATTTTTATATACTTATAATGTAGACATACTGTTTCACTTTGGTTTACATATAATATGTCTGATCTAGATCGCTTTGAAAGTTTCATATATGTGGCTCAATCAGAAAGCCTGACTAAAGCAGCAGGGCAACTGAAAACCACAAAAGCTTCATTAAGTAAGAAAATTAAACGATTAGAGAACGAATTTAGCATTACCTTATTCACTCGCTTTAAACAAAGGCTACAACTCACAGCAGAAGGAGAAGTGCTGCTAGGACAGTGTTTAAGGTTAAAGCGTGAACTTGATGATACTCGATCAATATGCCAGCAATTTCATGGAGAACCCGCAGGACTATTACACATAGTGGCATTCAGTTATTTCGCAAAAAAAATAATATTTCCAAATCTCAAAGGTTTTTTATCTAATTACCCAAACATTAACTTCGGAATGTGTCAGGGGAAATGAGACAAAACTATCGATTTAGTTAAGAGCGATTATTAGAGCACATTTGCCTATTTTTGTACACCCTGAATAATCACTGTCTGAGGAGGATTAA
>NZ_AMFF02000028.1 GCF_000297215.2 Piscirickettsia salmonis LF-89 = ATCC VR-1361
TAATGGGGTAGGAACTGCAAGAGCTGTTCGTATTTATAAAACCTATGGCGAAGACGCAATTGCAATTGTCAGTGATAATCCTTACCGGCTGGCTTTAGATATACGAGGGATTGGTTTTAAAACTGCCGACGAGCTTGCTTTGCGGCTAGGTATCCCCCAAGACTCCGTTCAGCGCGCCCAAGCAGGTGTTCGTCATGTATTACAAGAAATCTGCTCAGAAGGGCACTGTGCAGCACAAGAACAGCATCTTATAGAAAAGTCTGTAGAGCTATTAGCCGTCCCCCTTGAGCTCATTCGTACCGCAATTGAAGCAGAGCTACAAGACAACCGTATCATCCGTGAAATGATTGATGATATGCCCTGTATTTATCTAGATAAGCTTTATCATGCTGAAAATAGTGTTGCTCAACAAATTACACGCTTAATTCAAGGGGAACAAGCTAAGTGGTCAATGATTAACATTGATGACGCCGTTCAAAAAACACAACAACAGGTGAAAATACAGCTTTCACCTTCACAGCATAAAGCGGTTGTTAATTCCTTACACAATAAAGTTAGCATTATTACAGGTGGCCCCGGTGTAGGTAAAACAACCGTTGTTAATACCATTATTAAAGTCATTCATAGTACAACAGCAAAGGTGACCTTATGCGCTCCAACTGGCCGGGCAGCAAAACGTCTTTCTGAAAGTACAAGCTTGGAAGCAAAAACAATTCACCGTCTACTAGAGTTCAATCCATCAAATTATTCATTCAAATATAACCGCGACAAGCCACTTGATACAGATTTTTTAGTTTGTGATGAGGCTTCAATGATTGATGTTAGCTTAATGAATAGCTTATTAAAAGCCATTCCATCCCATGCATCAGTATTGATAGTGGGTGATATTGATCAACTTCCTTCCGTTGGCTCAGGGGCAGTTTTATCCGACATGATTAAATCTGGGGTTATCTCTACAGCTCGACTTACTGATATTTTCAGACAAGCGAAAACTTCACGAATTATTGTAAATGCACACCGAATCAATGAAGGCAAAGCCCCTTTCGAGTCAATTAAAGGTGAAAAAAGTGACTTTTTTACTATCCATGCACATAGTGCTGAAGATGTTTATAACAAACTCATTAAAGTCGTTACAAAGCGGCTTCCTCAAGCTTTTAACCTTAACCCCATTGACGATATTCAAATACTCACTCCAATGAATCGTGCAGGCTTGGGAGCAAAATCTCTTAACCTTGAGCTACAAAAGGCGCTTAACGGTCATAGTGAAAATAAAATCACAAAATATGGCAACACCTTTGCTGTCGGCGATAAAATCATACAAACTGTTAATAACTACGATAAAGATGTATTTAATGGTGATTTAGGGCGCATTAAGCACATTGATCATGATGAAAGCGAAGTAAAAATTGATTTTGATAATCGCACTGTAATCTATGATTTTAACGAACTTGATGAAATTGACCTTGCCTATGCAACTACAATTCATAAAAGCCAAGGTTCAGAATACCCGGCAGTAGTTATTCCTCTCGCCATGCAACATTATACAATGCTTCAATGTAACTTGCTTTACACAGGAGTGACACGAGGCAAACAGCTCGTCGTACTTATTGGTGAGAAAAAAGCAATTTTTCTTGCAGCGAAAAACAAAAAAACAGCAAAAAGAATCACCAATTTAAAAATGCGGCTTGCCCATTCTACTGAATTATAAAATTAATCATTAACGAGGCTTTCTGCAATTCTGATCTGGCAACCTTTTTCTAGACAAATTTTTAACTGATTTTTTGATTATGCTCGTATTCCTCAGGTGATAAATAATCATTAGCTGAGTGAATGCGTTTTCTGTTATAAAAAACTTCGATATACTCAAAGATCGCTGATTTAGCCTCCTGTCGATTTTTAAAATTCATGTGATGAACTAACTCCGTTTTTAGTGTATGAAAGAAACTCTCTGAAACAGCGTTATCCCAGCAGTCTCCCTTACGACTCATACTTTGCTTAATTTTATAATCTTTAAGAATCTCACGATGACTTTCTGAAGCATATTGGCTTCCGCGATCTGAATGCCAAATTAACCCAGTTTTAGGTTTTCTTTTCCATAAAGCCATCAACAGAGCATCATTGACTAGTGATGCTTCCATATGATCCTCCATGGCCCAGCCAACAACTTTTCGTGAGAATAAATCAATCACAACAGCCAAGTACAACCAGCCTTGCTGAGTCCGTATGTAGGTAATATCACCAACATATTTTTGGTTAGGGCGTGTTGCTGAAAAATCCCGATCCAACACGTTTTTCGCAACTGGCAATCGATGTTTAGAATCCGTAGTTACTTTGAATTTACGCTTTATCTTGCAGCAAAGCTGACTCTGCTTCATTAAACGACCAACTCGTTTACGGCTTACAGAAATTTCCTGTGTTGCCAATTGTTTTCTAATTCTTCGAGTGCCATAGGTTGCACGGCTTTCGATGAATATTCCCTTGATTCGCTTAGCTAATTTTTGGTTCTCTATCATTCGCTTGGAAGGCTGTACCTTTAACCAACTGTAATAACCTGATCGGCTAACACCTAAGATTGAGCACACCCTACCTATTGGAAAAACACACTTATTTTCTTTGATCCAGGCATACTTTACTGTGTTTCCCTTGCAAAGTACGCCGCCGCTTTTTTTAATATTTCACGTTCCTGTGTTACTCTAGCCAACTCTTTTTTTAACTGTTTTATTTCAGCAGCCATATCACTAACTTCATCTTTAACAGTATTTGGACTGTTTGGATGATATTTATTGACCCAACCATGCAGTGTACTTGAGTGAATACCCAATTCCTGTGCTGTATGACTGATTGCTTGATTTGAATCGACTGCAAGCTTGGCAGATGATTTTTTAAATTCTTCAGTGTACTTGGTGACGTGACGCTTTCCCATTGTGATTCCTCCGGCTCGGATTATTGTAATTTATTTGTCCGGAATAGGGTAGCCTGATCAAATTGGACTTGGGTCACTAATTGGATGTTCTTTGGCTTCATATGCTTCAATCAATGTCACTAGAATTTCAAGCTTATCTCCTTTTTCTGTACCAGGTTTAGCATCAAATAACTTATCGACCTCAGCAAGAGCTCGCCCTCCGTCATCTGAAGTGCAACACTCAGTAGAGAGTTCATATTCATACAGATAAACTCTCTAGTTCGCCTTTTGACTTAGAGGGTAGAGATGGTTTATCGGCACTTAAATGAAAAAGATCGTTTTTATATCGAACAACGGTTATCAGAGGGAGACTCGCTCAGATCAATTGCTAGAGCACTTGGCTTTTCTCCTAGCACGATTAGCCGTGAGATTAAACGGCACACCCCAATCGATTTTAAAGGTCTTTATTGTCACCGGCTTACTTCTCGCTGTGCACAAGAAAAACGAGCTAACGCTAAGCAAGGTCAAGCTTTTCGACAAATTTCAGAGGAGGCAAAAATGTTGATCCATCAACGGTTAAGCACCCATACATCCCCCGATGTTATCAGTCAGGAACTTATACGAGAGCATGATATCCAGGTGAGTGAAAGCACGATTTACCGTTATATTTATGATGATAGAGAGCAGGGCGGAGAGCTTTACAAAAAATTTGAACTGAGTAGGGTGTAGCTAATCAACGGAA
>NZ_AMFF02000029.1:0-17180 GCF_000297215.2 Piscirickettsia salmonis LF-89 = ATCC VR-1361
TCCATGGCTCGCAGCGTCTGCAGTCAGTTGATATTAGCTTGACCAAATAGATAAAAATTTCTGGCATTTGCATATTTTTTTATCAAAATAAGCCAAAACATTGCATAACATTACTTTTAAAGAGCCCTAACGAAACCATAATATCGATGAGCCTTTATAAAAAGGCTCAATTAGCTATATTTAGGTATATCAAGTCAATCACTTACTCAATCGACAGTCATTTACCCTAATAATTTACAATACATTTGGGTTTAGCAAGGTTGTCTCTTAACTAAAATATGCAGGTTAACTACAGTATCAACCTGCACGATTTACATTCTTGCTTTTGAATCAATCAGAAACAACTTCTTCATTGACTTTTTGTTGCTCATCAACAGGCAGACAAAATTCATGGTACTCTAAAACCAGAGCTTCAGCAGGTTCCTGTAAACCGGATAAAAGATAAAGTAAATCTTCAGCATGCTTAAGCTTCACTGTTTGATCCTCAAATTCCTTCACACGACTCACCGCTTGGTTAGCCTCGAGCTCACCAACCTCCTCAACAAAAGTATCAATCAGGTAAGCTTTGCCAATCCCATGCTTTTTAACTGCATCCATCACAGCAAATGCTTCAGGTTTGCGTGGTAATCGTGTAGCATTAAGCATGCAGTTATCAAATAATACAATAAAATCACGCGTTTCAAACAAAGCGTTTAATACATGGCCATTAAAATTATCTGGCCGAGTAAAAAAAATAACACTTTCAAAGGTGTGATGTTCTAGCAACTCAACCATATTGCATTGATGGGTATATGTGCTTGCATAAGCAATGCGCTTAATCTCTTTTGTCATCGTTGTTCTTTCCTTGAAAATAAAATATTCCCTAATAAAAAGCATAACCTGAGAATAACAGAAAGCCAAACTCTAGTTCACTCTTCCCTCATTAGCCGATCTATTACCCAACCATTACTAAACTGATTACTAAACTAGAACATAATAGTAGATCTGAACGACCAAAGTCATTACCAAACGCTCTCTAGCAGACTTAACACGTCATTATTTATTAACAGAGCCAGAGTGAATACATTTATTTTTTTACCAACAAATGTCATTAAGATTAAATAGTAGAGCCATGATCAAGCTAGCATCTAACATCTAACATGAAAAATTGTTTATATTTCAGTTGATTTTAACAAAAGCTACAAATAGCTTTCTAATAAATACAAGCACTTTCACTTATTTTCTGACTATGATTGCAAATAAAGAGTTAATTTAATTGATTCGCGGGGATTTTTGTAAGAATTTGCTTCTCATCCCAAAGGTCTTCATCAAAAAAACTCATCAACATGTCTTCAAAATCATCAATACTATCTTTTGAAATAGAGCGTCCTTTCGTCATCGCAAATGTTTTTAATAATTGAATGAGTATACTTTTTAATGCGCCCACCTGTGTAAAGACCAATGCTTCAAAGATGCTCCCCGTCGAATCCCCATGTCGTTCCCTGTATTCATTCAACTGCTCATAGGTCATGCGGTGCAAAGCATCTGTCATCTTCTTTGCATATTGCTCTGTTTTCACTTTCTTAATCAGTTCAACCACATCATCGTTTTGATCACTCATGTTAACTGCCACTCCTACTGGTTTTATCTAATATTATGCTAATAACTAATAAATTTAAGCTTTATTAATTAGCAATTAGGGACCTTAAGATTGATTTTTGAAGAAGGATTTATACTATCATAACTGAATAATTCAAACCACCACCAAACAATCAAAAACGACAGAAAATAAAGTAATATAGTGAAAAAAAAGAATTTTTAAATCTATTTTAAAAAAGCAAAAAATCACTGGAACAAATTATATACAACAGATTCAATCTTTTTCCCTTATTGCAGTGATATTTTGACTATGAGATTTTATTTAGGCAATTGCAACTAAGCGCTCTAGTTGCGCCCGCGTCATATGCTTCCACTGCTCCACCTGTTCTCCACCAAAGGGCCTTATATTATAAAGCTGTAGGGCTTTGCTCATAACACGAGAAAAAACAGGCGCTGCCGAAACACCGCCATATTTACTAAAATGGCCTTTCTGAGGGTTATCAATAAAAACAACGGCTGCAAACTGTGGATCATTCAAAGGCGCGATCCCTGCGAAAAAGGCATCAAATTTGTCTTTATAAAAGCCATTCGGTCCAACTTTATGTGCTGTCCCCGTTTTACCTACAACCTGATAATTAGGCACATTGGCCAAAATTCCCGTCCCTCCTGGCTCAACGACAGTATGCAACATAGCTAATATAGCTTTGGCTGTGGTTTCTTTGATCACCCGATAGCCAATCGGTGCTTTTGCCCGTTTTAGTAAGCTCATTGGCAACTCAATGCCTTGATTGGCTATCGCCGCATAGGCCCTAACAATCTGTAACGGGGTTGCTGTAAGGGCGTAACCAAACGTCATCGTTGCCCAAACAAATGGGCTTGGCGTATTTGACATCGTTGGCACATAGCCCATACGTTGACCTGGAAATTTAACCCCGGTCATCTGTCCTAAACCAAAGTCACTATAGGTTTTATAAATATTCTCTGGCGGAAAAGACAAAGCAATCCTTGAAATACCCACATTACTCGACTTTTTCAGCACTCCTGTTGTCGTCAACTGACCAAAATTTGCATCATCTCGCACTCGATGATGCTGTATATAGTACCAACCTGGGGAGGTATCTATTGATGTTGTTGGTGTATAACGCTTGCTATCTAAGGCCATACTCATAATCAATGGCTTAACTGTTGATCCAGGTTCAAAAACATCTGTTAGCGCGCGGGCTCGTACCCCACTGCTCACTCGGTCACTCAAATCATTTGGATTAAAACTCGGCACGCTCACCATCGCCAATACTTCACCCGTACGTACATTAACTAACACAACCGTACCAGATTCCGCTTTATTATCTTCAACCGCTCTCTCTAAGGCCTTATACGCTTCCGTCTGTAAGCGAATGTCTATGCTTAACTGCACATCCTCACCACTGTGAGGGGCTTTAAGTTGATCAAGTTTTTGAATAATTTGTCCTTTACCATTAACCCGTACTTTTTCTTTACCTTCTTTATCCATTAATAAGCGATTGTGCTGCAGCTCAATGCCATCACGACCTTCTCCAGAAAACCCCGTAAATCCAACAATCTGCGCTACACTTGCGCCTTGCGGATAAAAGCGCTTAAACGAAGGTACAATATAAACGCCAGCAACCCTCGCTGCTAAGATGTCTTTCACCATAAACGGTGGCAAATCCCGTTGCCAAAACCAATAGCGTAAAGACTGATGTGAACGCAATACGCGCCACAGTTCATCTTTACTGATATTGCCTGGCGCAAGCTTGGCAATCTGCCGAACTGCAATTGGGTTTTTTAATAAGGTTACCGGATCTAAAACGATAGAGTTAACCAAGCTGCTCACCGCCAAGGGTACGCCATCACGATCTAGTATCATGCCCCGATAAGCATTGACATTGATAAAACGTGTACTTTGAGTCTGCCAGGCTTTTTCTAAAAAAGGTCGATTAATAGATTGTAAATAAACCAAGCGCACCGCAACCGCAATTGCAATACAAGAGAGCAAACTAATTAAAACCCAAAAGCGACCGCGCAATGTCATGGCATTATTATTTTCAAGACTAACTAAATTATTAAGAAGGCTAGTATAATCACTCTACTTTTAAAGTACCAGATAATCATTTAATTCATCTGAGATTCATCTGATTCATAAATATTATTTATTTTTGGGGCTGACACCTAATAAAGTTCTTTAAGCAACTTTTTAAGGTCAGCCAATAGTTCTTTTGGCGACCCCATATTAAATCTCCACTCTGCTTCTTTTAAGAAGAAATTGAAGTGCTGTCTAGGCACTCCGTTAAACTTTCTCATGTGCCGCTTTGTTTGATTCCAGAAGTTCTCTATGCCATTAATATGGTTCTGATTTGCTACGACTTTGCTGTTTTAGAGAAATTTTTTCACGTAATTTATGGAAGAATCGGGTGGCTGTATTTCGGTGAATATCGGTCAAATCAGCTGCTGTTCTAGCTGTTGAACCTGCAATGAAATATTTCATCAGTTCAATTTGCTTATTCCTTGGTAATTTACAGTGTTTTATGTACATATGACATCCTAACAAATCAAATGTTAGGTGTCAGCCCCTTATTTTTTTATATTGAACCTCTCCTCGGTCTAAAACCAGTGTTCTATCCATCGTTGCCGCAATCTCAATATTATGCGTTACCACAATAAAACTGGTATGAAGCTCACGATTTAATGCTTGCATCACCTCCATGACCTGTGCTGCAGTTTCTTGATCTAAATTTCCAGTTGGCTCATCGGCTAAAACACAAACCGGTTCGGTCACCAAGGCCCGTGCAATCGCAACACGTTGACGTTCACCGCCTGAAAGCTCACCAGGCCGATGGCCGGCACGGTGGCTTAAACCCACTTGATCTAATAATGCCAGCGCCTGTGCTTTTGCCATTTTAGTTGGCTTTTTTTGTATCCACAGCGGCATCATCACATTTTCAAGCGCGCTAAATTCAGGTAATAAATGATGCAACTGGTAAATAAAACCCAAGTGCTGATTGCGCCAAACCTCAGTTTGCCTGCGACTTAAACTTTGCAAAGGTTGGCCTTTCACACAGACCTCTCCTTTATTCGGCTGATCTAAACCACCGAGTAAATACAATAAGGTGGTCTTACCCGAGCCAGAGCTCCCCATAACGGCCACAGACTCAGCGGCTTTAACCTCAAGGCTAACTTCTTTTAAAACATCCACCGTGCGATTGCCGTCATTAAAGCTACGGCCTAACCCCGTACAACTTAAGACAATCTCCTGATTAATCTCTTGATTATTTTGCTCGTTATTTTTATTCATAGCGCAATACCTCGGCAGGTTGAATACGACTGGCGCGCCAAGCCGGATATAAAGTTGCAATAAAGCTCATAAGAAGAGCTGCTAAGGTAATGTGCACCACATCAGTCCATTCAACTTTTGATGGCACAAAATCAATGTAATACACACTAGAGCTTAAAAATTGCACATGAAATAAATTTTGAATGAAATTTACGATTTCCGTCACATTAAACGCCAGGGCAACGCCACCAATCACACCCAATATAATGCCCATACCACCGGTAATCATCCCCTGCACAATAAACGTATTAATAATCCCAGCAGATGACATCCCCATGGTTCTCAGTATGGCAATATCCGCTTGCTTATCCGTCACTAACATCACCAGCGTAGATAACATATTAAATACAGCAACGGCAATAATCAGCAATAAAATAAAAAACATCATGGTTTTTTCCATTTTCAACGCCTGGAATAAATTAGGATTTTGTGCTGTCCAATCCATTGCCGTCATACTCAAAGGCAAACTCTTTGTTAATGCGCTCACCACTTGAGGGGCTAAGTATAAATTATCTAAACGTAATTGTAGCCCTGATACTTTGCCTGGCATATTAAAAACACGCGCAGCATCATTAATGTTCATTAGTGCATATGAGCTATCAAATTGGTAGCCAACATGAAAGATACCCACCACAGTCACTTGCTTTAAGCGCGGCAAAAAGCCGACGGGTGATAAACTTGCACTAGGCACAACGACTAACAGCTTGCTGCCAAGATCGACCCCTAAATTTGCAGCCATATTTTGACCAAGAACAATACCATAATGGCCTGCTTTTAAATCACTTAACCTGCCCGAAACCATTTTACTGGCAAGGGGTAATACCGTTTTTTCAAGTTCAGGATCAATGCCTTGAATTATCGCAAAACCATTGGAACCGTTAGCGCTTAACATGCCCTGGCCATTAACTACTGGAGCAACACCTTTAACATGCTTTAATTTGATCAAGCGCTGACGCCACAATGACCAATCACTGATTCCTTCGCCATAGCTTGATACCGTCACGTGTGGGACCATGCTTAATATACGCGTTTTAATTTGCTCATCAAAGCCGTTCATCACTGAAAGCACGGTAATCAATACCGCCACCCCCAGAGCAATGCCGATGGTAGAGACTAGGGAAATAAAAGAAATAAAGTGGTTCTTACGCTTAGCACGCGTATAACGCAAACCCAGCCGTATCGGTAATTGCATAAGCTTTAGTGACTCTTCAACTAATTAAAACAAAGAGCATAATAACCCGATATATACAGAAGAATAAAGCCTCGTTATAATTTTGACCTCAAGTATAAGCATAAGATTGATTACGAGGATTAAAGAGGAAAACGCATGGCATACCAATTAATACCAGAATGGGCGCCACAACAAGCGGTGATGATCACCTGGCCACATCATTATAGTGACTGGGCAGATAAGCTAGCAGATGTTGAGCCAAGCTTTCTTGCCTTAGCAAAAGCAATTAGTGATTACCAACAATTGATTATTATTTGCTATGACAGTGAACACCACACTGAAGTCACTCAAAAGCTCTGCGCTTTTGCTATTAATCTTGAGCGAGTCACACTTTATATTATTCCCAGTAATGATACCTGGTGTCGTGATTATGGGCCTTTATCCATACAAAACAATAGTCACCCTGAATCTCCTAGTCAGCTAATCAACTTTTGCTTTAACGCCTGGGGTAATAAATTTGCCAGCGACCTCGATAATCAAATCAATCACCATCTTGCCCACCAACAAGCATTTTGGCCACATACACTCATAGAGCACACCTTGATTCTTGAAGGTGGCAGCATTGAGACCGACGGCCAGGGTACTCTACTCACCACCAGTCGTTGCTTGCTTAACCCTAACCGCAATCCCCAGTTATCACAATCTGCCATAGAAACCACGCTCAAAGAAAGTCTCGGCTTCAAGCGCATTTTATGGCTGAATCATGGCGAGTTGGCCGGTGATGATACCGATGCACATATCGATACGTTAGCGCGCTTTTGCGACCCCCATACCCTTTGCTATATTCAATGCACGGATGAAAACGATGAGCACTTTGATACGCTTTACCGCATGGAGCAAGAGCTAAAAGCCCTAACAGACTATCAAGGCCAACCTTATCAGCTTATCCCCTTGCCTTTACCACATTGCTATAATAGCAACGGTGAGCGCTTAGCTGGCAGCTATGCAAACTTTTTAATTACCAATCATGCGGTTCTCGTTCCAACCTACCGAGTAGCAGAGGATCAAATTGCCCTGCAAACTTTAGCCGCTTGTTTTAAAGACCGTAAGATTATTCCGATCGATAGCCGGCCATTTATTGAACAAGGCGGCAGTTTGCACTGCTTAACCATGCAAATTGCCAAACCTATCTAACCAAACAGTAAAAATGATTATTTTTAATTATTTCTAATTCTAAGGATTATTTCATGACAACTGAACACACTGCAGATTCTATTCAGGTTGCCTTGATTCAGCAAAAAAAATCAAGTGATCTACAGCAAAACTTCACGGACTGCATAAATAGCATTCGCCGTGCCGCAAACCATGGCGCCCAACTGATTCTTTTACAAGAACTACATAACTCACTCTATTTTTGTCAAACAGAAGATACTCACTGCTTTGATCTGGCTGAAACGATTCCGGGGCCCAGTACCAAGGCCCTAGGGGAACTTGCCAAAGAATTAAATATTGTCATTGTTGCCTCTTTATTCGAAAAACGAGCCATTGGACTTTATCATAATACTGCCGTTGTTTTAGACAGTGATGGCAGTCTTGCCGGACGCTATCGTAAAATGCATATTCCTGATGATCCAGGATTTTATGAAAAATTTTATTTTACCCCAGGAGACATAGGTTTTCAGCCCATTCAGACCCAGCTTGGCAAACTGGGTGTACTCGTCTGTTGGGATCAATGGTATCCAGAAGCTGCGCGCCTCATGGCACTCGCCGGTGCAGATATACTACTTTATCCAACGGCTATTGGCTGGGATCCAAACGACACGCCAGCAGAACAAGAACGTCAACTTAATGCTTGGACTCAAGTGCAAAAAGGCCATGCTATCGCCAACGGCCTTCCCGTTTTGGTGACCAACCGCACAGGTTTTGAAGCGTCTCCTGATACCCAAGCATCAGGTATTCAGTTTTGGGGTCATAGCTTTGTTGCCGGCCCACAAGGTGAGTTACTCGCCCAAGCCTCGAGTGACCAAGAAGAAATACTCACTGCAACCATCGATCTGCAACGCAGCGAATCAGTTCGCCGTATCTGGCCTTTTTTACGCGATCGCCGCATTGATGCCTATGAAGAACTCACACGCCGCTTTCGTGACTAAAATTAAAAAGTAAACCCATTAGAGTCACTCAGCGTTCTAAAACGCTGAGTGAGTTCTAAAACACGCCAAAACTAATAGATAGTTAAGTTAAAAGGATCAACATTGCCAATGCCCGTAATTAAACGCAAAGCCATTTTTAGCCTGTTTATTCTCGCAGTGCTTAGTTATATTTTTACCACTGCGTATGTTGAACATATTGCTGAGCAAACAACCAAGCGGTTGATTCAGCGTATTAAGCTCGATACTCCTGCTATTTTAAGTATTAATTACGCTAAACTCACAGCCAGTCCATTGACCTTATATAATAATACCGTAGCGATTAAAAATATTGTCATTGTCTTTAAAGATCAACCCAATAACCCGCTCATTATTGGCCAACTTTCATTGATTTCAGCAAAATTGACTCCGCAACACGAATTAAAGTACTTAAAGCTCGCCTTTGAAGATGTTCACTTTAGTCAAAAGTTTCACTATAAAAACCTACCCGCTGCCTTATTGCATTACGGCTTCTTTCATCAGCTAGCAAATTATCTTAATAACAAATCACCCTATTTTTATAGCCGTTTTAGTTACGATGCCAACAGCCAACACGCCGAATTAATCAATCAAATCACCCTTGATGGAGCAAACTATTACCGCTCGCAAGAGCGTTTAACTCACTTTCATTTTCAACACTCACACAATACCAGCAATATTAACACCTTATTGAGTGACTTTTTGCATGGCGCCGCCGCCAGTCAGCTTGAACAATATTCTGTCACAGTACGAATTCCAAACTTTACTCCCCCGGCGATGCTACAAAAATCACTCTTTCATTATATAGATCGAACGATTGACAACAGTGAATTTATTGGCCAGTTTGATTTATATAAAAACAACGAAACCAATCAATTTACCTTCCGCCGTGGTGACCAAGAACTCATCAATGCATCTATCCGTCAAGTTTATCCAGCCCCTCCTCGATTTAGCTATGGCCAGCCACCTGCCTTAAATCCTAATAATAATGGTCGTCTTATACTCGCAAAAGTCACTTTTCCGGCACTAGAGTCAGAACCTAAGCACACTCCAATACAAAAAACACACTTAAAGCAAACTCAAACGCTCATCAACGCATTGGTTCCAGAAAAAAGCAAAGCCCATTATAATCAAGCATTAGTTAGCCTAATCTCTGGCCAACATACAGTGGCAATGCAATTTCAACCACAGCAAGAAACCATCAGTGCGTATCAATTCTATCGTCTACTCGCACACCTTGGCCGCTTGGCTTTGCAATATCCCAACCAACCTCAAGCAACACTCCCTCAATTTAAGGAAACACTAACACCTTGGCTGCAAGATATAGAGGTTGACATCTCACATTAACAAAAGTACAACGGTGTAGTCATTTGCTAACAAGACTTCAAGACTCAGAAATTAATCATGAAAAATAAACAAATCATCTCTTCTTTATCTTTACCGCAAAAAAAAGGCCTCGTTAAAGCCTATGGCAATGCAGCTGGCGCAGCAACCGCACTGCTCATCGCTGAAGCCCTCCAACAACATGATACTGGCCCTGCGCTAATCATTGCCGAAGACAGCTTAATGGCAGATCAGCTCGCCCGTGAAATTCCATTTTTTCAAGATAGCCAGAATGCAAACAAACCAAACTTACACTATTTCCCCGACTGGGAAACCCTACCCTATGACCGCTTTTCTGCCTCAGAAGGCATTCGCTCACAGCGATTAAAAACACTGTATGACTTAAAATATCAAGAAAATACGCATTGCATCACTTCTATTAATGCCGTTTTGCATTATATTGCGCCTGTTGATATTTTATTAAAATCAACCTTGCTGATGCATGTTGGCGATAAAATATCCCTAGAAAATTTTCGCCTGGAGCTGGCAAAAGCAGGCTATCGTCATGTTGAGCAAGTCGTCGAACATGGTGAATTTGTCTCACGTGGCGCTTTACTCGATATTTTTCCAATGGGTGCACAGACCCCCTTTCGCATTGATTTTTTTGATGATGAAGTCGATAGCATCCGCAGATTTGATAGTGAAACACAACGCTCTATCGATAAAGTGACTCAGATTCAATTACTGCCAGCCTATGAACACCCTTTTGATGATGCAGCCAAACGATTGTTTCGCAACCAGTGGCGCGAACGTTTTATTAGTGGTGATTTAAACCGCCACCTCCCTTATCAAGATTTAAGCCAAGGCTACCTCCCCGCGGGTATCGAATATTATCTACCCCTTTTTTTCAAAGAAACTGCAAGCCTGTTTCATTATTTAGCAGATAGTACTCTCATTATTACCAGCGGCAATTTACAAAAATCAATCAAGCAATACTGGCAGGAATTATCCAATCGCTTTGACCAATACAGCCATGACATCGAGTATCCATTATTAAAACCCAATGAAATCTGCCTAGATGAAAGTACTTTTTTTAACCAATTAAAAAACTTTCCACGCCTGCATGTTCAAAGTGAGCCATTACAAGAATCCGCCGGACGTTATAATTTTCTTACAAAAACCCTTCCCAATATTGCAGCCAATCCATCCTTGCAATTTCCATTAACAAATTTTAAAACGTTTATTCAAGAACAGACTGACTCTAGCTCTAGCGACAATCAACGTATTTTACTCTGTGCCGATAGCATCGGCCGCAAAGAGATCTTACTCGAACAACTAAAACAACACCAACTAAAGCCACACGCAGTTGCCTCATGGCAAGGCTTTTATACTAATAAAGATAACACAGATAACTTTGCGATTACCGTACAGCCATTAGCAGAAAGCGTCAGTCTACCTGAGCTTGGTATTACGATCATTACCGAAAGTGCTTTATTTGGCCAACATACGACCCCACAACGTCAACACGCCCGTCGTGTTATTGACCCAGACAGCATCATTAAAAACCTTACCGAACTTAAGATTGGTGATGCTGTTGTCCATATTGACCATGGCATCGGCCGCTACTTAGGTCTACAAATCATTGAAACTGATGGCCAACCAGCGGAGTATTTAACACTCGAGTATGCCAATGAGGCTAAACTCTATGTACCAGTGACGTCTTTACAGCTGATTAACCGCTATAGCGGCGCAGCAGAGTCAGCGCCAACGCTTCATTATTTAGGTACAGAGCAATGGAACAAGGCACGTCGTAAAGCCATAGAAAAAGCCCGTGATACCGCTGCAGAGCTCCTTGAGCTCTACGCTAAACGTGAAGCACAAAGTGGTTTTAGCTTCCCTACACCCGATCATGACTATCAGCAATTTGCCAATGAGTTCGCCTTTGAAGAAACCGAAGATCAACAAAAAGCCATTAATCATGTCAATGCCGATATGCACAATAAGCGCCCAATGGATCGTTTAATTTGTGGCGATGTCGGCTTTGGTAAAACAGAGGTCGCCATGCGTGCCGCCTTTCAAGCCGCCAATCATGGTAAGCAAGTCGCTGTTCTTGTCCCAACCACCTTACTTGCTCAACAGCACTACCAGAGCTTTAGTGATCGTTTTGCCAACTGGCCCATGAAAATCGGTATACTCTCACGTTTTCAATCCTCCAAATCTCAAGATATTATTAAACAAATTGAACAAGGCCAAATCGATATTATTATTGGCACACATAAATTACTGAGTGAAGGCATTCAGTTTAAACAGTTGGGGCTATTAATTATTGATGAGGAGCATCGCTTTGGTGTTCGTCAAAAAGAGCGCTTAAAAAAAATACGCCATAATGTTGATATTTTAGCCCTCACGGCAACGCCAATTCCACGGACACTGAATATGTCCATGGCCGGCATTCGTGATATGTCGATTATTGCAACACCTCCAGCCAAGCGTTTAGCTGTAAAAACCTTTATTCGTGAACGTCAAGATAGCCTCATTCGTGAGGCGATTTTGCGGGAAATTCTGCGTGGTGGCCAGGTCTATATTTTACATAATAAAGTTGAAAGCATTGATCGTATTGCCACTGAAATACGTGAGCTTGTCCCTGAAGCCAAAGTCTATACTGCCCATGGGCAAATGCGCGAACGTGAACTTGAAAAAACCATGAGTGATTTTTATCATCACCGGTTTAATGTGCTCATCTGTACGACCATTATTGAAACGGGCATTGATATTCCCTCAGCAAATACCATTATTATTGACCGCGCTGATCATCTGGGTCTTGCTCAATTGCACCAATTGCGGGGCCGCGTCGGCCGTTCTCATCATCAGGCCTATGCATACCTACTTACCCCACACCCAAAGTCAATGACGAGTGATGCTAAAAAGCGCTTAGAAGCACTCGCCGCAGCCGATACATTAGGCGCTGGCTTTATTCTCGCCACCCATGATTTAGAGATCCGTGGTGCGGGTGAAATTTTAGGTGAAGGTCAAAGCGGCCATATCCAGTCTGTAGGTTATAACCTTTATATGGAGATACTTAATCGCGCAGTAAACGCTATGAAGCAAGGCAAAACCTTGAATCTAGATGATAATCTCACAGAACAAACAGAAATTAATCTTAATATTCCAGCACTCATCCCTGATGATTATATCCCTGATGTCCATATGCGCTTAACCCTATACAAGCGCATTGCTAACGCTGAGAATAATCAAGCACTCGACCATTTGCAAGTGGAAATGATCGATCGTTTTGGTCTGCTTAGCAAGCCTTGCCATACTCTTTTTGCCGTTACGCGTTTAAAGCTACAAGCTCAAGCACTTGGTATTAACAAAATTGAAGCGAATGCAACGCAAGGCCGTGTAATTTTTGATAAAGAGCCAAAGATCAATACCACAACACTTATTTCACTCATACAAAAGCAGGCACATATTTATCGCTTAGAAGGTGCAGATCGACTAAAGTTTAAAATAAATATGGCCGATCATGATCTGCGTCTAACAACCATTGAAAACTTACTTAAACAACTGACTGAATAAAAGTATGTGCTAACTATAAACAAAATAGCGGTGTACTATTAAAATAAAGGATAACGATCATGAGCAAGCAAAGAAAACAACAAAAATATCCTGGTTTTGTCTTTTTTCTGTTGCCAATGGCTCTGTTCTCTGTTTTTCACACTGCTCACGCTCAAAAACCAACCCAAGAAAATAACTGGTATAAAGTCGAGCTATTAGTTTTTGAGCATAAAGGAAAACCTGACGAGCAAGGCCAACATGTCGTGCCATTAACTCCTCCTAAAAATGCGATTCATCTTAATAGCTACCTCGATCACTCTCTGGACACAGCAAGTCCATATTGGTCATCTCTGCCTGCTGATGACGCATTTAAAGAAAACACCCAACATATCGCTAAACGCCCTGATCAATATCACCTTCTTTTTCAAAGCGCATGGCGACAAAGTGATGCTCAAAAACGCCCGTTTATTATAGAAACCGGCGAGAACCTCACTCCAATTGCTATTGCTAAAAAAGAAATCATCGTGTTAAAAGGGCCACTGTGGCAACTAGAAGGCAGTTTACGGATCAAAAAAAAACGCACTTTCAACACCCATATACACTTTGCCTTCCGCTTACTAAATACCAAAGACCAGCTCGTTGAATACGATATCAATGAATATCGCAGCTTAAAATTTAATCAAATTCACTACTTTGATAATCCAGCCTTTGGTCTTTTAATGCGCATAAGTAAAGCTGATCCGCCAGCAGAAAATATAAGCACAACGAACAGTCCAATACAACAACCAGAAAACACCTTAAATTCTTAATCACAGGATAAACCACTTTGTAAAAAAAATTTATTCACTTGCCTTTTTTTAAAAAACCTCAATAATATTAGCCTTGCTTAAGGTAAGCTATTAAGATGAGTTGATAATTTAAATTAAGGATGTTTTCTTGTTTACTATAAAATTCAAACAATTTCTAACAATAGTCTTTATTATTTTTTTAATTATATTTTCCTTTAAAAATAGTCACGCCAAAACAAAACGCACTGAAAAATTAGAAGATATTTGCTGGATTTTCAAAAAACACCCAACTTGGAAAAACAGCGCATATAAGACAAGTCGGCACTGGAAAATACCGGTGAATATCCTCATGGCAACCATTTACCAAGAATCTCGCTTTCGCTCTCATGTTAAATCTAAAACGTCGAGTGCCTATGGCTTTGCTCAAGCAACCAATGTTACCTGGGCAGATTACAAAAAATCTCGAAAAATTGCCCATGCCAGTCGCGAAAACTTTCATCACTCTATCGACTTTATTGGCTGGTATTTCAATAAAATCATTAAGCTACGTAAAATAAGCCGTTACAATACACAGCAACTTTATCTTTACTATCAACTGGGCCTATACCATCGGCGAGTACCAACATCCGCCAAAAAAACGGCTAATAAAGTTGCAGCAATTGCAAAGCGTTACCAACAACAATTAAAACATTGCTAAATAATTTTAATTATACAAAATAAAATTTACTTAATTATATTAAATTATAATATACACGCAAGCTCAATAAGTCATATAAATTTCGCAAACTATAAACACAACAGGCTTTATCCCTGGCCTAACACTCTATTTTATGTCCATTCAAATTAATAAAAATACATAAAAATATATTGATCTATTTAATTATTAATGATAATACTGAATTTATTAATAGAATCAGATAATAATAAAACACCGTTGTAAAATAATAGAATTATCTCTCTCGCTAAATAGATAGGCTTTAAGATAACTTCAAAAATTTAAAAGTATGAAGATGGATTATGCGTTTAGATATATATTTTGATGGTACAGGCGTGTCTCTGAATGGTTCCAACGAAAGAATTTATGGAAGAAGTGTTGTTGGGCATGCATTTGTCCAAAATAAAGCAGAAGATGTTTTTTTTGACCCCTCCGACTATAGCAATTTACTCAGCAACAGTAACACAGCCCCTTATCAATCTAAACATTGCAAACTCTACTTCTCTGGCCCGGTTTCAGGGGACTCGATTTACGAAGGGCGCAACCAGTTTCAACCCGGCAGAAACTATAACCCAAGCAATATCAGCGAAGCATACCTATCCAGACACCAATCAACGCTATGGTCCCAAATTCACGGTGGTGGTTGGAAACATAGCCTACAACTTGCATTACTCGCAACAGTCAACCTAATTACTGAAAATCTCGCAAAACATCCGAGCGAAAAAATAATCATAAATATTCCTGCCTCATATAGCCGAGGGGCTGTGACAGCAATTGCGTTTACCAGCACGTTATCTGAAATACTGGCCAGCATGGGCTTTACATCAGAGCAGATTTCAATTGGTCAGGTGCACACGATTGACCCCGTAGCCGATATGGATTACGGCAAACTAGAAGCATCGATTAATCGCCCATCTTATAGGAATTATTTGGCATCAGTTGAACCTATCAGAATTGGGTCGTTTACAGAAGAGCTCTTCCTACATTATGCCGTAGAAGAGCCTCGCACTCTTTTTAAGCCCCAATTACCTCTGCTCTTCGATAGAAATTTCGCAAATAACCGGCCGTTACTTATCCCAGATAAAGTTAAAGCCTCTGTGCGATTTAGCCAAGCCTGCCATCAAACAATTGCTTACCCAGAATATCACCAAGAAGAACGCTGTTTCCCAGCCGGGTGTGAAACATTTAAAATCATTACTGGGAAAAACTTCCCAACAAAGAAACAAACAGACTCGACATGGCGGCACTTTGGTAATGCTAGCAACCGACTCTTTAGTAAAGAAAAGCGATGCTTTCAAGATATTACGACAATCATCAACCCCGAAGTGAGCGTTCCATACAGCCATTCTGTGCTCTATGATACCTACCACTACTTTATGCATAATAGCAACGGCAGCGCTACATTTTTGCAAGCATTAACAGACCCTAACAATAAATACCATAATCTACTTAATTGGGCCTACCAAAATAGTTATCTTTCCCTGATTACTGGACTCAGTCTGTCTGATTTTCAAGAGCAATTACCCTCTCAACAACTATTAGCACAAGCTCTTCAGTGCAAAACTAAACAAGAATTAGTATTATTAGCACTAGAATATAAACACTATAAGCAATATAACAGTCAATTTAAAATAATAGATAATCAATTAAATCACCAAGACCTAAATAAGCTCATTAATGCATCAGTAAGCCAACAAAAAGATCATTTAAAGCAACACTATAAATTACCCACCACTGATCTTGAGCAGTACAAGCAAGTAGCACATCATGCAATCAACAATGCAATGCTAAACTTACGCCCAAGCTCTACCAAAGAAAAGCTTTTTAAACTACAGTCAATAAAAGGTCTGATCGATAAAACAAATAGTGAAGAGCGCTGTAAACAACTACTTTACCTCGCAGAGCGAGTTACACAACATAATATGGGATTATTCCACTTTAGACGACTAGGATATTTCTCAAAAGATTATCATGCAATTGATCTGGCAACCTTTTTCTAGACAAATTTTTAACTGATTTTTTGATTATGCTCGTATTCCTCAGGTGATAAATAATCATTAGCTGAGTGAATGCGTTTTCTGTTATAAAAAACTTCGATATACTCAAAGATCGCTGATTTAGCCTCCTGTCGATTTTTAAAATTCATGTGATGAACTAACTCCGTTTTTAAGGTATGAAAGAAACTCTCTGAAACAGCGTTATCCCAGCAGTCTCCCTTACGACTCATACTTTGCTTAATTTGATAATCTTTAAGAATCTCACGATGACTTTCTGAAGCATATTGGCTTCCGCGATCTGAATGCCAAATTAACCCAGCTTTAGGCTTTCGTTTCCATAAGGCCATCAACAGAGCATCATTGACGAGTGATGCTTCCATATGATCCTCCATGGCCCAGCCAACAACTTTTCGTGAGAATAAGTCAATCACAACAGCCAAGTACAACCAGCCTTGTTGGGTCCGTATGTAGGTAATATCACCAACATATTTTTGGTTAGGGCCTGTTGCTGAAAAATTCCGGTCCAACACGTTTTT
>NZ_AMFF02000029.1:21286-27337 GCF_000297215.2 Piscirickettsia salmonis LF-89 = ATCC VR-1361
TGATTTAAACCCGATAGAGCATGTATGGTCACCGCTTAAAAATAGGGTTCGCATGAAGCTTGATCAAGATGAAATAAATTTAGAGACAGCGCTTAGTCAAGTAATGAAGTCAATGTCAGAAACTATTCGTTGAGCGCTATAATAAAAACAAATAAGCTGCTTTAATCGCAGCTTGTCAATAAACATATCAGGATAAATCTATATTTTTTACGCCTTAGGCAAAGTCACCCCACGTTGACCTTGGTATTTTCCTGAGCGGTCTTTGTATGATACTTCACAAACGTCATCTGATTCAAAAAATAACATTTGAGCAACACCTTCATGAGCATAAATTTTTGCAGGTAGTGGCGTGGTATTAGAAAACTCCAACGTCACATGCCCTTCCCACTCTGGCTCAAGCGGGGTGACATTGACAATAATGCCACAACGTGCATAAGTTGACTTACCTAAACATACTGTTAATACATTACGCGGAATGCGAAAATACTCAACGGTTCTAGCCAACGCAAATGAATTAGGTGGAATAATGCAAACATCAGAGTCAACATCAACAAAACTATTGCTATCAAAATTTTTAGGGTCAACAATCGCTGAATTAATATTGGTGAAAATTTTAAATTCATTCGCACAACGCACATCATAACCATAACTAGACGTACCATAAGAGATAATACGCTCACCTTGGTAGTCACGAACCTGCCCTATTTCAAAAGGCTCAATCATGCCCTGCTCTTTGGCCATACGCTGAATCCAACGATCAGACTTAATACTCATAATCATGACTCCACAATAATATTTGAAAAATGATGGCTAAAATCTTTGGCTTGCAAAGAAAGCTTCGCAGCAAAACGACGGGCGATTTCATAATAATGCTGGCTAATTTCCCCACCAGGTTCTGCCAGAAGGATAGATTCCCCAGTATCCGCACCTTGGCGAATAGCTAAATCTAAAGGCAATTGACCAAGTAACTCTGTATCAAATTCATCGGCTAAATGTTGGCCACCCCCAGTACCAAATATCGCTTCTTCATGCCCACATTGACGACAAATATGCGTGCTCATATTTTCAATAATACCAAGCACAGGGATATTCACCTTATTAAACATATGTACGCCACGACGCACATCAAGCAAGGCAATATCTTGCGGTGTTGTAATCATAATCGCAGCAGAGACTGGGATTTTTTGCGACATTGTCAATTGAATATCACCTGTTCCTGGAGGTAAATCAAGCAATAAATAATCTAAATCTTTCCAGCGCGTATCTTGCAAAAGTTGTAATAACGCACCTGTGGCCATCGGTGCTCGCCAGATCACCGCTTGATCTTCAAGCAAATAACCAATTGACATCGTTTGTAAGCCAAAGCGCTCAACAGGCTCAATACTTTTTTTATCTTTTGATTCAGGGTGGGTATCTGCTCCGAGTAAATGCGGCTGGCTTGGCCCATAAATATCCGCATCTAAAATACCAACACGAGCACCTTCAGCCTGCAAGGCCAAGGCTAAATTTAAAGCGGTTGTTGATTTACCAACTCCCCCTTTGCCTGAAGCAATCGCAATAATATTCTTGACACCATTAATACGCTTTAGATTTTGCTGAATACGCTGCGCTTGAACACGTTGTTCTATCACCACAGTCACTGTATTTAATAGATCACCCGATAACTCAAATAACTGCGCCTGGGCCTGCAGTGCATTTTTTATTTCTCCTGTCAATTCAACATGACGACTCTGACAAGGGTAATTCAAACATAAGGTGATTTTCAGCCTGTCCTCACTGCATTCAACACCCGTGAGATGCTCGGCCACTGCTTGGCCTGTATAGACATCGTTAATGCCGCTTTTCAACAGCATATCTTTTATCATCTGTTCAATTTTTTTTTGCTCAAACTGCTTGATCATTATCACTCCCCTTCAATGCTCAAGCACTATAACAGTTTATCCGCAGGCACAAAACATCTTTTCTATCAAAGTTTACCTATATTCTTAGGCAGAAAGTAATACAATTAAGACGAAACCTAATAACAGCCGATAAACGACAAAAGGCATAAAACCAACTTGTTGAATCCAGCGTAAAAATAAATGAATACATAATAACGCACTGATAAAAGCAACACTCATGGCAACCATCACCATGATAAGATTAATATCAACCGCTGCAGTTACCAGCTTATAGCACTGTAGTAAAGACGCTAAGCTAATGACTGGAATCGCTAATAAAAATGAAAAACGTGCCGCTGTGTCTCGGCTCAAGCCTAAAAACAAAGCGGCAGTCATGGTGACTCCAGAGCGTGAGGTTCCTGGAATTAAAGCAAACACTTGCGCCAACCCCACCCAAACGGCCACACGCCAATCGAGTGTCGGCTCTGCGCACTGCTTTTTGCTCAAAGCTTGAGCATAGGCATCCGCCCACCATAGTAATAGACCAAAACCGATAGTTGTTGCTGCAATCACCCAGACAGAGCGTAAATACCCTTCAATCAAAGCCTGCCCTAATACTCCAGCAATAGCCACAGGAATGGTCCCTATCGCTAAAGCTAAAAGCAACCGTGCATCATGATTCATCGTTTTACTAGACAGTGCCTGCCAACAGCCTTGAAACAACTGTTTTAGATCTTGATAAAAATAGCTGATAATGGCTAATAACGTGCCAAAATGCACAGCCACATCAAAAACAATTCCTTGGTCCTGCCAACCTAGAATCTGGCCTGGAATAATCAAATGGGCTGAACTTGAGATGGGCAAAAACTCAGTAATACCCTGTATTATAGCAAGTATTAACCATTCACTAACCACCATATCCATATGCTCCACTAACTTATTATTCTCTCGTTGATAACGAATTAACTCCAGCATACTGAATTCATTTTCACAAAGCACGCTATTTGATTTCTATAATTAAAGCTATGAGGAATTTTGGAGGGTAGCAATGACACCGATAGTCTTTACACAATTGCTTGCACTCCTCGGCGCCTCTATTGGTGTAATCTACTTATTCCATCGTTTAAATTTACCTTCTGTTTTAGGCTATTTAAGTGTCGGTATCTTTGCTGGCTTAATGCTAGATTATACGAGCTTACTGCAGCTTCAAGATATGCAAGTCATTGCTAAATTTGGTGTTGTTTTTTTATTATTCTCTATTGGCTTACAGCTCCCCATTCGTCGCCTCCTGGCAATGAAAAGCGCGGTGTTTTTACTTGGTGGTCTGCAAGTGGTTATCACCACCGTCGTCGCTTGGGGTATCGCTACACTCACCCCACTATCTCCTACAGCCGCTTTTGTTGTCGGCGCAGCGGCCTCACTCTCATCAACAGCAATGATTAGTAAAACCCTCGCAGATTCCAAAGAACTCAATACTCCGTTGGGCCGCTCCGCCTTTGGTGCCATTATCTTTCAAGATATGATGGTCGCCCCTTTATTAATTATTATCACCGCACTTGCAGAAACCACCGGCAATGAGAGCCTTTGGTTTAACATCAGTCTAGAAATGGTCAAAGGTGCTGCAACGCTGATTTTTTTATACTTTATTGGCCACTGGATACTCTCGCCACTTTTTTTAGCCATCTCAAAAACGCGCTCCAGTGAGTTATTTATGCTCACCGCTTTATTTACCGCGCTAGCTGCGGCCAATTTTACCGAAATGATGGGTCTTTCTAAAGAACTCGGTGCCTTCTTAGCGGGTGTTTTATTATCAGGCACACCATATCACCACCAAGTTGAAGCCGACATTCGCCCATTTAAAGACTCACTGCTTGGCTTTTTCTTTATCAGTGTCGGCATGATGGTCGATATTCACCTACTTCCCATTGTTTGGCAACAGGTTACTCTCGTCGCCTTTGGCCTGGTGGTCATAAAGTTAATCTTAACTACGCTCATTTGTCGAGGCTTGCGCATGCATAATGGACGAGATTCGCTACGCATAGGCATTTTACTCGCACAAGGTGGTGAATTTAGCTTCGTATTGATTGCCTTAGCCAGCCAAATTCAGATGCTCAGCCCTATCAACGATCAAGTGTTGTTAATGAGCTTTATTTTTAGCATGATTATCTCTTTACTACTAATTTATAGCTATGACAAGCTAAAAAAACACTTTCCAGAACCCAATTTAGCCACATCCTCACTAACTAATAATTACAATGAAGAGCTCAATGGTCATGTCATCATCTGTGGCTTTGGGCGCACGGGCCAACAAATTGCCGGCATTCTCGCCTCTGAAGGTTTTCAGTACCTTGCTATCGATTCAGATCCTACACGGGTTAATCAAGCAGCACTGGCTGGCGAAAATATAATTTATGGTGACGCATCACGCGAAAGTATTTTAGAGGCAACAAAACTAAACTTAGCAAAGGCATTGGTCATCACCTTTGCCAATAAGGGTGCTGCTGCAGCCATTACTCAACACGCTCATAAAACATCACCAAAAATCAATATACTGGTACGGACCCATAATGATGATGACTATGAAAAATTTATGGCGATCGGTGCGACCGAAGTCATTACTCGAACCTCAGAAAGCAGCTTATTATTAGGCTCACACTTGCTCTTACTCTTAGGCGTGCCGCGATATCGGGTGATGCGCTGGAGCTTTGATACACACCAAAATCGTTACAGTATGCTCAGAGGGTTTTTTCAAGCAGGTGACTCACTGCATCATCATGAAGATGAAGATAACGATAATGAACGTGAAAATTTACAATCATTTTTCCTCCCAGCACGTAGTTTTGCCATTGGTAAAACCATCGCTGAACTAAACTTGAATCAATATGAAGTTATTATCACGGCCTTACGACGTAACGGCATTCGCTCAGAAGACCCACCTGTTGAAACAAAATTAAAAGAAAATGACATTATTGTTTTATATGGCCGATCCAATGCCATAGAAAATGCAGAAGTTAAATTAATTACTGGCAATTAGTTAACCTTCGCTCCTCTTTTGCAATTTTGCAACCCCCACAACAACACCTAACACATACCTTAAGTAAAAAACCAGCCTTTATAGCTCTTTAACTCTTTTAAGCTTCTATCCCAAACCAAAAAATTAGCTTTTGAGTTTGTTTTATGGTTTTCTGATAACCAATCTAAATAATTTTTTAAAACTTGATAGCCTATCGTTGTTGGTGATAACGCTGCATATTGCCAAGACGCTTGATCTTCTAAGTCATCTAACGAGCTGTTCCCATTGAGAATAATACTCAACGCAGAGGCTAAGCCAGTTCGATCCGCTCCTGCACGGCAGTGAAACAATAGTGGTCTAGGTGCATTTTCAATAAGATAAATTAGGTAATGCAAGGTGTTTAACGAAGGAACTTTATGTGCATCCAGCGCCACATTAAAATGGTTAATGTGATACATTTTTGCGAATGAAACTTCATCATCATACCAGTCTGAGCCTATTTGCTGCCCTCTTAGGTTAATGATTGACTTGATATGATATTGTTTCATATATTTATTAAGGTCATTGGGAGTTGGCTGCGCAGATCGGTAGATTTGCCCTGGAATTACAACATGAAAGTTATTATTCAAATATAAGTTATATCCATAATATAAAATAAAACAAATAATAAAGATTAGGATAATAAATAAAGGGTAGAAGATAACCCGTTTTTTTATATAAAATAATTTAATCATTAACGACTAGCAACCCTAGAAGCTTAAAGTTTTCTTTAGCATATGGAATATGGCTAGGAAATTAACACAAAAGCTTATTCATATGCAACTAAAATATATAGCAACCTACTAGGTATTTAGTCCCGCAGTTTAGTGGTGCATCCTATGACCACTTGTCATCAAGACAAGAGAGCCTTAAAACGTTAGCGGATCGCCACAATTTAAATGTCAAAACAGTAGCAAAGTGGAGAAATCGCGCTTCAACATCAGACGCCCCGATGGGACCTAAAAATCCACGTTCAACGGTTTTGAGCTTAAATGAGGAAAATCGTAAGCGTCGCTACCTCGGTAGGTATTTTGCACATCCAATGATGCAAAATCGCCGAGCAAAACGCGACGACTATAAACCCTCGGCTGTCCGCGTCACACAGCGTTGCGTGCCTTG
>NZ_AMFF02000030.1 GCF_000297215.2 Piscirickettsia salmonis LF-89 = ATCC VR-1361
ATTTCTTTGAGGTCACGATAAGACAAAGCATAGCGGCCATACCAGCGCACCAACCAAAGAATGATCTCACCAGAGTAGTGCTTCCATTTAAAGGGTTGATTCTTCTTAAATCGTTTACGTCTAGCCACAGTAATTCACTCTTAATTTCAGTTGATTGCTACACCATACTCAAATCTAAATTTTTCGCAACAGTGCCCTTAAAAGCACCGAGTAATTACCGCGTTGAACAAAGCGTAAGTTATCACGGCGGCATCGCCGAAGCGGTCTTGATTGTTGCCTTTGATGGCGATCCAAATGCGGCGTATTACGAGTATCAAGTGCGTAGCAATGACGGTAATTATTCCGACGTTAAAACCACCCATTTAAATCATATTGAGTTCAGTAGCACAGGTGCAACCTACACGTTTCGAGTGCGTGCGATGGGCTGGTTTGGGCAACGTAGCCATTATTCAACATACCACTGTAGCGCATCACTCGAGCAGCAGATTCCTCAGAATGTCAGCCGTTTTGTCTCCTCGTATAGCGATAAAATCGCCGTTTTAGAATGGGCGAAAAATCCAGAGTTGTATGTTAAACACTACGAGATCAGGCACGGCACCGCTTGGGAAAACTCCATTTTAATTGCAGAACTTAATAGCACTACACTGCATCTAACACAGGCCAGACCTGGCTTTTATTTGATTAAAGCGGTGAGTCAATGGGGGATTAAATCAGCTGAAGCGAGTGTGTTAGAACTGACTGATTTAACGCCGTTAAATATTATTCAAGAATATGATTATGCCGCTAATGATTGGCCGGGTGAGTTTCATCACACCGCGGTTAATAATAATAACCATATTCGTTTATTTTTATACTACTCTTGGGGCGGTATGACTCAATCCTGGGAGGATTATAGTGACAGTTGGGAAAACACCAAAAGCGGAACCTTAGCGACGGACATTAGTGAAGGATACTACCTGAGTGCTGTTTATGATCTAGGTAAAATCATGCGCTGCCGTGTCTATGCGGATATGCAAATCAGTCAAAGCAATGATGATTTATCCTTTGATAATATGCAGAACGCGTGGAGCCATTACACGCTAGAAAATAATTGGTCGTGGTTAGGATCACCGGAAGCCTGTGGCTTTGAAGTGCAATGTTCAACGTCAGAGGATAATCAAAACTGGACGGAGTTTATACCGCTCACCGCATCCTTTTGATCTGGCAACCTTTTTCTAGACAAATTTTTAACTGATTTTTTGATTATGCTCGTATTCCTCAGGTGATAAATAATCATTAGCTGAGTGAATGCGTTTTCTGTTATAAAAAACTTCGATATACTCAAAGATCGCTGATTTAGCCTCCTGTCGATTTTTAAAATTCATGTGATGAACTAACTCCGTTTTTAAGGTATGAAAGAAACTCTCTGAAACAGCGTTATCCCAGCAGTCTCCCTTACGACTCATACTTTGCTTAATTTGATGATCTTTAAGAATCTCACGATGACTTTCTGAAGCATATTGGCTTCCGCGATCTGAATGCCAAATTAACCCAGCTTTAGGCTTTCGTTTCCATAAGGCCATCAACAGAGCATCATTGACGAGTGATGCTTCCATATGATCCTCCATGGCCCAGCCAACAACTTTTCGTGAGAATAAGTCAATCACAACAGCCAAGTACAACCAGCCTTGTTGGGTCCGTATGTAGGTAATATCACCAACATATTTTTGGTTAGGGCCTGTTGCTGAAAAATTCCGGTCCAACACGTTTTTCGCAATTGGCAATCGATGTTTAGAATCCGTAGTTACTTTGAATTTACGCTTTATCTTGCAGCAAAGCTGGTTCTGCTTCATTAAACGGCCAACTCGCTTACGGCTTACAGAAATTTCCTGTGTTGCCAACTGTTTTCTAATTCTTCGAGTACCATAGGTTGCACGGCTTTCGATGAATATTTCCTTGATTCGCCTAGCTAATTTTTGGTTCTCTATCATTCGCTTGGAAGGCTGTACCTTTAACCAACTGTAATAACCTGATCGGCTAACACCTAAGATTGAGCACACCCTATCTACTGGAAAAACACATTTATTTTCTTTGATCCAGGCATACTTTACTGTGTTTCGCTTGCAAAGTACGCCGCCGCTTTTTTTAGTATTTCACGTTCCTGTGTCACTCTAGCCAACTCTTTTTTTAACTGTTTTATTTCAGCAGCCATATCACTAACTTCATCTTTAACAGTATTTGGACTGTTTGGATGATATTTATTGACCCAACCATGCAGTGTACTTGAGTGAATACCCAATTCCTGTGCTGTATGACTGATTGCTTGATTTGAATCGACTGCAAGCTTGGCAGATGATTTTTTAAATTCTTCGGTGTACTTGGTGACGTGACGCTTTCCCATTGTGATTCCTCCGGCTCGGATTATTGTAATTTATTTGTCCGGAATAGGGTAGCCTGATCAGAGAGCAGGGCGGAGAGCTTTACAAAAACCTGCCTCATTCGGGAAAACCTTATAAGAAAAAGGTGAATCGTGGTGATCAAATAAAAATACCTAATCGCGTTGGTATTGAACACCGGCCTGCTATTGC
>NZ_AMFF02000031.1 GCF_000297215.2 Piscirickettsia salmonis LF-89 = ATCC VR-1361
GGTTCAATGAAATTGGACACATAGGTGAGAGATTAGGCACTGTTGCGAACAAGGATAGGCTCGCTGAGTACAGGTCGCGACTTTAGGAGGGCCGTTGTATAGTTTATCGTTGTCTGTATGATTAATCGCTTGTTAATCAACACAATGAGATAGTTAGTTTGATTCAATTCACGCTTAAACATCTTTTCCAAACTGGCAGAGCTTGGTGGCGCTACTATGTGGCCAATCGCGATAATATTCCTCGCTCTGTGGTTGAAGTCGTCGTGAAAATGCTCAGCTGTAGAACTAAGTTTGCAGGTCATGATGAATACAGTTGCTCTAACTCAGGATGCAAACACACCAAAGTCGTCACCTATACCTGCAAATCACGGCTATGCTCCTCATGTGGAAAAAAGCCACTGAGCAATGGATTGCTGCACAGAATAAGTTACTCCCAAAGTGCGAATACCAGCACATAACATTCACCATGCCAAAAGCACTTTGCCCGTTTTTCCTTGCTAATCGTGAGCTACTGAATCATCTATCACGACTCGCCGCAAATGTTCTGCTCAAAACTGCAAAGAAGAAAAAAATTAAGATCGGTATATTCACAGCTCTGCATACTTTCGGCCAGAGTTTAAATTGGAATACGCACGTCCACTTATCAGTGACACGTGGTGGCTTATCTAAGTGCAAGACAACCTGGAAGAAAGTTTATTTCACAAAGAAAAAAACGATGCCAATGTGGCGGTTTTCGATTGTTAATTTATTACGCACCGCTTACAAAACAGGGAAACTCGTGATTCCTCATCAATATCAAAACCACATTACTGACCTCACATCATTTAATCGATTCATCAACCCAGAATACAATAAACTCTGGCATGTCCATTTTGCAAAAGCTCAGCCTTCACACCACCAAAACGTTGATTATTTAGGTCGATACTTAAAGCGACCGCCACTCTCAAATTCACGCTTACTGCACTATGATGGCAAAGAAGTGATCTTTCGCTATATTGATCGCAAAACGGGTAAGCAGGAAAAGCACACCAGTACAACATTTGAGTTTATTGAGCGTCTAATCCGTCACATCCCCACTAAATCATTTAAGATGATCCGCTATTACGGCTTCTTGAGCTTTCGCACCCGCGGAAAGCTGCTGCCAACAATTTATAAGTTACTGGACCAGACGGTAGAGCCGGTTAAAAAAATCACTTATGCATCACTCCTCAAAGGCTTTATCAACACTGACCCGTTTGAGTGCATCCTTTGTGGTAGCAAAATGCTTTTAACCGGTGGGCGTCCAAAGCAACGCTTGTCAGTAATCATGAAGCACCACAAAGCCCTAGCGACCATGCAGCTCATTAAGTTCTAACAGGAGCAGTCCGTCTATAATCAGGTTTTAAGCCTATTTTTAGCTGCTTTATCGATTATTGGCACCTGCACTTCGAATACTGGGAGTAATTTTTAGTCGAATTATCACAATTTCACAATATGGCTGATTTTCAGAGTATTGTATTACCTAAGCGCTAAAAGTCGAGGGAAAAAATTTCATGTCTAAATATGTTGCTATAACAGGCTCTTCTACAGGCATTGGATCATCAACTGTATCAAAATATCTAAAAGAAGGTTATATAGTTTTTGGTTTAGATATTAATAAACCAGAAGTAACCCATAATAATTTCTTCCATATAAACTGTGATATATCAAGTGTAAGCTCAATCAAAAAAGCAAGATTAGAAGTTGATAGCTTTACAAAAAAAGTCGATCACTTAGTTTCAAATGCTGGGGTGCACAGCTTTGGCTCGTTAAAAGATTTAACAGAAGAAAAATATGAAATTATTTTTAACATTAATGTAAAAGGCACCCTATTTTTCATCCAAAATTTTGTTACTTTAATTGAAAATAACTATGGTGGATCCATTTGTTTAGTGGGTTCAGATCAATCATTTGTAGGTAAAGGCTCTAGTGTCCTTTACGGTGCAACAAAAGGAGCAATAGCAACAATAACAAAATCATTGGCTATTGATTTCGCATCAAGTAATATCAGGGTTAATTCTGTTTGTCCTGGAACCATTGAAACACCTTTATACCATAACGCGGTGAAATCTAATTCGCACAAATTAAACATGACTAATGATGATCTATATAATATCCTCAAAACCTCTCAGCCTATCCAACGAGTAGGGTTACCAGAAGAAGTATCAAATGTCATTTATTTCCTAAATTCAGGTGAAGCATCATTTGTAACTGGCTCTTTATACTCTGTGGATGGAGGTTATACAGCACAGTAACTTTTTCTACTTTGACTAATCTAGCTCTTTACAGTAGATTCAAATTGAATACTAAAGAGCTTTACTATGCCCTCAACCACCCACAAAATCCTCGAACTCCTCAAATCAGGCGAAGAACTGACACGCCCCAAGGCTTACAAGTTGGGTTTCGGCCATTGTTTACCTACCTTTATCTGTCAACTCCGCAAGGAAGGCTATAATATACGTTCATGGAAGGGGGAAAAGGGCTACTACCATTATCAGCTTGATACTCGAAAGCAAGTCCAATCCGATTTGTTTGAAGTCAAACAGCTTACTTTTGATTTTTAAAACGCAAGGACCATACTCACCATATGGCAGCCTCAAGCAGCGAATTTTAACCTAGCTCCAGATCACTGCTGCTTGATATGCCTTCTTGCGTATATAAAACTACTCTGGCATAAACTCAGGATTTAATACTTGCTCTAACGTGTACGGGCATGATTTAGGGAATGTTTTAATCGGTATATCAGTTTCATTAGATGCAGCTTTTACACCCCGTTTATATGCTTTATCAAAGCATTCATCAAGCTTGCTTTTTAAACTGGGGACATCTTCGAATAAATCCTCAACATCATCACGATTGTTTTGAATTGTAAGCGACCATGAGCGACCACGGTGAGAAGGCTGGTATTGCCATTTTAATAAATGCTGAATAATCAACTTTAATCGAGCAGTGAGCTGGTCGCGTTTACTATTACCCAAGTCTTCTAACTCCTCGATCACATTCACCATATCAACCTCATTGAACTTACCTTGTTTCAACAATTCAGCATTCTCATGTGCCCATGCATAAATGTCTAAATCATGCTCAGCTCTTGCCATCACCTTCCTCACTCAATACTTGCAACGATGAAAACTACACCATGCTTACTAGATTATACTCTGATACCCTCACATCAACAATCAACACCACCCCCAAAACTAACCCACAATTTCAGTGCATAACCGTGTGGATAATCACTTAAATCAGCTCAAAATATAAACCATTTTAATGCTGTACAAATATTGATCAATTACAACCTTTCCCAATAATAAAAACCATCAGAATCCACTTTCCTCTTCCTAATCAACTCTTGCAATACTGGCTGCAAACTACTGTACTCTACTTTTTGAGAGCGTAGACGATCTAGCACTTGGTCTTGTGTGCATTTTCCGAGGAACTTCACCGTTGCGAATACGGCGGCAATTGGGCCTATGTCTTGTTTAGCGCTTAGGAATTACAATACTCTGAAAATCAGCCATATCATGAAATTGAAATAATTCGACTAAAAATTACTTCCAGCACCCAAAGCATAGGTGCTAATTAAGTGATGAAATAGCAAAAATCAGGCTTAAAGCGGCACTGTTGCGAAAAATTTAGATTTGAGTATGGTGTAGCAATCAACTGAAATTAAGAGTGAATTACTGTGGCTAGACGTAAACGATTTAAGAAGAATCAACCCTTTAAATGGAAGCACTACTCTGGTGAGATCATTCTTTGGTTGGTGCGCTGGTATGGCCGCTATGCCTTATCTGGCACAGATATTCTGTTTTTTAATATAACGTAATTGACCTTTTTGAACCATGCGCATCGCTTCCATTATGTCAATGGTAGGCCGTGCTGTAGAAAGTGATTGGTACCATTGGCGGAAACGGGATTTGCGCTTTACCGCTTTGTGATCATTTTCAATGCAGTTGTT
>NZ_AMFF02000032.1 GCF_000297215.2 Piscirickettsia salmonis LF-89 = ATCC VR-1361
CGCTACAGCCATATCGACAGGGACATCTTCAAGCACAGCTAAATCATTACCTAAAGCATCACCCAAGTTAGGCGTAACACTTTGAGTGTTACACGGCTTGTCAGTGGTAATCTCACTATTCATCGCCTTTGCTTCATCAAGCGCCTCTTGTGTTTCTAGAAGTGCGCTCCTAAGCTCCTGTTCTTTGTTTGCCCAGTCAGTTAAATCAATAGTGTTTAAAAGTTGGTCATTGTGTTTTCTTTTTTCTTCTCGTAATTGAGTCAAAATAAATTCAAGCTCAATAACAATATCCCCTTGTGATGCACATTGTTCAAAATTAAGTACAGGGTTATTAATCTCTTCTTTATCTTTCTGTGCTTCCTTTATTGAAAAGTCGATTTCGACAGTTCCATTTTTCGAATTCGCAACTTGAGTATTTTCAAGGCTTTCAGCACTTTTACACTCTTTCGCCTTTTGCTTTTCTTTAATCGGGTATTGTGTTGTATAGCTCGCAAGAAAGGCACTGATCGCTTTAGTGTTTAAACTAAATACCGTGGTACGGTCGTAGCACTTGCGCTTAATGTGTGTGAAAATTTTATCAGCAAATAGCTGTTTTAGAGCCTTACCAATTTGGTACAGTGTGAATTGATGAAATAGCGCTTCTTTTAAGTCTTCACGACTAAGGTAGTGCTCACTCCAGCCATATTCGTTATGGCGAAATGTAGACAGCGCTAAGATTGCTGATGCACACGGGTTGTTTTTACAAATTACAGTCATCCATGGGTAGACTACGGTGACTCGTTCTTTAGGTTGTCTAATTTTAAGCATAACTATCTTGTCCTCATAAACTTATGGGGTTGACGAATGCTGCGTAGAAACCTAAAATAGAGATGTCTTGGTTAGGTTTCTACGCCGGCCAGTTGTTAGCCCTCTTGCAGGAGGGCTTTATTTTATTTAATCACTTTCGAAATATCTTACCTAATTCTTTTATCTGATAATATTGTTCATCGTAATGATGTAAAAATCCATACCTATTTGAAAATAAATGTGATACTACCTCGTACTACCTCGTACTACCTCGTACTACCTCGTACTACCTCGTACTACCTCGTACTACCTCGTACTACCTCGTACTACTTTTAGCGCTTAGGTAATACAATACTCTGAAAATCAGCCATATTGTGAAATTGTGATAATTCGACTAAAAATTACTCCCAGTATTCGAAGTGCAGGTGCCAATAATCGATAAAGCAGCTAAAAATAGGCTTAAAACCTGATTATAGACGGACTGCTCCTGTTAGAACTTAATGAGCTGCATGGTCGCTAGGGCTTTGTGGTGCTTCATGATTACTGACAAGCGTTGCTT
>NZ_AMFF02000033.1 GCF_000297215.2 Piscirickettsia salmonis LF-89 = ATCC VR-1361
GAGGTAGCGACGCTTACGTATCATCTTTCCTCCTTAATAGAGAACAAATAATTGAAAAAATTAAAGACTCTGGTAGAGAGCCGAATGTTGCAGGAGGGGGGTTTTTAGAAACGCGAACTGTTGATTTAAAAATTGATTACCCTGCGGTTTTTGTAAAATGCGATGGAGGTATCTATAGTAGTGAGTTTAAGACAACGCATTCTAATCTGGGGCTTGATGGGGTAACCGGTGTTGACGATAAAAGAAACAGATACGGTAAAACATGCGACTCAAATGCTAATTGAGAAGAAATTTAATGCTTTGTCTGTTGTTGATAATAATGTGAATTTGGTTGGTATTATTACATCACATGATTTATTAGTTTTTTTGCTTGATCAATATTAATCTAAATAAATTGGGCGCCATTCTCGTTCAATGGCGTCATAATGTTATATAGCTTTGTACGTTAGCTTAAAAAGTATTTGTCAGAGCTAATTTTAGTAGTTTCTTGTAGCTATAGTAAAACTGTAACTAAGTTTGGCTTAACTTGCTGGGGAAAAGTCGTTATCCGCACTTTTTTGTTGTTCTGTTGATTGTTGTTCCCTGAAAAAAGGCAGGGAACTATTACTTTTATTTGCAGGCAGAAGCTTTAGCATTCTGAGAGTATCAGTAACACTTTTACTGCTATGATCTTGGTTGTCTTGATGACGTACAGAAGACATTGCAAGCTCTTGAATACAATCAGGGTCTATTGCTTTTAATAAGTCTTTAGCTAAACCTAAGTTACCCAACTGGAATGCCAGACATGCGGCATCAAAACGAATTTCATCTACTTCATCTTTGTCTGAATAAACATTGTGTTTTGTCGCAATTGCTTTAATAAAAAGCTCAACTTCAGTTAGGCTGTTGCTACGAACTTTTGCCATTATTTCGGTAAAGCTACCTGGTTCAAAAGTATTAAACCTTTCTTTCATGTATGGAATATACATCCTTATCTCCTTAAGTAAAGTTAGCATCCTACTTCAGCTATATTATATAAATAAGGTCATATAACTGTCTAAATGTTTTTCTTAATTTTGAGTTGTAAGTGGCTCTAATAATGTTCAGCTTATGGACGTTGTGATGAGTGGATTCTAGTAAAAATGTAGGCTTTTGCCTAATAATATTAATTTTTGTAAAATATCTGAGCTTTTAAATGAGATTGTATTGCCGGATATAATTTAATGTGCTAAAAGGCTGTATGCTTCTGTACAGTTTCTATTACTAAAGAAAAGTAGTGTGCTAAGCTGTATTAGGTGTACTTTAGGTTTATTGCAGTAAAAAGGATTAATAAATGCAAGTAGAAGAACTATATAGTGATATACAGTCTTATCAAATAACTCAGGCGATATACACAGCTGCAAGGCTTGATATAGCAAGCTATATTGGTGATGAAGGGAAAACAGTAGAGCAAATCTCTCAAAAATTTAATGTCAGGCCACAGCTTATTTAGCGCTTAGGAATTACAATACTCTGAAAATCAGCCATATCATGAAATTGAAATAATTCGACTAAAAATTACTTCCAGCACCCAAAGCATAGGTGCTAATTAAGTGATGAAATAGCAAAAATCAGGCTTAAAGCCTGACCCTAGACGGACTACTCCTGTTAGAATTTAATTATCTGCATGGTTGCTAGAGCTTTGTGATACTTCATAATGACTGATAAGCGCTGTTTTGGGCGACCACCCGTTAAAACCATTTTGCTACCGCAGAGGATGCATTCAAACGGATCAGTGTTGATAAAGCCTTTGAGGAGTGATGCATAGGTAATTTTTTTGATTGGCTCTACCGTCTGGTCCAATATTTCGTAAATCTTTGGCAGTAATTTTCCACGCGTACGGAAGCTCAAGAAACCATAGTAACGAACCATCTTAAATGACTTTTCTGGGATGTGAGGGATTAAACGATCAATGAACTCTAAAGCAGTGTAGTGATATTTCTCCTGCTTTCCTGTTTCTCGGTCGATGTAACGAAAGGCGACTTTCTCACCATCATAATAAAGGATGCGTGAGTTAGAAAGCGGTGGTCGTTTAAGATAGCGCCCCAAGTAATCAACATTTTGATGGTGTGAAGGCTGAACGTCAGAAAAATGCACATGCCAGAGTTTGTTGTATTCTGGATTAATAAATCGATTAAATGATGTGAGGTCAATAATGCGGTTTTGATATTGATGAGGAATCACGAGTTTTCCTGCTTTGTAGGCATCGCGTAATAAATTAATGATTGCATACCTCCACATCCGCATGGTTTTTCTCTTAGTAAAGTAAATCTTTTTCCATATCGCTTCGCATTCAGATAAGCCACCGCGTGTCACGGATAAGTGGATGTGTGTGTTCCACTTTAAATCCTGGCCAAAGGTGTGGAGCATGGTAAAGATACCAATCTTAACTTTTTTCTTCTTTGCAGTTTTGAGCAGGATGTCAGCGGCCAGACGTGATAACTCGTTGAGCAGGTCACGATTTGCCAGAAAAAATGGCCAGAGAGCTTCTGGCATTGTCAGTGTGATGTGTTGATATTCGCACTTTGGTAATAACTCATTTTGTGCAGCAATCCATTGCTCTGTGGCTTTTTTCCACAAGAGGAGCATAACCGTGATTTGCAAGTATAGGCAACGGTCTTAGTGTGCTTGCAGTCTGGGTTAGAACAGCTGTATTCGTCATGGCCGGCAAACTTGGTTTTGCAGCTGAGCATCTTCACGACTGTTTCAACCACTGAGCGAGGAATATTCTCTCGATTGGCCACATAGTAGCGCCACCAGGCCCTGCCGGTTTGGAAAAGGTGTTTGAGCGTGAATTGAATCAGACTAACTATCTCATTGTGTTGATTAACAAGCGATTAATCATACAGACAACGATAAATATCACGAGCCGTACTCAGCGAGCCTATCCTTGTCGCTTATTAAGAGCTTTAATCTCTAAAATGATATTTATAGAAAAAGCAGGGAAGTTTTATAATAGTGAAAAATCATCTCTTTTAATACCCAATAAAGAAGGCTCACTTTATTCATTTGCCCTGCGTTCAGGAGAAGATTCATATCAGGCATGGAGTAACCTGTATGAGGGTATGCTTAATAGCGCTAGCTCTCGCTGCGAGCCATGGAGTGCTAAGCACGAGGTGAGTAGGCCGAGGTAGGTTCGGCGATTTTGCATCATTGGATGTGCAAAATACCTACCGAGGTAGCGACGCTTACGTTTAGTATTACTTTTGGCTATGATTACTTTGAATATTTAAAGAAAGATCCTGTAAAATTTGAGTTATTTAATAAATCTATGGCTGCTCATACAAAAAGAGATATTCCAACAATTATTGATGCATTAAATTTAGATAGTCATAAAAGCATTATTGATATTGGAGGTGGCACAGGTGAGTTATTATCTGGCATAGTAAAACATAGAAATATAACAGGTGTTTTATATGACCTAGGCCAAGTGATAAAACATGCTAAAGCTAATCTGGCGGATGATATCCTTGAAAAATTAGATTTAGTCTCTGGTGACTTTATAAGCAGTATTCCATCTGGTATTGATTACCACATTCTTAAATTTATTTTGCACGATTGGACAGATGAAATAGCTATAAAAATTCTTAAAAACTCCCGAGCGTCAATAAACCCAGGGGGAAAATTATTTATAATTGAAGCAATTGTTGATACTAAACAGCATGATAGTTCTGCTGTCTGGCATGATCTGCATATGTTTTCCCTTTTTAACAGCAAAGAAAGAGAGAAAAAAGATTTCGAATATCTCCTAAGAGAATCAGATTTTGAAATAAATAAAATAATTACCCTTCCTCGAAATGGCTTACTAAAGCTAAGTGTAATAGAGTGTAATCCAATTTAAAATAAAATGGGGCTGACACCTAACATT
>NZ_AMFF02000034.1:0-4475 GCF_000297215.2 Piscirickettsia salmonis LF-89 = ATCC VR-1361
TAAATGAGCACACAAATGGTTTGATAAGGCGTTTTCTACCTAAAGGGACAGATTTTAATGAAATTAGTGACAAAGAAATAGCAAAAATAGAGCATACATTGAACACCAGAAGAAGAGCGAGTTTGAATTATTGCTCACCTAATCATGTTTTTTTAGAGTATTTGATGGCGGCTTAGTATAGAGTAGTGTTGCACTTCAGATGACGGAGGGCGTTCTTAATAGGGGCCTATAGCCCCCTATTAATAAAGATGCATAAAAGGGGTTTATAGACCCCTATTAATAAAGATGCATAATAGGGGGCTATAGCCCCCTATTAGTAAAGGTGCATAATAGGGGTTTATAGACCCCTATTAATAAAGATGCATAAAAGGGGTTTATAGACCCCTATTACTAAAGATGTATAAAAGGGGTTTAAAGACCCCTATTATAACATTAAGGTTTATTTGATGGTTTTCTATCAGAGATTTCTTGAAAAAGGCTCTTGTCAATCGAATAAATAGACCAACCTGCTCTACCAGGTTGAAATTCAACTCTAACAATAAGAGAATTCTTAAGTAAAAATCTCAATGCTGTCTTGGCTGACTCTCTAGAAATATTGATAGATTCAATAACACCTCGTTGTGTTATTTTTTCAGTAATAAAGGTCTTTGAAGAAGATTTCTCATGCAAGTAATAAATTAAACTTAGAGGATTCCCCCTCAAATTTTTAAAAGCTAAAGATGGTGTTTTTATATTTTCTGCTTCACCGACTTTCGGTGTCGCTAATTTCTTTAGTTTATCTTTTGATTTATTTGTATCAGGGCTTGGTATCGTTTCTTGCTTAATTCCATCTTCGTCTTCTTCAGTCCATCCACGTCTTCGTCTAGCTACAAATCGATTAGTGCTTTTCTTCGGTGTCTTTTTCTCGGAAAGATCAACCCCCACTTTTTTGGCGAGTTCATCCAAGCTGTTACCCATTTCTAGGCTCCATGCCATAGCTGTATACGTACTGAAGCAAATCTTGATAGTCCTGAGCTGCATTATTAATTTTTCCAGTAGTATATACGCTAGATGACTTCATAATACTCTTGGGAACTTCCGAGCAATAACGAACAATAATAGACGAGAGTCTATCTAAAATATTTTCATTTGCCTTCGCTAATTTCAGAGCTTCACCTGTTGTCGATACGCGCCTATCTATACTAGAAAAGAAACAGTGAATATCTATATTGTTATCTAAAGAAAAAGTGTCAACTAAGTCATCAATTTCTTGAATAATATAGTTAGCTCCTTGAATTGCAAATTTATCACTACGCATAGGGATCAATACGCTACGCAGTATACTGTCATCTAATTGGCAAAGCGCACAAACACTAGATGTAAAAAGACTAGATAGTTGAGGTGTATGATCCTGAAAAATTTTAGTTTCTTTTCCTAAGTGTTTATAAATCTCTTTATAAAAATTCAGCATACCATTTTTAATATCTTTTGGTTTGTTAGATAAAATCTTCTCAATCCACACCTGGTTTAGGTTTGACTTAATAAACCAAACATTGTCACCCACCTCAGTTAGAATTTCACCTATCTTGACTTTACCCTCTAAAAAATCAAGTAACAGAGGTTCACTATCATCTGCAGGTTCACCAAACACCATTGATGTAAAACTACCTTGTGAGTCTCCATCTATATATACAATAGGAGTATTTCTGTTTGTAATCCTTCTCATTGCGGAGCCAAGATTATAAATACTAGATGTTTTACCTACTCCACCACATAAATTTGCAGATAATATAATCGAAGGACGATAAAAATAGTCTAAGCCAGCATGCATTAAATAATCTTCTGCCGCCTCCGGGGTAATTCCAACAATACGTTTATTTACCCTAGTAACTTTATCGTCATCAAAATCACGAAAATATTTACTTATTAAAGGAGTGCTAACACCTGCGACTTTCGCCATTTCACTAATTTTGAACTGACTCACATTTGACATTATTTTGCTCCGGTTAACTATTTATATTAAAAATATAATATAAAGTTAACAACAAAGCAAATTGTTTTTACAATTAATTATTCTCTTGTGACAATTGTATCTCTTGTCTAAGACGTTAATGTTGGCAAACTATAATAGGGGCCTATAAACCCCTTTTATGCATCTTTATTAATAGGGGCCTATAAACCCCTTTTATACATCTTTACTAATAGGGGGCTATAAACCCCTTTTATACATCTTTAAGGGGGCTATAAACCCCTATTATGCACCTTTACTAATAGGGGGCTATAAACCCCTATTATGCATCTTTACTAATAGGGGGCTATACACCCCTTTTAACTGTTTGAATATTAATTATTTATTGCGAAAACTATTTGCTTCTTCGTTAACTTATTAATATAATTTCATCATGATTAGTTAATAGCAAGATCACCAGTTAAGGAGCTTGTTGTGAGTATCACGAAAATTAAACTTCCTAGTGAGCGCGTAACCGTTGTCTACCCTTGGATGGCTTCTATCTGTAAAAACAATCCATGCGCATCGGCCATCTTAGCCTTGTCTACATTTCGGCATAATCAATATGGATGGGAAGAGCATTATCTAACCCGCGAAGACTTAAAAGAAGCTTTATTTGATCAGTTTACGATTTATCAAATTGGTAAAGCTCTAAAGCAACTGTTCGCAGATAAAATATTTACTCAAATCAAACGAAAGTGCTACGACCGTACAACGGTATTCAGCCTAAATGGAAGCTTGATAAACAAGTTCCTAAGCAGCTATCAAACAAAATTCCCAATCACGCAGAAGCAAAAACCAGAACAACCTGAAAACGCCGCAGACCTTGAAAAACCTCAAGTTGCGGATTCAAATAATGGAAACGTCGATATCGAACTTTCAATAAAGGAAGCCCTGAAAGACAAAGAAGAGGATATTAATAACCATGTTGTAGATTTCGACCAGTGCATAGAAGAAGGGGATATTGTTGTTGAACTCGAATCTGCTTTATCTCAATTGCTAGAAACAAAACACAAACATAATGATAAGCTAGCAGACGGATATAATTTCGCAGAGTGGGTGAAAGAAGAGGGAGAGCTAAGGACTGCACTCTTAGAGACTCAACAGGCACTTGACGAGGCAAGAGAGATTCAAAGCCTTGAGTTCTCTACTAAGAAGCTGCTTAATCCACCTAACGTTACGCCTAACTTGGAAATAAAAACACTTGAAGACCTGCCGGTTGATATGGATACTGCTCACGGTCCTGTTACAAACCAACTTAGCCAAAATTTTTACAAACAGCAGAAAACATCTTCGGACCGAATGATTACAACTAAACACATGAAACGCTTAAAACACTTCGCGCACAAATTTGGCAACAGCGTTGACGAAATGATCTGGTTTCTGAAAAATTCATATACAGAGCGAGGATACAATGTTGACAAGGTGATGGGCATACTCAGCGCCATAGCACCAAGTTTTACACGCCCTAATGGGATGCCTGCTTAATGCGATTGATCATAGTAGAGGACTATGCAGCCTTAAATAAAATGCGAGTGCAAGATGTTTACGCTTTAGTCTTGGACAAAAAACTAAAACACCAGGATTCAACCAACTTAGATTTAAAACAACATAAACCTTGTCTATGTTGATGAAGCACCGAGCCATATTGTTAGCCTCGATGCAGGTATTGAGTACCTGACACAAAAAGAAGCGTCAAGAAAAGAGGGTGTTCCTGTTGATACGATACGCAAAATGATTAATAACGGTGAAATTAAAAACGTTAGGATTAAAGGTCGCGCCTTTATTCCTGCTGACCAATTTGAAATAGTGGAGTGTTAAAATGTTTATATTAGATTTTTGAGTTGTTAATATGATCCGAACTTTCGTTATTTTGACGAATATTATCGAGGAATTAAAAGGTACTACTCTGGAAAAACTTCGTAAATTTCTGAAGAATCAGAGCAACCGTGGTAAGCGCATTAATAATCTTGCTTTGCAATGGGGTTATGAATAACCTTATATGATTTGCATTAAGATAGTTAAAAGGAAGATTTATGAGCTATATACTTCAGCACTCGTCATCAGGTCTTAAACGGCTTGCTCTTCAGCACGAAATATATCGTGAAAGTAGCGAGTTACTTTTAAAAAAATCGGGTATTCAAAAAAATATGCGAGTTTTAGAAATTGGTACGGGCGGAGCTGAGCTGAGCGCTTGGCTTACTAATTTTTTGTCGCTGGGTAAGCTGCTGTCGATTGATATTAGTGAAGATTATGTAGATTTAGCCAATCAGTCGATTAATTCAAACCGGTTTAAAGCAGTTCAGAAGGATATTTATCATATAGACTCTTCGGCACTGTTGCGAAAAATTATAGTGAGCTTCAGAAAGGTTATTTTCTTGTGCTCTCTGCTTAGAATTAAGCAGCTAATCCAAATAATTTATCAATGAGCTGATTTTGGGCACAGATATTCTGTTTTTTATAATAACGTAATTGACCTTTTTGAACC
>NZ_AMFF02000034.1:5459-12566 GCF_000297215.2 Piscirickettsia salmonis LF-89 = ATCC VR-1361
CTATTTTTAGCTGCTTTAATCGATTATTGGCACCTGCACTTCGAATACTGGGAGTAATTTTTAGTCGAATTATCACAATTTCACAATATGGCTGATTTTCAGAGTATTGTATTACCTAAGCGCGAACGTGAGAACCTTACCCCGATTGAACTAATAACACTCATCAAACAAGGTGCATGATGTATAGCGTGATCAAAAGTTTTTGGGCCTATGGCGTCGGTGGTGTCTTGGTCATTGTCATTATTTTTGTTTGGCGCTATGAAATGAGGCAAAGTGCCCAGTATGAGCTCAAGCATGAAATCGCTCAAACGAATTGGAAACACAACACTGAAACCTTCCATTTAGAACAGCAGCGCCTTAAACAGATTCAACAACGCTATTTTACTGAAGTTGCTGCCACCGATGAGGAACATGATGATGTGGATCACGCCTTACTTGAATCGCTGCATGCCAGTAAAAACTGGTCTGCTACTGATATTCCTAACGCCATTTTTATTAAGCTGTGCCAAGCCGAACTCGTTGATCACGCACAGTCACATCAATGCAAGTCCGCCCTACAGTCTGCTCAATCACTGCAAAACAACCAAAATCCAAGGACAAACCAATAAAGCCGCACTCACCTGGGGCGTGGAAAATTACCAATCATTAGAGCAATGCAATACACAAATTAATCATTTGCGGGAGTTTTATCATTTAGAAAAAATTCAACCATAACTGACTGACTCTAAGTCAAAAAGGCGCTCCCTGTGCAAGCAACTTTATTGTTGCACTAAGGAGGGCTTATATCCTGACTTAGGTGAAAGTCAGGATTCTTTGCTTGTACCGACAGCTCGCCATCGTGGAATAAAAGCCTAGGCTTCCTTTCCAGCTTCCCCTTATATTCAGCAACAAGCCCCCCAATCTGCTCTTGTAATTCAGAACTATAACCATTTACCAAGACAGTCTTTTTTGTAACAGGAATCCTCGTCATAGGGCTCCTTTCATCGCGTCTCAAACTTTTTAATAATTCTTTTGCTTCATAAGGGTACACCTCACCATCAATAGTAACCGGCTCTTCTACTGGATGTTGACTGATTGGTCCTGTAATAAGTTTGTTAAATTTTTGCTCAAACTCTCGATATACATCAGCAGGTAAATTCTGAGCAAGCTCTGAAGGAATAGGAAAAGACTTAGGTCCGAAACTAGAAAAACGCTTTAAAACTTCATCAGTTGCAGACGTTGTTTGAGGAAGATCAATAGGAAGGTCAACAAAAGCTCCTCCTCCTCCTATTTCTAAATCGTCAAGATCAATATTTAGTAGTGATAACTCTGGGTTACTTGCTACAAAAGCTTCAAGAAAACGCAACCTTTCTTCTGTCGTTTGTTCAGGAAAGTCAGAAAAACTATTTCGTCGACTTACCGCTAAATCTCTAGTGAGTGTAGAGTCTTGCTCCGAAGTTAAACCCATTAGGAAGTCATCTTCTGACTCCGAACCTAGATCCATTGGAAGGTCAACGCCTGGTTCTGCCTCTTGATCTGTTAAATGACTAGAAAAAGCACCTGCCCCACTTAACTCTAGATTTTCAGCAGATGCAGATTCTGGTTCCACACCTAAAACTTCTGGATGGTGACCCCTGTTTTGTTTACGTTCTCTTGGCATTTTTTTATCCTAATGCAATTTCATTATATGAATGTCCTATTTTCGACATAAAAATGTATAAAACATATCGAAAGATATATGTAAAAATATATGAATTGCCTTCATTTTTCATACATCTGATAATTTATGCTTAAGAAAATCGATCTCCGTCACCAAAGTAAGGGATTAAACAACTACTCTATAACTAAACCGCCTTAACCTATGGTGTATAAAACTATCCCCTGATCGTCCTATAACTATAGTCATACCCTGTCGCCCCATCCTCTTGCTCTCCCACCCACTCATCAAATGCCTCCTCAACTGCTTCTTTAGCTTTTAAGATATTTGAGTGCATCACTTCAAATTCAACACAAAGTGTTCTTTCTGGGCAGATTAAATCGAATGTATACAGGTATCCTGTCGTTTTACCTGATTTTTTCCTGTGTGTTGTTTTTTTTAGTCCCATTAATTCACTAAATCACTCTAATATTACAAAGTTCACTATCTTTGCAGAACAAAGATAAAAATTAAACCTAATTCAATAAATATGTTTTAAGCCATACATCAAAAACTAGCCATCCCATTCGGCCGGGTAAATGTTGGCGCTATTGCACTTAAAATCCCCATCACTTTGTCAATGGTGTAGCCTTTTTCGGTATACGCATTTTTCAAAAACCACAGCATTTCATCAAGACTATTACCAAATTTTTTAGAAAAGTGTTTCAACCTCTGTATGTGTTTATTCGTCACTTCTCGCCCAGCTGAGTTTTTTTGCTGCTTATAAAAATTTTGGCTTAGCTGGTTTGTCACAGGTCCATGCGCTACAGCCATATCGACAGGGACATCTTCAAGCACAGCTAAATCATTACTTAAATCATTACTCAAGTTAGGCGTAACACTTTGAGTGTTACACGGCTTGTCAGTGGTAATCTCACTATTCATCGCCTTTGCTTCATCAAGCGCCTCTTGTGTTTCTAGAAGTGCGCTCCTCAGCTCCTGTTCTTTTTTTGCCCAGTCAGTTAAATCAATAGTGTTTAAAAGTTGGTCATTGTGTTTTCTTTTTTCTTCTCGTAATTGAGTCAAAATAAATTCAAGCTCAATAACAATATCCCCTTGTGATGCACATTGTTCAAAATTAAGTACAGGGTTATTAATCTCTTCTTTATCTTTCTGTGCTTCCTTTATTGAAAAGTCGATTTGGACTCTTCCATTTTGCGAATTCGCAGCTTGAGTGTTTTCAAGGCTTTCAGTACTTTTATACTCTTTCGCTTTTTGCTTTTCTTTAATCGGGTATTGTGTTGTATAGCTGGCAAGAAAAGCACTAATCGCTTTAGTGTTTAAACTAAACACAGTGGTACGGTCGTAGCACTTACGTTTAATGTGTGTGAAAACTTTATCAGCAAATAACTGTTTTAGAGACTTACCAATTTGATACAGTGTGAATTGATGAAAGAGCGCTTCTTTTAAGTCTTCACGACTAAGGTAGTGCTCACTCCAGCCATATTCGTTATGGCGAAATGTAGACAGCGCTAAGATTGCTGAAGCGCATGGGTTTTGTTTGCAGATGGCAGTCATCCATGGATAAACTACGGTTACTCTTTCTTTCGGTTGTCGAATTTTACTGATGCACGTATCTTGTAAATGCATTATAATGTCCTTGTATGTTATGTACACGTAACCGCTAAGAAGGTACCAGCTTCAAGGCGGTTTTTTATTATCTAAACGTCTTTAGTGAAGAGTATATTTGCAGAAAAGAAATAATTCAAATTATTTTTTCCTTAGTGTTGCAGAATCCTGGAATCTAAACTATTATCACCATAAACCTATCAGATTCTAAGAATACGGAGTGTAATAAATGCAAGCTAATGAACAATTTTTAGAGTTTAGAAAACGCCATAATTTAAGACAAAAAGATATTGCAGAAATTACTGGTTACTCTGCGAGCCATATTACTAAATGGGCATTAGGTAGAGAGCATAAGGATTTTAGAGAAGTTCCTGAGCAAGCATTGCGTTTAATGAATTATTGGGAAGAAGAGCAAAAAGAATTATTTAAAAATTCAGGGAGTAAGGTTTGGGGGTTAATTAATCACAAAGGAGGAGTAGGAAAAACAACTATTACTTTTCACTTTGGAAAGATGTTGGCAGATAAAGGCTATAAAGTTTTATTAGTTGACCATGACCCTCAAAGGCATTTAACAAGTAGTTTCGTTCAAGATTTTGATGACATTGAGTCAACTGTTGCTGATATATATCAAGGTAAACCATGGAAAACATTAAATGTAAAAAACAATTTAGATATTATTCCAGGGTATGAAAAATTACACAAAGTTCAAGAAATAGAAGATGCTACTGAAATTATTTTCTTGCTTAAGGAGGCAATAGATTCAGTTAAAGATAACTATGATTATGTACTTATCGATTCTCTTCCCTCTGATGGCCCGTTGTATAAAGCTTGCCTAGTTGCAGCAAATTTAATTCTTGTTCCATATACACCTGATAATTATGATACGTGGGGACTTCATGATATTACGAAACAGATTGATAAGCTAAAAATGAGAGGAATTAATACTAATTTAAAAATTGGAGCATTAATTGGTAATAATATTGCACGACCAACAAGGTCATTTGATAAAACCATTTTACAGTCAGTAGCAGAACAGTTTAAAGATCAGTTTTTAACTTTAGAGTTATCTCAAAGCGTAAAAGTAAAAGAATGTAAAAACCCTTATATTTGCGAATCAATAACGGAATATGCTCCAAGCTCCCAGGCGGCTAAAGACTATGACAAGGCATTAAAACATATTTTAAAAAGTATTATGGTGAAGGCTTAATAAGGGGTATTTATCATGTCTACAGTCGCCAAAAAAAATAAGCAAAGAAAAAATTCATCAAAACGTGAACAAATGTTAGAAGCTGCAAAAATTGCAGCGTTTCAAAAAAGAGATAGTGTATCTGATTACAAAGAGATTATAGATGACAAAAATAAAGAAATAGACTCTTTAAAAGCTAAAGTTGATATTTTAGGAAGTATAGAGACCAACTTAAAATCTAGTTTGATTTATGTTGATCCAGCAGAATGTGTTAATTGGTTGTATGCGGATAGACAGAACTTCGAGCTTGGTGATTTGCAAGAGCTTGCTGAGGATATTGAAAAGAATGGGCAAGTTCAACCGTGTATATTACGGCTATTAAAGAAGAGTGAAAATCAAAAAGAAAAGTATGAAGTTATTGCTGGAGAAAGAAGGTGGAGAGCCTGCTCTTTATTTAGAATTAATTTATTAGCAGAGGTTAGGGAGCTAACAGATGCTGAGGCTCTGGTAGTACAAAAATCAGAAAACAGAAAAAAAGATATATGCCCTCACTCTGAAGCAAGACAATATTATTTAGCCCTTAAAAATAATGTTATTTCTCAAAATGAACTAGCTGCAAAACTTGGATATTCAAGCTCATCTTTTAGTAACCTTTTATCTTTTATGCATGTAGATGATAGAGTTTGGAAAGCTGTTGGAGATACTTCTAGGGTATCACCTCGTTCGGCCAAATTAATAAAGCAGTATTGTGATAAAGGTGAGGAACATATAAAGGCTTTAATATCTATTGCTCCAAAAATAAAAGAGGGTATGGGAGCAAAATCACTAGAAAAAACTATAGATAGATTATTGTCTAACCCTGAAGTATCGAATAATAAAAAAGAGATTTTTATTAATAATAAAAAAGCATTCAGTATTAATGGTGGGGATATAAAAATATCAAAATCAATATATTCTCAAATCAATATGGACGAGTTAGAGAAATTGATTTATTCACACCTTTCTGAAAAGTTAATTTAAGAGCTCTGCTCACACTGTGAGTACCTGGAATCTACTGCTCACACTGTGAGTACCTGGAATCTACTGCTCACACTGTGAGTACCTGGACACGAGTTTCGCACTTTGAGTTTTAATGCTTTAAAATAAAACATTGATGAAGTTGCTAAGTGAGGCAAGGATGTCTAGGCATAAATGTACAAAAGAGATTTATAAAGCATTTCTCCAGGCAAGTAGCGTACGTTATTCAGGGCTGGCTCTATCAGAAGTTTCTCCGAAACCTCTTTCTCATGACAGTGTGAGCAGATGGCTTCAGTCACAGCAGTACCGCCCTAGAGACATCTGGCATATTGTAAAAGATCTAATTAATACAGAAGAGCCTTGCTTACTTGTCGTTGATGATACAGTTTTAGATAAGCATAGAAGTAAACAAATAGACTTAGTTCACCACCAATATTCAGGGAATGCTCATGATGTCATTGCAGGTATAGGACTCGTTAATTTAGTTTGGTATGGTTTGGAGCGTCAACATTCTATACCAATTGATTATCGTGTATATGACAAAGATACCGATGGCAAGACTAAGAATGATCATTTTCGAGACATGCTAAAGTTAGGTAAAAACCGAGGTATGACTCCATCCGCTGTTGTATTTGATGCATGGTATTCTAGCTTGAATAATTTAAAAGCAGCCCGTGATCTTCATTGGAATTGGGTGGCAGGACTTAAAAAAAATCGCAAAGTTAATCGTAACGAAACACTTGAAATGCTTGACTTTCCTGATGAAGGGCTAAAGTTGCACTTACGTGGTTATGGCTGGATCACTGTATTTCGGTTTGTAGCAAAAAATGGTCGCACGGATTACATTGGAACGAATATTGAAGAGCCATCTCGTGATCAAGTTGAAGTCATTGTCAAGGCACGTTGGTCAATTGAAGTTTATCACCGAGAATTAAAGCAAACGTGTGGTATTGAGCGCTGTCAGGCTCGTACTGGCCGAGCGCAGAGAAACCATATTAGCTTATCAATTGCCGCGTGGGTTGATAAGTATAAACGTAAGCTCAATGAAAAAATTAGTTTGTACCAGCAAGATTGGGATGTGATAAAAGTGGGGATTAGCTGTTCTATACAAAAGATATTAGCAGCGACCTAAAAATCAAAGTGCGAAAGTCGTGCTGGAATCTACTGCTCACACTGTGAGTACCTGGAATCTACTGCTTAAATTAAATCCACAATTCTCTTTTTAGCCTCACTATCACCTTCTATATAGCGCTGAGTGGTTTGTAGTGTTGTATGTCCCGCGAGTTGTTGAACATCACGAAGGGAACCACCAGCTTTGATGATATTCTTAGCTGCACGGGTAACAAAGGTACGGCGACCACTATGGCTACTACAGCCTTCAAAGCCTAAATTTTTGTAGAGTTCGGCAAACCAGTTAACCACCGTTTGGGCCGGAAAGTGCGAATTGCGACGCGAGAGAATTACTGGCCTTTGTCCATGCTTTGGCTTTGACTCGTCTAATAGCTGGGATAGGACCTGTTTTAATTGTTTGTTGAGTGGGATGACTCGCCCCCCTTGCTTGCCTTTGCTGGCTGTGTTGCGTAGATGGATCGCTTCACAAAGTTCACTTTCAGGAGTCAGTAGCATCTCCCAGGTGAGTGCTGCAATTTCTTTTGCTCTT
>NZ_AMFF02000035.1:0-5807 GCF_000297215.2 Piscirickettsia salmonis LF-89 = ATCC VR-1361
AATTATTTGGATTAGCTGCTTAATTCTAAGGCAGCGAACATAAGAAAATAACCTTTCTGAAGCTCCCTATAACTTTTCGCAACAGTGCCGTTTTTCACATTTGGCTTCTTCTTGCTAATCTCTTGCAAAGCTTCTTCGCCACTCTAAATTTTTCGCAACAGTGCCTCTTAGTCAGTCATATAATATAAGTAGCAGCCGGATTATCAAACAATTCAATTGGCCGGATATAACGATCTAGTGCAGCGGAACTGTGTTGACTCACCTGGCGTAACTTTTCCCCAGGCGCTCCATTGAGTTTTGCTTGCGTTAAAAAACCAGCTCTAAAACTATGAGGTGTATAACCTGATAAGCCTGAATGATTGAGATATTTATTAAGAATATGATCAACTGCACTACTCGACAGAGGTTTGTATTGCAACTGCTCCCCTTTTTTAATCTCTCTAAAAATGGAGCCTTCTTTAATGTTTGAGCGTTGAAACCAACACTGCATCAATGTTACCGGACAATATCGATAAGTTGGTTGTAATATGATAGGCACTTGCAGCAACTTTTCACCTGCCTGATTAATTTTATTACGCCCAAGATTAAATAGCACACCTTTGCCACTCACCCACTCAAAATCTTCAATATTAGCAGCCACCACTTCAGATTTTCTGAAGGCACCAAACCACAACCAAGATAACAGTGTTACATCACGTAATCCGGTTAATGTATTTTTATCAATCACCGCCAATAATCTCTCGAAGTCATTTTTAAGCAACGGCTTTGCTTGTTTTGGTCTGTAGTTATCATTGCGCTTGATTGCAAATAAGATGGCTTTGACCTGCATTGAGTCACTAAAACTCTTAAATCCCATCTTAATATGCTTGGAATTAATGGCTGCCAATGACTTTTGAATGGTTGTTCTTTTAAGATTTTTTTTCTTATACAGGTAGTGCAAAAAAAGTGCGACCGCTCCTTCATCCGCCGGTAAAGGGACTAAGCCTAATTTATAGCAGTAATTTTCAAAATCTTTCCAGGGCTTTGCATAGGCTGTTTCTGTGCTTTTTGCTGTTTGATTATCTTTAACAAATGCTTCAAGGTCTTTGAGTGATTGCAGTAACTCTGAAGAACTGTCTATTTTCATTAATTTATCCATACTGCAACCACAACCGATCTATACTATAGTTTATTTTTAGAGCCTTTCGATAGACCCACTTTTTTGGTGGTCGTTGTTTTTTTTTCCTTAGGCTTCTTTGCAACTACTTTTTTAGAAGAAGCTTTTTTAGTTGTTGTTTTACTCGTTACTGACTTTTTAGCTGGCTTATCATCATCTAAAATTTCACCCAACTTTTTCCAAGTGATTTTTTTATTGTTTAAGGTGATACCACTACTACTGACTGCTAACGTACCAAACTTTTTAGAACCATCTTTAATCTCAAAAGTCATTCCTTTTGCTTTAACGTCTAAATCGCCTAAGTTCAGTGTTACTTTCATAAAATAGCCTTTTATTTTTAAGTTATTAACCTTAACTCATGTTACGCGCTTAACCTTTAAGCCATACTTCTAAGCTCCTGAAGTGCAATTTGATTAGCCCTTAATATCAGCTTATATTTTATTGCAAAATGGTTTAAAGATTTTTTCAATTTTAATCTTTCCAATCTGCAAAACCCAAGAATACTGTAATAAATATGGTTCAACTGAGATGTGACAATCCGCGTAGGCGACTTTTCAAAGCTCGAATTTTGTTTTACTGACTTGTGAAATTCCTCAATACTCCAGCGTTTTTTATAGGTATCCAGGATGGGTTGGCCATCAATACTCAAGTCATTAGTTACTAGATATAAGACACGTTCCTTACCATTTTCGTTTTTGAATGTTTTTTTCATAACCTGTACTTTGAAAGCCATACCTTTTAAGTACACAGTCTGAGGAATGCCGTCTTCTAATGATATTTGCTTTAGTTGTTGATGCTTACCATTCTCTTTATTTTTTTCAGTCAGTGCGACACATCGATTACTTTTGATTCCCATGATAAATTTCTTTCCAGCATTGTGGATATAGCTCATATTTGATTGACTGCTAAACCAGCGATCTGCAAGCACATATGTAAACTTTAAGTCGTTACGAATAGCGACATTCAGAAGTTTTAGAAAAAGGTCATTTTTTGTAAAAGAAGACTTTCTTCGTTCTTTTTTGGTTTGAAGGTCACTATAACGAATCGTTTTCTCTATCACTTCATAAGCGATAGGCAAGCGTACGTCTCCGTAGCGCACCATCGCTGTCAAGATATTAATGCCCTTCACTGTTCGACCTTTACTATGGTCATAATGCCAGGCGATAATATCATTTTCATCGCTGTAGGGTTTTTCAGCAATCATATCATCCAAGGCTAAAACTCCATCATCAAGTCCCTCATACTCACGAACATCAGTCTTAATTTTTAACCAAAGGCCTTTTGATGTTTGTGGGGCTTTATTCAATAAGCGAGTTATCTGATCATGTGACAATTCGTCAGGCATTAAATCTGCTAATCCGGTAGCTGTTGCATGTTTGTTTTGAGCGATTAGATAGTCTGTGTATATGTCAGCAAGGTTTAACATTATTACCAAAAAAATCAAGTTGTTGAACAAAACATTATAGTATCAATTAGCTCTTGCTGCGTAACATGAGACCTTAAGTATAAGCAATTACTGCAAATAGAAAAATAATTATTTTATTTTCGAACTTAAAACTAATTTTCTTAATAACTGTTTGTTTGTTTTTATTAAAAATTTTACATTCTTATCTTTGCTTTTCAAAAAATCTAAGGTTGATTTAAGTTCTGAATTCCCATCTTTCAAAAAATTATTTTCCAGCATTTTTTCAGTCAGTGCAGCTTTATTTAAATTTAGATTATCTTCGAGTTTAAATTTCTTCTGCTTAATCTCTGTATAACGCTCTTCATAATTATCACGCTCAATGCGTGTAGCATCATATTTATTCATCCATAAGGCAGTGTCTTTTTCATATGATGCATTCGCATCGTCTAGCTTCTCTTCTAAACCTTTGATCCTCGATTCTAGCACAACTACTTTATCTGCATATTTTTCTTCAACAATCTCAGTGACTTTATTAATTAATTGACTTTGACGCTGCTTTTCTGATCCTAATTCATTTTTAAGCTCGATGATTTTAGCTTCTTTCTCATTATTTTTTTCTATCATTGCATGCAGTTGTGATTCCGCTTGAATACGCTTTTGCTCTAATGCCCTTAATTGGTTTACATAATTTTCAATTGCTGTTGATTTTCCGGTATCAAGCCTTCTTAAGTGATCAATTTCAGCTTGCATGACAAGGCGTTCTGCTGTTAAACGATCTTGCTGTTTAGTCAACTCAGCAAGTCGCTGCTGGTATTCTAATTCCAATGTTTGGCGCCTATCAACATACTCACTTTCTAACTGACGTTCACGATCTGTAAATGTTGCTTCTAATCCTGCCATCACTTGTGACATTGCACCGATTGAAGTATTCGAAAAATGTTTTGTTTCATCCAATAATGCTGCGGCCTGCTGTGATGGGCCTTGATGATCTCGTTGATTAAATTCACGTACAATTCTTGCAACCTTCTCCGCTGAGCCTTTACCACCCAACTCTTCTCTTACACGCTGTATAGTGACGCGATCACCACGCTGTTGGACAGTATAACAGGCTTGTATTATCTGCTCATCGGGCATACGGGTATTTTTATGTATCGGTTTATTGTCTATCATTTCTACCTCTTACTCACTGCTTAAAGCTCACTGGAACATCACATGCATGTAAATCATTCAGCAGTTTTTTTAACGAGTTCTTATCTTGGTCAAAAAGATAGCAACATTGATATTTCTGATTCACTGCCACTTTTATCCCACTGCCATCTGCAACAATTTCAACTAAATAAAGGTGTTTAGTTTTTAAATCTAAAGTTTTTTCATCCTCTAAATGAAACTGTATATATTCAGGCCAAATCGCTTTTAACTCAAAATGGATGTCCTGAGGCTGTCTTAATTTTAGTATTTTAATAAAATTAATCACTTGTTTTTCTATAACATTCAAACGATGTGTATCTAATAGTTTGAGCGTTTGAATTGGCTGGACTAACTTTGTAAAGCTTTCTAAACTCCTTTGGCTTACCACTCTATCATTTAAATCAAAGACTAAATCGATAAGCATATGCCCACAGGGTAAACCTAGCTCACACTGCAATTCATAAGAAGTTGCTCGCTCCTCTAATAAATCATTTGTGGATACAATAGAGTGAGAATCACCTTGTTGTTGCATTTGAATAATATGAATCTGCACACTTTGCAATGCATAAACCTGTAAGTAAATTTGGCTTGTATCCTTGCTTAACTCCACCCACTCTCTATTCATAAAAAGCGGCTCCTGATGGCTATCAGTTAAATTCAACTGTAACTGCATTTAATCAACTCAATACTGTTTCATGATAAAAAATTTTAATGTTTATTTCTCATAAAACACGATACCTGTGTCATCGATGGCTTTTTTAAATGCAGAGTTATCAACTTCAGCATATGCGCATACATCCACTTCATAAGGTATATCAGACTCTTCAATCTCACTTTTCACTTTGTTTGCTAGTGAATAATCAACCTTTCCTACCAAGGCAAGATCAATATCAGAGTATTCTTTAAAATTCCCTTTGGCTCTTGAACCAAAGAGAATGACTTTTTCAACTACAGGGTGAGCTTTAAAAATACCTTGAAGGGTTTTTACTGTACGTTCAGGTAAACCATGATTCACCCTTTATCCTCCATTAAATCACTAAGTTTTTTTTTAAAATCAACCAGCATGGGGTAAAAGGTTTTTAAAACCTTTTCAGAATTTTTTTCAGCTTTAATGTCACTATAGTTATGAGCACCTGCATTCCTGCACTCGATCATATCCATCCAGTCCTGACCATCAGTTAGCAAATTAATCTTAACCCCACGCCGAAATGCCGTTCTGGAACCTTTTAGATCATGATGCCCTTCATATTCAAGGTATCGGGTTAAAGTTTTAACCGCCTCCTCATAAGTAAATTCAAAGCGCTTAATCAAAGAATCCCGCTCAAACTCAGATAGTGTTTTTTGCTGGGAAAGTTCAACAACTTTGTTAAGACTATCTAATGCTTTTGAATAGTTTTCAAGTGACTCAACCCAGCGCGGCCGATTCTGATTTTGCGTCATAACGATTAAAACCTTATTCTGTTTCAGTGTTTGCAAAGTATGTTGCGTTTAGCATTAACTAGGCAATTCCTCTAGCCCTGTGCTTTTTGTTACTCATCTGTTGTAAGCATACGATAAGCCTGGCTTATTATATCTCCCAATTACAGATATGACCTTTAGATATTTTTCAATATCTGCCCTTATTTTTTCGCGCTCCACCATAATACATATTATACGTATTTACGTATAATATGTAAATAATTAACGTATTATTTTACTTATTAGAATGATTACTTCTAGAAAGTAAAAAAATTCCAGCATAGAGGGACTCTTCGAGAAAATCAGTTTTTGAGGATAGCTAAAGCCGCGCCAGAGCTGCGTGAAACTGCAATGTGAAACAATTTAAAGGTGTGAGCTGATTTTCTATTTTTACATCTTTTTTATTGTGCAAGTGAGGTTCTGTTAGTTTTGATCGTTTCATCTTCACTCTCCTGTTTAAGTTAATTTAACAGAAGATTCTACTTATCACTTGTACTATTTCGTAAGCGTCGCTACCTCGGTAGGTATTTTGCACATCCAATGATGCAAAATCGCCGAGCAAAACGCGACGACTATAAACCCTCGGCTGTCCGCGTCACA
>NZ_AMFF02000035.1:9564-13065 GCF_000297215.2 Piscirickettsia salmonis LF-89 = ATCC VR-1361
ATAACCTTTCTGAAGTTCACTATAATTTTTCGCAACAGTGCCCAAAATACCTACCGAGGTAGCGACGCTTACGTTTTTTACCTATTATAAGTAGTTTTTTTTATCTTTTAGCTATTAAGCTCTTAGTTATAAACGCCTAGTCTATTAATTAATAGTATTATTGAAAGGAATAAATAGACTATGCCAGTACGATTTAATCCAATAAAAAAAGTATCTCTTAATGGTAAGGTTTTTAATGTTCCTAAAGAGGTTCCGAATAAAGCTTTAGTTAAGTTGGGTCAGCAGCAGCCAGATGTTGTTGAGATCTTGGCAGATTTTTTTCGAACAAATCCTAAGCAAGAATTTTTTAGTAAATTATTTCTGGGTGACCGCTATCAGATTAGTGCAATGTATGTGTCGCTAAGGAATATTGGGCTGAATCAACGAATATATATTCAAAAGGTATTTGATGATCCTGAAGGATTCAGCGATATTATACAACGCCTAAGCAATATTGAATTATGTCAATCTGTATACGTGCAAGCAGCGTTTGAGAATCCTGACCTAATTGCAGTTTTTGAAAAACATAAAGATAAGTTCACATCTCTTAATCAGTTTGAGTTGAATCAATGGGTTTATGTTAAAGCAGTTCTTGGTGATCCTGATAGATTCGATGATATTTTGCAGCGTCTAAGGGATATTGCATTATGTGAGCCTGTCTATGTCCAAGCCGCGCTTAAGAGTCCTCAGAGAGTGGTTGAATTTGCAAAACATACGCATCGGCTTGTCACTCTTAATGCACTTGAGCCGAATCAATTTGTCTATGTTCAAAAAGTACTTGATGATCCTGAAGGATTTGATGCTATTTTACAGCAGCTAAGTGATATTGAATTATGTCAACTTCCATATATTCAAGCAGCACTTGATTACCCGGATCGAGTCGATGTTTTTAAAGCTCATCAAGACAAGTTTGCACTTTTTAATCACCTTAAATTGAGTCAGCTCACAAATATTGAGGCAGTTCTTGGTAATTTAGAGGGCTTCGATGAAGGTTATCGGAGTCTAAAAGCAGTTGGACTGGATCAGCCAAAAAATATCCAAGCAATGCTCGATAACATTGAAAAGTTCAATGAAAACCTTCAGAATTTAAGAGAAGTTGGACTGGATCAGCCAAAAAATATCCAAGCAATGCTCGATAATATTGAAAAGTTCAATGAAAATCTTCAAAATTTAAGAAAAGTTGAGTCAGATCAGTCGGATAATATCCAATTAATGCTCGATAATATTGAAGAGTTTAACGAAAACTTTCAAATTTTGAGGCAATTTGGACTGAGCCAACAATTATATATAGAATCGATACTCAAGTCCCCTAATGTGATTGTTAATATTTCTGACTGCTCTGACGAACTTTTAATGCTTGAAGAGCTAGGTTTGGGGCAAACAGTATATCTCCAAAAAGTGCTTGATCACCCTGATCGCTCCAAAGCAAATCTTTACCGCTTAATACGTATGGGGCTCGATCAACCAGTATACGTCCAATCAGCGCTTAAGGATCTTGATAGATTTGATGATGTTTGCCAGCGCTTAAATGATATTGAGTTATGCGAATCTGCCTATGTCCAAGCAGTACTTGATGATCCTAATCGAATTGCAGTTTTTGAAAGACATAAAGATAAGTTCACATCTCTTAATCAGTTTGGGTTGAATCAATGGATCTACGTTAAAGCAGTGCTTGATGATCCTAAAGGATTCGATGATATTTTGCAGCGTCTAAGGGATATTGCATTATGTGCGCCTGTCTATGTCCAAGCCGCGCTTCAGGACCCTCAGAGAGTGGCTGAATTTGCAAAACATACACATCGGCTTGTCACTCTTAATGCACTTGAGCCGAATCAATTTGTCTATGTTCAAAAAGTACTTGATAATCCTGAAGGATTCGATGCTATTTTACAGCAACTAAGTGATATTGAATTATGTCAATCAGTATACGTACAAGCAGTACTTGATGACCCAAATATAATTACTAAGCTTAAAGAACATCAAAAGAAGCTTGTAAAGCTAAATCAGCTTGGCTTAAGCCAACCAAAGTATATTCAAGCAGTATTTGATCATCCGGAGGATTTCGAGAGGAATTTGCAAACTCTAGAAATCTTAGGACTGAATAAAACAGAATATGTCCAAGCAATATTTGATGATCCTACTAGGATAGATAAGCTTCATAAGTACCATCATTTGTTTTTTAGGTTACATATGCTTGGGTTAAGTCAACCTATATGTGTTGATGCAGTCTTTAATAACACTGAAAAATATGCTCAAATTTGCTCTTGTTTGGAAGAGGTGAAAGATAGAATTGAAACAGTGGAGGATACTATTCAACAAAGTTCACTTGGCCAAAGCAGGGAACAAGGCTTTAAAAGTCATTACCCTGTATATAAATCGAAAGTTATACAATCGTCTTTTGATTTTCTCATTTCTGAGAGAAAAGATCCAGCTGAGATGAAGGCTCACCTCTTTGAGCATGAGCGTGAGTTTTTATGTAACTCTAATATTAAGAGTGATCGCTCATCTTTTGGAGCTATTTGTCGTAGTGCAATGAGAGCTTTAACAAATACTATTTTTATAATAGTAGCACCGGTTGTAGGATATAAAAGAAATTGGCATAAGAAAAATATGTCTATAACTGAGAAGTGCTTACCATTTTATAATCATACGGAGTCCACTAATAAAGTTATGGACCTTACTTGTGATATACAACATACTTTAGTTGCTGATTTTTAGATCGTGTACAAGGATAGGTTCTGTCGCAATTCAAGCATAGGCCCGCTTTGCGGGCGACTTTGTTGAAGCCTTCCCATTGTTAATCGTTACCGGTATTATTAAGGATTTTGTCGCAATTTGAGATTTACAGCTAAAAACACTTTCCTTTGGACGCAGTTAAGCTGCGAGCAAGTAAAATTGCTCGTATGCTGCCTTATCATGGTGGCAGTGCATCTGTTTTTTCTTCAGCATGCGGTAGAGTTCAACACCTGCAATCGTGGCCTTTGATCTGGCAACCTTTTTCTAGACAAATTTTTAACTGATTTTTTGATTACGCCCTCCGTCATCTGAAGTGCAACACTCAGTAGAGAGTTCATATTCATACAGATAAACTCTCTAGTTCGCCTTTTGACTTAGAGGGTAGAGATGGTTTATCGGCACTTAAATGAAAAAGATCGTTTTTATATCGAACAACGGTTATCAGAGGGAGACTCGCTCAGATCAATTGCTAGAGCACTTGGCTTTTCTCCTAGCACGATTAGCCGTGAGATTAAACGGCACACCCCAATCGATTTTAAAGGTCTTTATTGTCACCGGCTTACTTCTCGCTGTGCACAAGAAAAACGAGCTAACGCTAAGCAAGGTCAAGCTTTTCGACAAATTTCAGAGGAGGCAAAAATGTTGATCCATCAACGGTTAAGCACCCATACATCCCCCGATGTTATCAGTCAGGAACTTATACGAGAGCATGATATCCAGGTGAGT
>NZ_AMFF02000036.1 GCF_000297215.2 Piscirickettsia salmonis LF-89 = ATCC VR-1361
ATTCGTTGAGCGCTATAACATATGTATAGCTCTCAGTATTTACATTAATCATTTTCCGCACTGTTTTTAGTATTTTTTAAGGTAAAGTTTTATTTTTTAGTAAACATTTTTCAAAGTTAACTAACTCCAATAGATTTTTAATAAGTAATAATTTAGCATTCTTGTTTATGGAGTTACTTCACGTTAACTAATTAAGAATTAAAGGAAAAGAGCCTATGCCAAGCATACAAATGAAAGCAAAAATAGACATTAACTTACAACATGACCAATTAAGTCAGTCTCCTGTAGGAAGCTGCCGAACTTATAAGATATGCCAAGGAATACTAAATAAATATGCAATTGATAAAGATCATTTAAAAAAGCCAGAAATTATTTTAATGGCATATATACAAAATAATCCAGATGTACAACTTGCCGAGGCATTTGATATTGCCGAGTCAATAGCCTGCATGAAAATGGATAAGTTAAACAGCCTTCTTAGTATGTATTCTGCCGGCAACCTTATGACTGCTGAAATAATTCAACAGTTTTCTAGTGAATTAGACAAGAAAGCGGCTATGAATGCACTTCGTCGTCAAACTTACAATCCTTTTGAAGCCCATGGATTTAGCTTGATCACTTGCGAAAATAAATCTAAATTTCTAGGCGAATTGTCTCAAAAAGTAAAAAGCATGGGGCTGCAAACTTTGGAAGATTTACGTGAAGACCTCTTAGAGGGTCAAACTAATCCAAAAAGCCCATATCGCGAGCTATGGCGTGAAAAAGGTTTATTTAAATACAAAAGTGACAAGCCAGAAAATCATAATTCAACAACTAGCACAAGAGAAGCATTGAAAATGCTTGATCAAGAAATTCAAAGAAAAACTCCACCCCTCCCATTTAAGAATGAGAGTATACGAGCTTCAGGTCCAGATCAAAGTACAAGCCATGCAAGTAATGTAAGTCCATGATACTTTCCGACTAAAAAATTAACTGAAAACATATAACCCTTCATTATTGGTCAGCTACTTTAGTCTTATCGCTTGTAGTAGCTGTAAAACAATTAAGTAGAACCGTTTGAATAGTAGGTTGCTTATGAAGATTGAAAACTTACCATTCCATTCGGCCGGGTAAATGTTGGCGCTATCGCGCTTAAAATCCCCATCACTTTGTCAATGGTGTAGCCTCTTTCGGTATACGCATTTTTCAAAAACCACAGCATTTCATCAAGACTATTACCAAATTTTTTAGAAAAGTGTTTCAATCGCTGCATGTGCTTATTCGTCACTTCTCGCCCAGCTGAATTTTTTTGCTGCTTATAAAAATTCTGGCTTAGCTGGTTTGTCACAGGTCCATGCGCTACAGCCATATCGACAGGGACATCTTCAAGCACAGCTAAGTCATTACTCAAGTTAGGCGTAACACCTTCAGTGTTACACGGCTTATTAAGGGTAATCTCAGTATTCATCGCTTTTGCTTCATCAAGCGCCTCTTGTGTTTCTGAAAGTGCGCTTCTAAGTTCCTTCTCTTTGTTTGCCCAGTCAGCTAAATCAATAGTGTTTAAAAGTTGGTCATTGTGTTTTCTTTTTTCTTCACGTAATTGAGTCAAAATAAATTCAAGCTCAATAACAATACTCCCTTGTGATGCACATTGCTCAAAATTAAGCACGGGGTTATTAATACTTTCTTTATCTTTCTGTGCTTCCTTTATTGAAAAGTCGATTTCGACATCTCCATTTTGCGAATTCGCAACTTGAGCCTTTTCAAGGCCTTCAGCACTTTTAGGAGCTTTAAGCGGTTGCTTTTCTTTAATCGGGTATTGTGTTGTATAGCTCGCAAGAAAGGCACTGATGGCTTTAGTGTTTAAACTAAATACGGTGGTACGGTCATAGCACTTGCGCTTAATCTGAGTGAATATTTTATTAGTAAATAACTGTTTTAGAGCCTTGCCAATTTGATACAGTGTGAATTGATGAAAAAGTGCCTCTTTTAACTCTTCACGAGTTAAATAGTGCTCATTCCAGCCATATTCATTATGGCGAAATGTAGACAGCGCTAAGATTGCGGAGGCACATGGGTTGTGTTTACAAATGGCAGTCATCCATGGATAAACTACAGTGACTCTTTCTTTAGGTTGTCGAATTTTAAGCATAAGTATCCTGTCCTCATAAACTTATAGGATTGACTAATGCTGTATAGAAACCTAAAATAGAAATGTCTAGGCAGGTTTCTACGCCAGCCAGTTGTTAGCCCTCCTGCAAGAGGGCTTTATTTTTATGAATATAACCTCAATATTCCCCTTTATCAAGAAAATAAAATGAGTGAAATGTATTGGTGCTGCTCTTTTTAAACAAATACCTAACGATACCTATCAATATCGATATCTTTCGATATCTAATAATACCTTGTGATACCGATCAATACCTTTGAGTATTTGTAAGTATTAAATAATTAGAACTTAATAGCCTTAAGATTTATTTTTATTTATTAGAGTTTAAAATGATACCGATCAATATCGTAAGATACCTATCAATATCTATCAATACTGATTGATACCTATCAATACCTTGCAATACCTGAATTTATAGTATAAATTTTATAGTAGATACCTTTAGGTATCGATAGGTATTGAAAAAATAATTTCATCCAGGGGAAAAATAATGGCTGTGATTTTATGTGGCGGTGAAAAAGGTGGTACAGGGAAAAGTACAACTTCGGTTAATTTAGCTGTAATGGCTTCTTTAATTGGTAGAAATGTTGCCTTATTAGATTGCGATAAACAGGGAACATCCCGTAACTTCATTGATCGTCGACGAGATAAAGGTACTTTACCTACACCTGACTGTTATCAAATTAGTGGTAAGCATGTTTATAAAGAAATAGCATCATTAGCTGAGAGGTATGACGATGTTATTATTGATGCAGGTGGGCAAGACTCTGTAGAACTTCGCTCTTCTATGGTTGCCTCTGAATTAACTTTAATGATTAGCCCAGTTCAAGCAAGTGCTTTTGACTTAGAAACTTTAATTAAGATGGATGAACTTGTAGAAACATCACAGGTATATAATCCTAAATTGAATTGCAAAGTTTTAATTACTCGTGCTAGCACACATGTAAAAATTAAGAAAACTGATGATGCTATTGCTTTTGTAGATGAGTTAGAAAATATTAATCGCTGTAACTCTGTGGTTTGTGAAAGAGTTGCTTATCAATATGCATCTAATAATGCTAATGCTGTCGTTGAGTATGAAAAAGATCTTTACTCTGCTATGCCTGCATATAAAAAGAAGTCATATACTCCCAAAGCCAGTATTGAGATGTGTTCTCTATTTAAAGAAGCTTTCGGTATAGAGTTTAACTTGAACGAATTTATTGATTTAGAAGTACCTATAAAGGAGGCTATCTAAATGGCTGGACAATTTGATCACTTAAAGAAAAAGAATAAAATTGAATTAACTCCTGATAGTTTTATTAACGAAGCTGCTGGTGGAACAGTTGCTACTTTAGACAGGGGAAATGTTGATACTTCTGTTGCTCAAGAGAAAGCTGTAGACTCACCTGAAGAAGCCAAGAAGAAAGGTAGACCACGTAAGGATATGGCTTCTGAGCTATTGATTACTACTAAAGGAAGGCATACAAGGAAAAAATCAGAAGCTTTTAATTTGTATTTACCAAAAGAGCTAGACAAGGAAATAGCAGAAAAGACCGCAGGAAATAAACAATTAGTACTTAACTACTTAGTTAAGACTGCTTGGGACTCAATAAAGCGTAAAGGCAAAATGATTGTTGTTGATGCTGATGAAGTGGCATAATAGCTAATATTACTAATACCGATAAATACCTACCAATACCGGTATTTGTCGATATTGATAGGTATTGTTAAGTATCGGTATCTAAAGGTATTACTATATAAGGTCTACAATTTTCTTTTTAGCCTCACTATCACCCTCGATATAACGCTGAGTGGTTTGTAGTGTGGTATGTCCTGCAAGCTGTTGAACATCACGCAAAGAACCACCTGCTTTGATGATGTTTTTAGCCGCTCTTGAGATTCAGGAATTTCAAAAAAATGATCCTGGCGGCAATGTTTAGGAGGATGTTAAATTCTGGTCAGTATTGCTGTGGCCATTACCGAATATAATGTCTGCAGGCGGTTTTTTAGGTGAAAATAGGCGAATTCTCTAATTTCGGGCGGAGTTACCCTACTAGAAGCCTCTAAATCGGCTGGTTGCTAGCTCTTCATAGTAATTGTACTTTTCCCTAAGAGTAAGACCAAATTGGGTGCTTACTCTTCTTAACTGATTGCCGCAC
>NZ_AMFF02000037.1:0-12389 GCF_000297215.2 Piscirickettsia salmonis LF-89 = ATCC VR-1361
AGGTAGCGACGCTTACGAAAGCTTAAAATTTATAGTGGATAAATTTAATAGGTTTTGTCGTAATCTAAACTGAGTGGTATGATGTTGGTTTCTGTTTGTGGAGCTTTATCGGATGTTGAGGAAGAAACGGATGCATTATCATCAAGAGAAAACAGTTTAAGAGTAGTTTTGTTTATAAGTTGAGAGCGTCTAGAGCAAAGTAGTGCTATTTGAAAAATTCAAAGTGAGGCTAAAGAGTTACTCATTTTGTATAATTTATACCTTATTTTCTTGAAGTAAAATATATTAAAATAGGATGTTATTATAATGTCAACATTAAATAAAAATCATAGTGTAAATGATTATGTAAAACATGCTTGTGACTTTCACTGTCACGGTGTTGGTCGGTTTGATTTCACCGAAATAGCAAGTATTAATCTTGATGAGATTGAATCAATTTTAGCTTCGAGAGGATCTAAATCTGTACTCACACTTTATTTACCTAAAGAAAACTTTAGCGCCTTTTTAAGGTTGATGGATAAGTTTGATTCTGGTCGATTGGTTAATAAATATCCACATATTCTAGGTATTGCAATCGAGGGGCCACTTTTGTCTAGTCATGGAGGAACGCCACATCGAGGCGTTTGGATTCCTAGCAAATCGCATTGGTCCGAAATAGCAGAGTGTGGAAAGAAAGGGTTATTATATGTTATTTTGTCTCCTGATTTTGATTTAAATTCTGGGAAACAAAATATTGAATATCCAGATAAAATTACTTGGATAGCTGAAAAATTGCTCGAATATGGTGTTATGCCTACACCAGGGCATTTCCGTAAGGATTGTGAAAGACATTCTGCAAAAATGTTGCAGCGTGTTTTTAACGTTGTTCATGAGGCAGGATTCCAAACTGTTACTGATCATTTATTTAATGATATGCCACGAAACTTTAAACATGCATGGCGTACTGAAAATGAAAAGCAGTTGCGACAGCATGAGTTATTAGGTCTTAATCTTGATGAATGGGATTTATCAAATATTGAGGAAAAAATGGGATTAATTCCTGCAACAATTATAAGAAATGCTAAAAAAGGCATTGTTAAAATTGCACAAAATTTTGATGGTGAGCATGTAGATCTTGCTGTGGTAAAGAAAACGATTGAAATCGTAGGTCATGAAAATATTATAATGATGACAGACTCAATAGAGAGCCGTAGGTTAGCCGGTTATGATTTAACATGCAAAAAAGGCTCTAATCTTTTATATCAAGAAGAGGGCATAGTCGCTGCTGGAGGTTTAGGAGTTAGGCAACAAATAGAAAATATGATAACTATAGGGCTATCTAAACAGCAAATTATGTCGATAATTCATAAAACACCTTTGAATGTTATTAAGCAATGCTCTAGAGAAAAAAGTAATGAAGAAATTAAAGCTATTAGTTTTTGATTGGGATGGAACTCTAGAAAATTCATTAGAAAATATTTATCTATGTAAGAAAACTATAGCTGGTAAGTATAATGTTACACCTCCTACTAGGGAGGTGGTAAGTCGTGTGCTTGGGATGTCTTTTGATAGTGCTATGTCTATTTGCTTTCCACATGTAAATCAAGAGCAACTAAAGACTCTGAAAAATGAATTTCAATTATCTATACAATCAGAGAAATTCAAATCAAATTTATACGTAGGTGCTAGAGAAATCATTGCTACTTTGAAGAATAAGGGGTTGTTTCTTGTAATTGCGACATCAAAATCACGAAGCGCTCTTAATGCATCTATGAGAGTAAATGAAGTCGATTATCTTTTTGATATGACTTGCTGTGGTGAGGAATTTGAAAATAAGCCAAAACCAAAAATGCTTCACCACATCATGGAAAAATTTAATGTTAATCATGACGAAGTATTGATGATTGGTGATACAGTGACTGATGTTTTGTTTGCAAAAAATGCAGATATTAAAACGATTTGCGTAACGTGGGGAGCACAAACAAAAGATGTGTTAAATACAGCCAAACCATGTAAAATTGTTGACAGTTTTAAACAATTAGAAGGGATTCTTGAAACATTATGTTAACAAAAAGTTTATTGCTACTGTCTGTAGCAGGTGTTATGAATGGATCATTTGTAACACCAAGTAGATATATAAAAACATTTTCATACAGTGTTTTATGGCTTATTTACAGTTTTATTGGATTAATAGTGACCCCTTGGGCTGCTTTATTCATGACAACAAATATTCACTTAACTGACTATCAAAAGTTAACCGGTTATGTATCTGCCATGCTGATAATAGGGGGCTTAGTTTTTGGTTTTGGACAGATCGCGTTAATTAATGCAATTAGACGCGTTGGCTTAGCATTAAGTTTTGCTGTTAATTTGGGTGTTGGAGTTGCATTAGGCTCATTATTTACTTTTTTTTATAAAGCTCAGGGAGTTCAGTTAATTCATTCAGTATTAATAATAAGCGCGGTTTTGCTTATAGTTATTGGCCTGACTATGTATTATTTTTCTTTCAATATAGAAAATAGGAAAAATAAAAATAGCTTTTATATGGGCTGGCTGTGTGCTTTTACAGCAGGTTTAGCCAGTGGGTTTCAGAATGTAGTATTTATAATAGCCATATCTAATAGTGGCTATTTTTCAGGTGTTAATTTATTTTGGGTATGGCCACCTTTTCTTAGTGTTGCGGGCCTAATTACTGGGGCATATTTTTTATTTAATGCACTGAATTATGATAAAGAAGACTGTATAAATAAAAATTCATATAATCTTCAGTCGTTATTAAAAAATTTATTTTTAATAACTGCTATGGGTATATTATTTACAGGGTCTTTGGCTCTTTATAGCCTTGGTATGTATGGTATAGACCATAAGGGGCAGGTAATAGGCTGGCCGATATTTATTGTATTAATTATTCTATCGTCACAACTGTGGGGCTGGATTTATAAAGAAAATATCAATACGTCACGCAAACAAAAAATATTTGCAATATCAAGTATTTTCTTATTTTTATTTTCAATCGTGGTTTTATCACTTTCAACGTGAAGTTGTGGGAGGAGGAGTTGATTGATCAACTCCTTAACTTATGCAACAACAGTCAATAAGTCTGATTCTCTTAAACTGGCAAGCATATCTACTTTTGATATTAGATTAACTTCTGCTGCTGTTCTGTCTGCTTGTATGTATGGTTTATATATCTTAGCAAGGGAGCCATTGATGGTAATGGGTAACGTTTTTTCGAGCAGTTTGTCCGCTAGTTTTATCATTTTTTCTATTTCTAAGTAACCTTGATTAACGATACTAATGGCTGAAGGATCTTTTTCATAATAGCAACGCAGTAAAATATCGACAAACGATGCAAATATATCAGGGCTCCGTGCTCCATTAAAGCAAACTTCCACTGCATTGCTTAGTTTGCCGTTAAAATGGCTTAAAACATGACTAGATAGTTTAGACGCAGGTATATATCCATCATGGGCTTGGATTGTATGTCTGATAGTTTCTAAGCCTAACCAGTTTTCACCACCAAAGTCATATACAGGAAATTTCCATCCGCCAATTTTTTTTATACCACCTTTGTAAAAGAATGACAGCGAAATACCTTTATCGACGATAAGAGAGATGCCAGGCGCTTTGTGGTGAAAGTTAGCTAGATACATGAAGTGCCAATCTGAGAGTATTAATACATGCTTGAAGTGGCGCTGCATAAATGTTGTGAATTTATGTCTGATTGTCTCGAATTCATATGATTGAGCAACGATCACTAGGTTGGATTGTTTAAATACGCTCGTTTTTTTCTCCAGGTGTGGTAAAGCGGCAATAATGGCCTCATCAATTAATTGATGAAGAGTGCTGGTTGGCTCTGCTAAGTCAATACCGGTATTTATTTGAGATTGGCCGATAGTCTCATTTTTTGCATCTTTAACACAAGTAATTCTTTTTTTTTCAATTGATAAAATTCCAATTGATAACGCATTATTCTTATTTAATTTTTCTTTTGCTTTCTTTTCTGGAGATGTAAGTCCAGCCAATATATCCATTAAATCAACATCCAGACCTGAGGCAATAGACATTGCCATCACTATGCTAATGCCGGTATTTCCATTTATTATTTTGCTCACCATGCCCGGGGAGATATTACATTTTCTGGATAACTCATTACTTGTAATTTTTTTATTACCCATAATTGATTTTATATTTTTTGCGATGAGGTCGGATGTTTCCTGCTTTTCTATCATAAACGTCATTAACCAACTTTATTTTATTCTCTGATGCGAAATTTTACTAAATTACTCTTAATAGATCCATAAACATTAATTTTTAGTAGGTATCTAACTTGACAGTTTATACTATTCATTTACTATAGTGAATTCATATATAAATATGTTTGAATAATTAAAGGGATGTTAAGAGTAATGAAACCTAATTTTGCAAAGCAGTATTTGTTAGTCGTATTTGCCTATTTTCTGGAGATGTAACGTGCCATATGCTCATAAATTACCTATACGAGTTTACAGCGCAGCATGTAGGTTTATTTATGTAGGCTATGTTCAGGCAATAACAAGTTAGATGATCAAGTCGTAATTTTGCAGCTCAACACATACGCAGGAGTGATGGAGTATATTGCAAGAGTGTTTGATCGCTTTAAAATTTCTGCACTCTACTTTGGGGGCATGCTTTAAAGGATATAAAAAACAGATGAAGGTAATTAATGGATAGCATTAAAAATGAGGATAGAACTTTAATTTCTGCTTACAATGAAGCAATGCGCTTTATTGCTAACCCTTCTAAATATAAGGTGTTAGATCCTCGTACATTATTTGCACTCGAGTATACTTGGGGTAATAAAAGAAGTTTAGATCAAGCTAATATTAGCTCTTTTACGTTGTTTAGTCATTTTTATCTAGTAGCACAAGGATTGGATACACTAACTTAATATAGATAATTAATAGATAAATATATAGATAAATGCTTAAAGTTTAGCACCAGCCTTAGTCCTTAATTCTTGCAGTAAAACGTGTAGTTTTACTTCGGTTATGTATAGCTTTTAAGTGGATAGAGTAATTTTTGTGAACATGATTTATAGAAGCTTAGTTTAGCTGAGCTGAGTGCTAGGTGAAATTATGGTTTTAATTATACAGTAAAGAACACCGACCCGTTTGAATGTTTTTATGTTAATTACTCGGTTCCTGTGTAGCTTAATTTTTAATCGTCTGGTTTGACTGACCTGGCTTATTTAATTTATTAGACAGAGCATTAGTCAGTTTGGATACATTTAAAATGTTGAGGTGGTTGACTGGCCCCAAATGGCTGGGCTAGGGCTAGTCGTCTTCGGCAGGGCAGATCTTTAGTCGATTGGTCTCAGCAAATTCGAGAATATAGCGATAGAGCTCAGGATTGCTTTCTTTCAGAGATTCGTCGAGAATAATGCACTTGTTGCCATCTTTGACGGCAGGTTGTAGCATCGGTGAGTAGATAATACGCTTGTCACGGAAGGTGGAAAGCGCGCCACTCATACGTTCTGCCCAGTCGCTAGGGCGAAACGTTTTGCCCTCATGGGTGACGCCTTCGATGACGATGCGGGTATTTTTTGATGTATCTTCTGTCATTTTAGCGTGTGTATTCCGATTTATTTTTTAATTTAAGACGTACCTGGATGCACTATAGAGTATAACATAGTCAGCGATTGAATTATGATAGAGTAGTCCCAAAATTAAAAAATGTGAAGTGGCTTTGAAAATTAAGTATAAATTTTAAGAATTGTGAGTGAGTTGAAAGTGCAGATGAATAAAAAAGAGCAAGATGAGCAAATTCCACCACGTGGTATTTATTTACTACCCAATCTTTTTACGACGGGGAGCTTGTTCGCAGGGTTTTATGCAATCGTCGCGGCAATGAAAGGCCTCTTTGATACGGCTGCGATTGCCATCTTTGTTGCGATGGTGTTGGATGCACTCGATGGTCGTGTTGCTCGTCTGACCAATACACAAAGTGAGTTTGGTGCAGAGTACGATAGCCTATCAGATATGGTTTCATTTGGTGTGGCCCCTGCACTGGTTGTCTATAGTTATGCAACCATGCATTTAGGTAAATTAGGCTGGTTGGCGGCATTTTTATATACCGCCGGAGTTGGATTGCGCTTAGCACGCTTTAACTCGCAGTTAGGTTCCATGGATAAGCGCTATTTTATTGGCTTGCCTTGCCCTTCTGCGGCGGCAATGATTGCGGGTACAATCTGGATTGCCCATATGTATGGGCTTACCGGGCTGTATACGGATATTGCCTTTGCCTTGATGAGTGTGGCACTTGGGGTGTTAATGGTCAGCAATGTCCGCTATTTAAGTTTTAAAGATGTCGACTTTAAAAAGCATGTGGGTTTTGGTGTGGTCCTCATCATTGTCTTAGCTTACGTGGCGATTTCTATCAGCCCTGCTCAGGTGTTGCTCGGTATTTTTGTCGTCTATGTCTTGTCTGGCCCACTGATGGGTCTATGGCATTTGCGTAAAGGCAGTGGTAAAAAAGCGAAGCAAGTGAAGTAACAGCCGTGAGTTATCATCCTTATTTACAGCTCATGGGTGTTTCTCAATGGCAGCCGCGCATGCTGCTGCCTGGGGCAAAAGCGCCGATTGCTGTGCCCATTGCTCCGGCTTTAGTGGATGGAGTGAGTGAGGAAGCTAAACAGGCAGTAGATCAATGTTCTGAAGTTATTGATCAGCTGGTGTTACTGGTGCCACAGCGCAGTTGGCAAAAGCCAGCGGTGCGCTTATTTCTTGAGCAGCTGATCAGTGCTGTGCCTTATATTCGCTATGAAATTGAAGGTAGTCCTTATTTATCCCCACTTGAATCTCAATCTCAATCTAGCTCGTATTGGGGGTTGGGTGTATTACAGACGGATGTGGTAGAGAATTTGCCGGAAGCTGAGCGTTTTATTGCTTCAGGCACATTAAAAAAACAATTGTGGCGAAAGTTGTGGCAATGGAAAAAAACCAAGCAGGGCTGAGTCTGCGCAAGGTGTCTGTAGAAGATATTGCAACCCTCTTTGCTATAGAGCAGTGTGCCTATGAAGAGGGTTGGTCCAGTGATATAATGCACCTTCTATTGAGAACAGAGCATTATTATGGTCGCGTACTTGAAAGTAAAATTAATGGCTCGGTGTCTGGTTATTGCTTTTTCTCGCTGATTGTCGATGAGTGTCATTTATTAAATTTGTGCATTATGCCAGAGCTGCAAGGTCAAGGCTATGGGCACTACCTATTGGATGCAATAGTCAAAGAAGTGATGGGGCAAGGGGCGAGTGATGTCTTCCTTGAGGTGCGCGAATCTAATCTTGCGGCATTGAAATTATATAATGGCTACGGCTTTAACGAGTTAAGTCGGCGCAAGGGCTATTATCCCAAAGGTGATGGTAGAGAAGACGCTTTGGTTTTAGTTAAGAATTTAGAAGGTAATTGATCAATAATGACATATCAAGAACAGGTCGATAAGCGCAGAACCTTTGCGATTATCTCCCACCCGGATGCGGGTAAAACAACCCTCACTGAAAAATTATTATTATTTGGTGGTGCCATTCAAATGGCCGGGACGGTGAAGGGGCGCAAGGCTAGCCGCCATGCAACATCCGATTGGATGGAGTTAGAAAAGCAGCGGGGCATCTCGGTGACAACCTCGGTGATGCAGTTTCCGTATCGTGAGCGCATTATTAACTTATTGGATACACCTGGGCATGAAGATTTCTCCGAAGATACCTACCGGACACTGACTGCGGTCGATTCGGCGTTGATGGTGGTGGATGCGGCGAAGGGGGTGGAAGCACGGACATTAAAGCTCTGGGAAGTGTGTCAATTACGCAAAACAGCAGCGATGACTTTTGTCAATAAGCTGGACCGTGAAGCACGTGATCCTGTTGAAGTTTTGGATGATATTGAGACGAGTTTGGGCATTTTTTGTGCGCCGATTACTTGGCCGATTGGTATGGGTAAGAATTTTAAAGGGATTTATCATCTGTATGAAGATAAGGTGTACTTGTATAGCGCTGGGAAAAACCAGCAGGTTCAAGATGCCGAGGTTATTGTTGGGCTAGATAATCCGGTATTGGATGACAAGTTGGGCATGATGGCCAGTGAATTACGTGATGAATTGGAGCTGGTACGCGGTGCGAGCCATGAGTTTGATAATGCGGCGTATTTGGCGGGCGAGCTCACACCGGTCTTTTTCGGTTCAGCAATTAATAATTTTGGGATTCGTGAACTGCTTAATTATTTTGCTGACTATGCACCAGCACCACAAGTGCGCAAGACCCATGAGCGCACGGTGGCGCCGACAGAAGATAAACTATCAGGTTTTGTTTTTAAGATTCAGGCCAATATGGACCCGGCGCATCGTGACCGAATTGCGTTTATGCGGGTGTGTGCGGGTAAATATACGAAGGGTATGAAGTTAAAGCATGTCCGTACTGGTAAAACCGTGCAGATCGCCAATGCGATGACCTTTATGGCGGGAGATAGAAGTCAGGCCGAAGAGGCGTATCCGGGGGATATTTTAGGTTTACATAACCATGGCACGATTCAAATTGGTGATGCCTTTACCCAGGGTGAAGACTTAAAATTTGTCGGCATTCCAAACTTTGCGCCTGAGTTATTTAGATTGGTGCGTTTGCGTGACCCCTTAAAATCAAAAGCGCTGCAAAAAGGCTTGATTCAGCTCTCTGAAGAAGGGGCGACGCAGGTGTTTCGGCCATTAAATAGCAATGACTTGATATTAGGGGCGGTGGGTGTTTTGCAATTTGATGTTGTTGCTCATCGCTTAAAATCTGAGTATAACGTTGAGTGTGTTTATAGTAATATCTCGATTGCAACGGCACATTGGGTGCATTGTGATGATGAGAAAATGCTCGACCAATTTAAAAAGCGTCACTTTGATCAGTTGGCCATTGATGGCTCAGATGCCTTGACTTATCTTGCGCCGACCATGGTGAATTTGAACTTAGCGAAAGAGCGTTGGCCGGATATTGAGTTTTTCTCAACGCGTGAGATTTAAAACATGATCTTTGATACGCACTGCCATTTGGATTTTGATGTTTTTGATCAAGATCTGTCGGCCGTGCTGGTGCGTGCAGCAGCTGTTGGGGTGACGCACTTTATGCTGCCGGGGGTGAGCTGCCAGAATTGGCAAAAGGTGCGTCAATTATCAGTACAATATCCTGGATTTTATTATGCTTTAGGATTACATCCTTATTTTTTAAACCAGCATCAAGAAGATGATTTAGTACAATTAGAGCAAGAACTACAAACGGATGTGAACATCACGGCGGTGGGTGAAATTGGTTTAGATGGTCATTTAAAGCACTTAGATGAAAAGCTGCAATATCATTTTTTTAATCAGCAATTAGCGCTTGCTAACCAATATAATAAGCCGGTGATTTTGCATGTGCGCCATCGGCATGACCAGGTAATTCAGGCGCTTCATGCTTTAAATTTTAGTTGCGGTGGTGTGATTCATGCGTTTAGTGGTAGTGTAGAAGTGGCTAAACGTTATGTGCAATTGGGCTTTAAGCTGGGCCTAGGCAGCGTGCTAACCTATACAAATTCACGTAAATTAAGGGCGGTGGTGAAGAGTTTGCCTTTGGCAAGTTTTGTATTAGAAACTGACTCGCCGGATATGCCAATGCGTGGCCAATTTGATCAACGTAACGAGCCGTGTTTTATTGTACAAGTATTGGCAGCCTTAGATTCCGAGCGCAGGGAAAGTCGTGAAACAATCATCCAAAATTTATGGCAAAATTCCTTATTACTCTTTAAAATCTGAGAGATTTACGATTAACGTTTAGATTGAGCATTGTGCGTGGAGGGTTGATTAGCATGGGTTCGGTATTATTATGGATTGTAATTTTAGGGGGCATTATCTTTTTGCTCAATAAATTTTTTATGAATAAGCAAGATAAATATTCGAATACACACAGGTCATCACAGCGGCCGCGGGAAGATAATCCAGCGGTTGGCAATGTCTATGATCACCAAACGGATCATCAGCCGGAAGAGCGTGTGACTCATCCTACAGTGAGTCAGGGTGATTTAGAGCATGCTGCAAAAGAACTTTTTGTGACTTTGCAGGATGCTTGGAACAATGAAAAGCTCGCGGTTTTGCAAAAACGTACTTCAGCCGATGTCTTTACCAAAGTACAAAGCGCTGAGCGCCATCAATCGATTAGCATTGTTGCTTTAACAGCGCAGGTGCAAGAGCTTAAGCAAAGTCCTGAGGGGCATGTAAAAGCAAAAGTGATTTATAGTGGGCAATTACGTCAAGGCAATGGGCAGCCGTATGATTTTAGAGAAGTTTGGCATGTCAGTCGTGAGGCGGCGGATGCTGTATTGAAAGTTGAAGGTATTGGTGAATGAGCGGTTTATTTGAGCGTACGCATATTTTAGTGGGTGATGAAGGCATAGAACGCTTAAAAAATGCGCGTGTTGTCATTGCCGGCATGGGTGGTGTCGGCTCTTTTGTTGCTGAAGGTCTTGCGCGTGCCGGTATCGGTTTTATTAAGCTGGTTGACCATGATGTTGTTTCAGTCTCGAATTTAAACCGCCAGTTGGTCGCACTGGAATCAACTGTTGGTAAAAATAAAGCCGCTGTGATGGCTGAGCGTATACGCGATATTAATCCATACTGTGAGGTTGAGGTGTGTGCTGAGTTCTTACGTGCAGATGATATGGCTGATTTTTTTAGTGAGCCGTTTGACTTTGTTGTTGATGCCATCGATAGTTTATCCTGTAAAGTCGCTTATGTACGCACAGCCCATGAAAAAGGTTATCCGGTGGTCTCAAGTATGGGAGCGGGTAATAAAATTGACCCGACGCAGATTAAAGTGGCGGACATCTTTGATACTTCTGTCTGTAAATTGGCGCGCTTTATGCGTGTGCGTTTGCGTCGTCAGGGGGTTAAAAAAGGGATTTTAGCTGTGTATTCAACAGAGCCCTCCTCGCCACCATTACCGCCAGAGCCGGTGTCTGGTCTGGGCCGTGATCGCGCTGTCAATGGTACAATTAGTTATATGCCTGCTTTATTTGGGCTTACTTTATCTGGTTTGGTGATAAAAAATATTATAGCGGATTATGTGAAAAAATAATAGCTTTTTTATTATAAGCGCACTAAATTAGGGTTTTTTAGTGCGTTTTATCGTTATTTTATTTTTAATATTATTTTGTTAGTATATTCTATATTTTTTAATCATTGATTAGTAGGCACTCGTACCTTGATCTGGTTGGTCATCATTTTCTTCTGAGGCGAGCAAACCTTGGCAGTCATCTGCTTTATTATTGTGATATGTAGAGTACAGGGTAGGAGTTAAACTCGCGCCTTCAAGGCTATTATCATGAGATTTCATATACTGTTTAAAGTATTCAAAGATGTGATGGTCAGGGTTGAGTTTTGATCGTTTGAACCAAGAACCTTGTTCAAGAACGCAATCCCAGTCTGGATTGCTAATCTTTAATAATTTTCTTGCTTCCTCAAAATATCGGCTGGCTGCTTGATAGGCTTTAGAGCTAGAAACGGATAGAGGTGAGGTATGATGAAGGGCCGAGGCTGCATTTTTAAGGAGAATATCCAGGGGTTCATTTTCTAATCTTGATTTAAAAAAATTCGCCATGGTTAATTTTTTGTTGTTGTTATGTTCTAAGCAGCTTGCAATAGCCTTATTTAATCCTTCTTCTAAAAGAATTTTAATGACTCTTGATTGTTGAGGTTCATCGAGCAATTTTTGCATATATTCTGGTTGTAGATAAAGATCTAAATCTTTTAGGTGCCGGCAACACTTATGAAACTGCACACAGTTGTTAATTACTTTTGGATGGTTTGCAAGAGTACATATCTTATTCGCATCTAAAATTGCATATGCCATCATACGGCTGACTGGTTTATCATCCTCGAATTGATCTTTAAGGCTGGGTTGATCTTCAAGGTTGGATTGATCTTCAAAGAGAGCATTGTAATTTGAGGCTTTTTTTCGAGCCGATAAGAAAAGTGAACTGTTATGCTTTTTTTTAGATCCTTGACTGAGGATTGCTTTTGCCTGATTATAGCCTTCAGGTAAGGTTGCGTTTTCAAACATTTGATCATGATTCACTGGATCAGGAGTGTGGTTGCGAGCGGTTGCGAATGTAGTGGTTTTGGTGCTATAAGGGAAATCACTTACTCTAAAAATGGCAAAATCAATGTTAGTCTGCTCTAGATGAGCATCTTTGAAGTCTGCGCTTACAACATAAGCGCGCTCAAATTGAGCGTTGCCAAAATTCTTGACAGAGCTTAAGCTCGCCTTGTATAAGCCCGCAAAACTAAAATTTGCATCAGTTAAGTCAGCTTCCGCTGCGAGCCATGGAGTGCTAAGCACGGGGTGAGTAGGCCGAGGTAGGTTCGGGTTT
>NZ_AMFF02000037.1:15380-17045 GCF_000297215.2 Piscirickettsia salmonis LF-89 = ATCC VR-1361
CTTATTGTATTTTTTAACCTACTGATAGTATGTCAGAAACTGTTGATCGAGCGCTATAATGATTTATTTTAATAAATTATTTTTATTATATAATCACTAAAAAAATGTATCAAAAATATTGGAATCTGAAATAGATTAGGCCTTAAAGGTTGTCAAAGGTGTAATCTAGAGACTTAATTTCCGACTCCGATTGGAAATACTAGCCATAGCCGCAGGCACCCCCCTGATGTTGATTTGTGTCGCCTTCATAAGGAGGAGCCAAAAGCTGTACAGGGTTGTTATTTGCTGTGTGCTGCTGATGATAAAGCAGAGAGGGATAGAGAGAAGGAGTACTTTCAGAATAAGCGCTGCTGATGAGTGGATAACGGTGAACCTCAGAATATGGAGGGGGAGGCGCGCTTCAGAATCTGCTGGATTGATCGTATGCCCAGTATGGTGGGTGTGCTGGCCCAAAATATGGCAAAGGGGCCATCGCTCCCTGTGGGTTATTTGGACTTTGTGTTGGACCCTCAAAAGGAGGTGCTGATGCATTGGTAAAATTGCCTTCAGGATTATCGGGGTTATTTTCATAATATAAGGAGCGGTGATTCTGGTATCTTTGATTTACTTTACTGGCGTAGCTTGCTGTAAAAATAGCGCGCCAATCATGATCACTGATACCCAGTAATACTCGGGCTTTCTCAAAGTATGGCTGAGCCACTGTATAGGATTTTGCAGCAAGATAGCCTGATTTTTGTTGAAGCGCAGCGGTCGCATTTTTAAGGAGGGTTTTTAAGGGGCGCCTTCGTCTAGTTTGCTCTGGAAAAAAATTGCCATTCTTAACTTGTTTTCGCTGCTTCTTTGTTCGCAGCTTTCAATTGATTTTTCTAAACCTGCTTCTACAAGTATTTTAGCTAAAGTTGATTTCTCAGGGCTATTGAGAAGTGCTTTAATGTGTACTGTTTGGCTGAGCCCGAGTTCATTGAGTTGTAGAAACAAGAAGTGATGTTCACCCATTTTTTGAGCTACAGCAGGATCATCGATTAACTCTTGAATATATGCGACGCGGTCAAGTTTAAGGTCTACTAACTGTGAATACCCTGATAGAAACCCTGCATTGTTATAGCCAGGGCTGAGAACTTTTTGAAGATTAGAGTTATCACTAAGGTTATATTTATCTAAAACTATATAGGCTGGAAAGTGTTGGGTATTAGCTTCACTATTATTACCAAATAGCCAGGTGCTTATATTGGTAAACAGACCGAAAATCCGTTGCATCAAACTCTGTTGATTAGGCTCAGAAGGGTTAAAGCCCTCAGGCAACTGTGAACCTGGTTGAAACATTGGTATTTGTCGAGGTGTTGTTTGTAGCCATGCCCATATTCGCTGGACTGTTGAAGAGGAGGTATGCTCATCTTGGTCTTGTGTTCGTATGAGTGTGAGAAGAGGTTCGGCTAAACCTTCAACCTGGAAAATCGCCTGTTGGATATCTGTGCGCCTTAAATTACCTACCCCAAACATCGCATTGGCGACAAAGGCGCCTTTAAATTGTGCTTTATGGAAGCTACTTACACCTCTAAAGTCGGTTTTATGTAAATACGCCCATTCACGACTTTCGCACTTTGATTTTTAGGTCGCTGCTAATATCTTTTGTATAGAACAGCTAATCCCCACTTTAATCACATC
>NZ_AMFF02000037.1:17563-22710 GCF_000297215.2 Piscirickettsia salmonis LF-89 = ATCC VR-1361
TATAAATCTCTTTTGTACATTTATGCCTAGACATCCTTGCCTCACTTAGCAACTTCATCAATGTTTTATTTTAAAGCATTAAAACTCAAAGTGCGAAACTCGTGCCATTTAAAATTCGTATTTTCTAAATCAGTGCCAGTTAGCTTTGCTTTAAAAAGGTATGCGCCTGATAGGTTTGCATTTTTTAGATTAGAGTCATTAAATTCTGTGCCTTTTAAATAGGCATTTGATAAATTAACATCTTGTAAATTAGCCCCAAATATCTTGGCACAAGATAAATTCAAACCAGATAAGTCGGTACCCTGTAAATCCCAATGACATAAGTCGGGTTGGCCTGATCCGCCTGGAGCATGTGCTCTGTCGATTTCCCTGATGACATCATTTCTGGTTTTTCTTAGCATGCTTTGGTATGCCTTCTTCTTTAATTTAAATAGATTGAACATTAAACTTAGGGGTTGATAGCTAATAAAGTTATTAAGCAACTTTTAAGACTAACCCAAAATTATTTAATGATTTATTTTTACTTAAATATTTTAAATGTCAAATGTATTTAACAATTCACATTGAAATAATTTATTTTTATTGAAGTGATTATTTTTGTTTTTATTTAAGTATTTAAGGTGATTGATTTTAGTGTAAATTTATCAAATGGTTGGCTCAAATCCTGTGTATTTGATATAGGTTAGTTGTTTAGTCCCAATCTGTGCTGGTGAGGATTTACTCTAAATCGTTTGGGCTCGTTTTGTCAGCACTTTTACAGATCAGCTTAAATTACTGGCAGATTTTATCTTTGCAATTAATGTAAAGTAGGTTAATAGTCCTGAGTTAATATTTTAAGACATAGTTAGTTTATTGTAAATAAACATTATTTTTGCTCAGGTTAATCTAGTTTGTTTTTTATTGTCAATCATTTTTGTAAAATTCTCTTAATTTAATGAAAAAATGCATGATTTAAATCAATAAAATAAATTTATAAATCATTACCTGTTATTCAGTGTTATTTGAACTAGAGAATAATAGTAATAAAAATTTGACCCTGAAGTAGGGTTTAGGGTTTATGCTGTCGCTGATAAGAAGTGAGTTTGGAGGAGTAAACATGGGTCATCATGGTAAGCCAAAGCGTGGTTTTTTTCGTGGAATTTTTTCAAGATCGCGACGATCGCCAGTGTATTCAGAGGATCATCAGCAGGACTCCTATGTGCGTCCTGTACGTATGGAGACAGTGCAATTGACCGAGCGTTGTCAAGCCTGTCAAGCGGATAATCCGGCCCATTCGAAATTTTGTGGTCAGTGCGGTGTGTCTTTAGTATCGCAAACCTTACAGTGTCAAGGGTGTCGCGCTCGGGTGAAAGCGCCTGCGCGTTTTTGCCCTGAATGTGGAGCGGCTTTTAAAGCGAACCCATAATAAACAGGAGAGTGAAAGTGAGGTCAGCAGATATGCAAGGTTATACATTTAAAGTCTATGGCTTGGACTGCGCAGAAGAAGTTTCTGCTTTAGAAAAAGTACTGATACCCACAGTTAAAAATAAAAATGCATTACGCTTTGATTTGCTTAATGGCAAGTTAACAATAGAGTCTGTAGACAGTTCGATTGGTGAGAGTGATCTTGTTGCAGCGATTGCTAAAGCGGGTTTAAAAGCGGTCGCTTGGGAGCAATATTTACAAGGCTCACAACAAAAAACAGGCTTTTGGCCACGTTATGGCCGTTTAATTCTTGCAATTATCAGTGGCTTGGCCTTGATATTGGGCTATGTGATTAATGGTATGCAGTATGGTTTTTTAACGGCGCTGGCAGGGCATGAATCGCTGAGCTGGGCGCTGGATAAGGTGGCGATCAGCGCATTTATTATTGCGATTATTACAGGTGGTCGTTATGTTTTCCCGAAAGCGCTGATTGCACTAAAAGGTTATCGGGCGGATATTAATGTCCTGATGACGATCGCGGTGATTGGAGCGGTGTTGATTGGTCAGTGGGTTGAGGCTGCGGCAGTCACCTTTTTATTTTCTGTCGCTTTATTACTTGAAAACTGGAGCGTTGGCCGCGCGCGCAATGCCATTAAATCATTGCTTGAAATTGCCCCGGAGACTGCACGCACGGTTTGCTCCCATCATGGTGTTGATGAAAAGCTGGTGGCTGAGGTGAAAATTGGTGCGATTGTTATTGTTCGTCCAGGGGAAAAAATTCCGCTTGATGGTGTTATCACTCAAGGGCAAACGCATGTTAATCAAGCGCCGATTACGGGTGAGTCCATGGCGGTGTTGAAGAAAACTGGAGATGCTTTATATGCCGGGACGATTAACGAAGAAGGGGTGATTGAGTTTAAAGTGACGCGCAGCGCAGAGCAGACGACGCTTGCACAAATTATTAAGCGGGTGGAAGAAGCACAAGCGTATCGGGCGAACAGTGAGCAGTGGGTGGAAAAATTTGCCCGTTACTATACACCGGCAATGATGGTGCTGGCCTTATTGGTTGCAGTTGTTCCACCGTTGTTTTTTAGTGCGCTGTGGTCAGTGTGGGTTTATGAAGCCTTGGTGATTTTAGTGATCGCCTGTCCTTGTGCATTGGTAATTTCAACGCCGGTCAGTATTGTTTCAGGCTTAAGTGCAGCCGCGCGTTCTGGTGTGTTGGTCAAGGGCGGGGCTTATTTAGAGCAACCGGCTAAATTAGATGTGATTGCCCTGGATAAAACCGGCACCTTGACCGCAGGTCAGCCTGAAGTACAGCGTTTATATGCGGTTAATGGCTTTAGTGAAGAGAGATTGTTAACAGTTGCCGCGGCTTTAGAGGCAGAGAGTGAGCACCCCTTGGCGGTTGCAGTATTGCGTAAGGCGGCAATGGCAGGAGTAACCGTTAAACGTGCAGTAGAGAGTAAAGCCATTAAAGGCAAAGGTGTTGAGGGTTATGTCGAAGGTGAGTATTACTGGCTGGGCAGTCATCGCTTTTTGCATGAGAAAAAGCAATGTTCGGACTCGAGTGCGTTGCATGAGTTAATCATGGAGTTGGAGTCTGCAGGCCATTCGATTTTAGCGCTTGGCACTGAGACTGCAATTTGTGGTGTTATCAGTGTGGCAGATCAGGTGCGCGAGGCGAGTCAGCGTGCGATTAGACAGTTAAAAGCTTTAGGCTTAAAGACGGTTCTACTCAGTGGAGATAATCAAGGTACCGCGGATGCGGTGGGTCAGTTATGCGAGATTGATGAAGTACACGCTGAGCTTTTGCCTGAAGATAAAGTCAGTGTCATTAAAGCACTGCATAGGAAAAATCACTGTGTTGCCATGATTGGCGATGGCATCAATGATGCACCGGCCTTAGTGACGGCTGATTTAGGCATTGCGATGGGAGCGGTAGGTAGTGATGCAGCGATTGAAGCGGCAGACATTGCCTTAATGTCAGATGAGTTAGAAAAATTACCGTGGTTGATTCGTCACTCGCGGCGAGTGATGCAAGTGATTAAGCAAAATATCAGCTTTGCTATTGGTGTAAAAGTGATTTTTATTGCGCTGGCGCTCGCGGGGGTGGCCAGTTTGTGGTTGGCTGTGGCCGCTGATATTGGGGTCTCGTTGTTGGTTATTTTTAATGCATTACGTTTGTTAAAGTCCAGTAGTTTAGTTGAGCTTGGTTGAGCTTGGTTTTATTCGCGTTAATTTAATAATTAATTTAGGGTGGTAGTCTGTTTTAGTCTGCCCTGAGCGTAATGATTATCATGCCCTCAGGGTGTTTTTGCTGTTATTGGCGCTTAGCAATTGAGCGCTCTTTCGCATCAATCCATGTTTTTGCTTCATTGAGAATATATTTTTCGGCGTCGCCCAAATTAGTAAAGGCCTTGCCGCTGATATGAGGAATTTTATCATCATCCAGGTGGTTACAATGAATAATCGCTTCGGCGATAAAAAAGCCGTCTTTCTCATGTGTCCAATAGATGACCTGGCAGCCTTTGTAGTCAATTGAATCTTTTTCCATTATAGCCTCCGGTGCTTATTTTATTACTTTTTTTCATTGCCTTTAATTAATAGTAAGCTATAGCAGGTCATATTTGCAGATTGAGCTGTTTTTTTCTATCTTGCTTTGGGTCCTTGCACTGTGAAATGTTAGACTGGTCTGGTACGATTTTTTGATGGTATATGAATTTATATTTATTTTTATTAATTGATAGTGATAGGTAAAAGGTAATTAAGAATGGCAGTGCGACCTTTTAATGGTATTTTCCCAAAGATTACAGAGGGCTGTTATGTGGATGGCGCAGCGACTATTATTGGTGATGTCACCCTTGCTGCTGATGTCTCAGTCTGGCCTGCTGCGGTATTGCGAGGGGATGTACAAAAGATCAGCGTCGGTGCGCGTAGTAATATTCAAGATGGCAGTGTCTTGCATGTTACTCATGACAGTGTGTATCAACCGAGGGGCTTACCTTTGATCATCGGTGCTGAGGTGACGGTAGGTCATCAGGCGACGCTGCATGCGTGTACGATAGAAGATCGCTGCTTGATTGGCATGAAGGCGACGGTCCTTGATGGTGCGAAGGTTGAATCTTTGACGATGATTGGTGCCGGTGGATTGGTTCCTCCGGGCAAGTGTTTAGAAAGTGGTTATCTGTGGGTCGGCGCACCGGTCAAGAAAATCCGCCCTTTAACCAAAGAAGAAATTAAGTTTTTAAGCTATAGCGCTGAGCAATATAGCAAACTTAAAGATCAGTATTTGGGCGAGTGACTTAGTTATTATTTTAGTGAGTGAAGCTTTATTTGTCGATTAACTTGAGTCCTTCATTGAATTTATTGATGATTTTTTTATGATTGCTTAGCTTTTTAGGGACGATTAAATAATAACTTGTTGTCTCTAGTGGCTTTTCTTTGTAATACGTCAGCTTTGCTTTTTCTTCAGGGCCTAATTGCTTGATGAGGGTATCACAGACTTCTATACTGCATGGAAAAATATCAATGCGGCCTTTAAGCAGTTTTTTCAAGTTGAGGGTGTCGGTTTTGCTGATTTGATATTTAAAGCGTTTCTTGTTAATTGCCGCTTCAAATGCATTACCATAGCTATAGCCTAGGCTGCCGCCGATAATATGACCTCTAACTCACCTTACGCACTGACATGATAAACGATGTATAATGAAATCTGATAGATACAGGGATTTCATCAGGAATGA
>NZ_AMFF02000037.1:23303-32857 GCF_000297215.2 Piscirickettsia salmonis LF-89 = ATCC VR-1361
AATATAAATTACTTGTGCGGTCAAATCAAATAGCTTTTGAAGAGCTTAGGCGATTAAAATGTTTATGACCTGTGCGTAAGGTGAGCTCTAAGATCACTATAATGGCTCCAGGTAAAAGGTTTGCTTTTTAAATGATAAAATACGGTTTTGGAGACGATCAATGGTTGGCTGTAGAGAAAGTTTTTTTCACGTTGAGTGACTTTAGACCAAGGAAAGCTGCCGTCAGTCTTACCTTCAAGAGCGCTGTTATAAGCACGTTTCCATGGTAGCCATTGGTATTTGACACGGATGCCAACAGCAGCGAATGCAGCGGTGACAATTTTGGCAGCAATGCCGTTTTCTGCTAGTGTTTGAGAGACAAAGGGTTGCCACTCGCCGGTTGTGAGGGTGACTTTTTCAAGCTTTGCAAAAGAGTTTATGTTAAAGAGTATGGTAAAGGTGACTAGGGCAGTTTTTAGTTTGAGCACAGAGCTGTCTCCTTAACTCTTACATCTTAATATTAATATTACTTTAAGTTGATATGACTTTAAGTTGGTGGGACTTAAATCTATTTAAATCTATTTGAATCTATATTTTACTTTAATTAGTTAGGATAAAGTGTAGTTTATTTGGATGTTTTCGATGCTAATTTTTTGCTAGAATAATTTTTCTTAATAAAATTAAACGTTATTAAAAATGATTGTTCATCATTATTGGTATGCAATTAGACTTAAGAATAAAGAGAAGTTTCGTGCATTCTTCGCTACAATAGAACCTTCAATGTATGGGAGTAGTATTCTTTTGTGGTTTAAAAAGAAAAAAAATAGGCATTTGTGCACATCTGCAGGGGCGTCTCACTGTGGGCATGTGCGTGATCATAATGAGGATGCGTATTTAATACAAGACGATGTTGGGGTGTTCGTGGTTGCTGATGGCATGGGCGGAGGCGCATTTGGTGAGCGAGCGAGTGCTGTGTTGGCATCACCGTTTACTCATCTTGATGCAGCAATGTCCCTGGCGGACAAGGTGGCTGAAGTATCTAGGCAATTACATCAGCGTCATCATGAAATTTACTTATTTTCTCAAGAAATTAATAAGTCTGTCGGCAGTACCGTGGTCGTTTGTATCACGGCTGCGCATGAAAATAAAGTGGCTTTTTTATGGACGGGCGATAGTCGAGCCTATGTGCTCGATCATAAGGACTTTAAGCAAGTGACGCAAGATCATCGCTATGTTTTGCAGCTGCTTGAAGCTGGGGTGATATCGGCCAAAGAAGTTGATAATCATCCATATGCCAATCGTTTAACACATGCCGTGGGTGTTTCAGCCCATTTACAGTTAGATCAGTGTGAGTTCAGTATCACGGGTCCTTTGCGTATTTTACTGTGTACGGATGGCTTGTCAGGGGAGTTATCTATCACTGATTTAAAACAGATCATAGCGGCGCCTAAAGCAAGGGCTGAGCAATGTTGTCAGAGGCTGGTTGAGCAAACTTTAAAGACACGAGCGCGTGATAATTTAACAGCAGTGATTGTCGATTTGAATTTGCATAATTGAGGTACAGTGTGGACGAGACGAAAACCCTACTTTTTGATAAAAAGGGCGGTGCAGCTGCTCAAGTTGAAGAGAGCGAGCAGTCCCTGATCGGTTTAACATTAAAAGAGCGTTTTACGCTGATAGAGCTGATTGGCGTCGGTGGCATGGGGCAGGTCTATAAGGCCTTGGATAAGCATAAAGAGGATGTGGGAGAGAGCTACCCTTTCGTTGCCATTAAAGTCTTAAACCAAGGCATTCAGCATATGGATAAGGCCTTGCTAGCACTGCAACGTGAGACGTATAAAGAACAGCAGCTCGCACACCCTAATATTGTCAATGTCTATGATTTTGATCGCGATGATGATGTTGTTTATAAAACCATGGAGCTGGTTGAGGGTAAATCGCTTAAAGAATGGTTACTCGATCATAAGGTTGAGCTTGTTGGTGAGTCGACGAAATTGCACCGTCGTCATTTTCAGTCGGTATTGCATATTATTATTCAAGCGGCCAAGGGTTTGGAACACGCCCATGAGCATCGCATTGTCCACTCAGATTTAAAGCCGGGTAATATTATTGTTACTCCAACAGAAGTGGTTAAATTGCTAGATTTTGGTATTGCGCGGACGATTCGGCCGTTACAGGCTGGGCAAGATGATGTATCGATTTTTGATCCGGTTGCACTAGCGGCATTTACACCGGCGTATGCAAGTTATGAGATGCTCTGTGGTGAAGAGCCGCACCCCAGCGATGATATTTATGCCTTAGGCTGTATTTTCTATGAATTATTAACTGGGAAGCATCCATATAATAAATGCTCGGCTTTAAAAGCGCTTGAAGATAATCTAGTAATCGATAAAATTATTCATATTCCAGATTGGTTATGGTTGATTATTAGAGATATGTTGGCCCTTAAACGTAAAAAACGTTTAGCTTCAGCCAGTAAACTACTTGAACGTTTACACAAAAAAGATCAAAAAACACATTGGTTTTCACTGGCAAAAATGAGTGTATTTTCCTTGTGTATTATTATTATTGTCATGGCCCTGAGTTTATTTTATCTAATGCGTAAGAATAACGCGCTGCTCGCGCTGCATCATGGGCAGGCGCTTAATTCAGCCAATGCAGCAGTAACGGCAGACCCTTATGATGAAACAGCCATTGTGCCATCATCTCCACAAACACAAACACAAACACAAACTGCAGAAAAAGTCATAGCAAAAATCACAACAGAAACGACAAAAATTAACCAGCAGTCGGTTAGTAAGAAAAAAGAGCCTGAAAAAGCTCAAGCGTTAAAGATAAATCAAAATAAAACACAGGTAAAACCCGCGGCAAAGCTGTCGCATGTTAAAGTAGCAGCGCCTGTTGAAAAAACCTCAAGCGTTGAGAAAGTAGCGGTTAAAGCGCAACAGATAAAGCAACAACAAACAAACGTTACTAAGAAAACTCCAAAGGTTAATACACCGCCAGTAGTGCATCATGCGCTAAAAAGTAGTAAAATATCAGTCGTGTTGCAAGAGCCCATATGTACTTCCGCGCTGGCTGGTTTTAAATCAGGTGCTTATTGTTATTTACCTTTAGGTAAAAATAACAAAATAACCATGCGGGTGATTAAACAGGTCGGTCAAACTTTTGCATTGAGTGAAAACGCTGTGACAAAGAACGATTATGCCAAGTTTTGTCAAGCCAGTGGTCTGTGCGCGCCAATAACCGGTGATCAAGCCGTCACGAATTTATCTTTTGAGCAAATTCAGCAGTATTTTTCTTGGTTACGTAATAAAACAGGCTTAGCACTGCAGTTGCCAACAAATTCTAAATGGCAACAAGCGCTTTATACAGCGATGGCACAGCAGAGTATTTGTGATTATTATGGCACTGGGCCGAATTTAACGATGAATCAGTCTGTTTATCATGACCGCGTTAATATTAACTATCAGCTGGCTGCTCATTATGAGTGGGTAACAATGGGGCAGAATCATGTTTTACGTGGTGCATTTTTCCAATCCGCAGTAAAACCACATTGCCGGGTGATGCAGGTTATACCTAATCAAAATAATATAAGTCAGGCAACATTTCGGGTTATGTTGAAAAGTTATTAATTTAAATAAATTCACATTAAGATATAAATACTATTATTTTTTGATGATCATTTTAATGAAAATAGCCAGCTGGATAAAATTATCTGGTTGGCTGTTATTTTAAAAACTATTATCTTTGGTATGGTTTATCACTGATTAAAATAGTAATTTTCTATTCATTTTGATTAATTTAAAGTAAAATCCTCACCCTTGCCTTCAATGATTTGATAGTTGCATTGTGCGCCTTGGTAATTTTCAACATGAATGTTTGGATCTGCAGGGCCGTTGGCACCGACAATAAAGGTACAGGATTTTGTTTTTTTCTGATCGGCATCTGCGCTTTGACTGGTATCTATCGCTGTGATGGTATAGGCAACGTTAAAGTCTGTACTGCCGTTAAAGCTAAAAGCAAAGCCATATTGTGCTGAATTGTCTTTTGATACGATATAATTAAGTTCTGAAGAATAGACATTATTGATTTGGTCGATAAAGTAAGCAGGCTGAAAAGGGCTGATGCCGACAATTTTTACATACCATTTTGATGAGTTATTCACAGTAATATTATGTGTCGTATGTGCAGTGGGTGGATTTTCTGCATAAACACTAAATGTAGTTAATGCGAGGATTGCACTGGTTAGTATTGTTGTTATAGTATTTTTTTTCATATTATCATCCTTAATTTATTGGGCTAGGTCGTTATTAGCTAAGTGCTGATTACAATGGCATATTTGATAATGATTATCAATATTATTTTTATGTTTGTTAAGTGGTTTTAATTTATTTTTTAAATTTTATAATTATATCTAGGTTTGGTCAGTAGTTATTTTTTTCATAAACTCTATTCATAATCTTAAATTAAAATTTACTAAAAGCTTAATCAGTATGGGTTGTTTGTGGATGTTTATGCCATTAATAAGTTCTTATTTTTCCATATAATTCGATTCGTTGATTTAATATTGAATTAAGGAAATTAAATGCCGAATTTAACAGATGATAATCTGAGAGACCCACTTAAACATGTAGCTGCTAACTTTCTAACTCCTTTGGGTCAGCACCAGTTACTAAAAGCGAATTCTAGTATACGAGACGTAATGAATGTTGGTGTGCGTCGGCGAGGCATAGCAAATTTAGAAAAGAGCTTTTCAGATGAGTTGAGTAAATTAACAGCTGCAATTAGACAGTTAGGTTTAGTTGAGGTGGAGATGATTGATGCTAAGCGTAGATTAATAGACCATTTGACCGAAGTTTCTGGTAATTTACAGATGGGTTGGAATGGCTATGGTATTTTCCAAAAATCGGCAGAACTAGAGCTGTTTAGAGAGAAGCTTAGGAGGTTGGTAAAATTAGTTGAAGTGTTGGCAAAAGGAGATAAGGCTGAAGCAAAACAGGTGGTTGCCCAATATGCAGATGATACAGGAACCGAGGCAGCTATAGAGAAAAATAGCTCTATTCAGGCTTTGATGCTAGCTTTACATCAATTGACTCATAGTCCAGTGACTAAGTTGGCAGTTGCTCTATCGGGGCTTGTGCAGACTATATTTATAGGTGGTGAGTATCTGGCTTGCGAAGACTCTGCTATTTTAGCTGATTGTTTTGAACAATCTCCAGGTTTTGTAGCTGCTGTAGCAGGGGCAGGAACTTTTTGTGCAGGTACGATGTTGTTTGCTAATCAATTTTTCTACAGTAGGGAATATGCTAAACCAGTAGAAGATCTTACTGTTGATGAACAATTATCGAGAGATGCTGATATATTTTCATATAGTTTAGATTAATTTTTAGGTTCCTATTTGGTTCTTACTTTAAAATTAATTGTTATTAAAAAAATAAAAACACCTAAAAATATAGATGTTTAAATATATTGTTGTTAATAAATATTATTTTTATTAATTAATTTTTTTGAAGCTACGATAAGCAGCAGTAATGGTTTTTTCTATATCTTCTTTACTATGGGCATAAGACATAAATCCAGCTTCAAAGGCGGAAGGGGCAAGATAAACGCCTTCTTTAAGCATGAGGTGAAAAAACCTTTTAAATTGTTCGGTATTGCAGGCAGAGGTTTCTTGAAAGTTGCTAATATCTTGTTGATCTGTAAAAAATAAGCCAAACATGCTACCGCACTGTTTTGTAGTAAAGTTAATTTGGGCTTTTTGGGCTGCTTCTTCTAGACCTTGACACAGCAGTGCGGTGTTATTTTCTAGTTGTTGATAAAAACCAGGTTGTTCGATGAGAGTGAGTGTTGTAAGACCTGCAGTCATGGCAATGGGATTACCGGATAGGGTGCCTGCTTGATAAACACTACCTTCAGGGGCTAGATGCCTCATGATTTCACGTTTGCCACCAAAGGCGCCGACGGGCATGCCGCCACCGATGACCTTGCCTAGAGTGATGAGGTCTGGCGTGATATTAAAGCGCTGGCAAGCACCGCCAAGACCGACGCGAAAACCGGTCATGACCTCATCGAAAATTAATAAGGCACCATGAGTATCACAAAGCTCACGTAACGTGGTTAAGAACTCAGGTTGGGGCAAGATTAGGTTCATATTACCGGCAACGGGTTCTAGAATGACCCCAGCAATGTCAGCACCTTGTGCTTTAAATACCTGTGTTAACGTCTGGATACAGTTATAAGGCAAATTAAGGGTGTGTTGAGTGATTTCCTCAGGTACGCCGGCTGAATTCGGTGAGCCACAGGTTAAGGCACCGGAGCCTGCTTGCACGAGTAAGCCGTCGGAGTGGCCGTGGTAGCAGCCTTCAAATTTAATAATTTTTTTGCGCCCTGTGGCACCGCGAGCCAGACGGATAGCGCTCATGGTCGCCTCAGTGCCGGAGCTGACCATACGGACTTGCTCGATGGCGGGGATCAGCTGGCAAATTTTTTCAGCCATCTGGGTTTCGATCAGGGTGGGAGCACCAAAGCTTAAGCCATGATCTAGTGCATTTTTAATGGCTAGGATAACGTCGGGGTGAGCATGACCAAGAATCATTGGCCCCCAGGAGCCAACATAGTCTATGTAGGTTTTATCGTGAATATCTGTTAAATAAGCACCTTGGGCTTGTTTAAAAAAGATAGGTTCGCCACCGACCCCTTTAAAGGCGCGCACCGGTGAGTTAACGCCGCCAGGAATCACTTGTAGGGCGTTGCTAAAGGCATTTTTTTGGCTTGTTTCTAGGATCATTTGAGAATCTCCATGCTTAAATCCTTAAAATCACGATGGCTTATTGTAACCTGTTCATAAAGAAAAGAAACCAATATGTTTATGATATGTCAAATGAGGTAGAGAAAAATAAATGAAGGGGTTTATATTATGAGGTTTATATAGAGTGATGAATGATATAGAGCAATGGGGGTGTTAACTATGGCTGTAGACAGTGTGGGAGCGGGTAGTAGCTTACTCGCTCAACGATTGCAGGCACAGCTAAAGCAAGATCGCCAAGAGCACAGTGAGCTGAATAAAACATTGGAGGTGGGCTTAAATAGCGGATCGGTTAGTGGTGATCGTGCTGCACGTGGTGTTGAACGCGTTGAAGGTGTTGAGCAAGGCGCTGAAGCTCGTTTGGAGCGTAGAGGTGAGCAATCAATTAAAGCAAATGCTGCTGATCGTTCTGCTCTTGATGAACAGCGTGCAAGTGTGACGACGACTGGAGTGACTGCAGAGGGTGAAATCGGCTCAGGTGTTGATAATCGGCGCTTAGAGGAACAAAGAGTCCTGCAGAGTGAGGTGCAGGCAGAACAGACACCAAACGAAGCACAACAGACCGTGCAGTTAGAGCGCCGGACCGTAGGGCGTGAGCAGCAGGCTCAAACTGCAGAGGTTAGGCGTAGTGAAGCACAAGAGCAGCAACAGCAGGTTGTCAGTCGGCGTACAGCGGCAGATGCAGGCAAGGTGGCAGAGAGTCAAGCACTTCGTGAGCAGCAAGGCTTTATTGATAATATTCGTGCACAACGTCGTCAAGCAGATAGCTTAGACGATCAGAAGCTACAAGCACGCCGTGTTGAAGGCGGTGTGCAAGAGCATGCGGCTGAGCTGCGTGTTGCTAGTCGTCAGCAGAGCGCTGAAATCGACCAGTTAGCAGCAGTCAGACAGCGTAATACTCAAGTGGCAGATCAGCAGGCTCAAGAGCAGGAGCAGGTGGTTAACTCTGAGGTGACTCGCCGCGAACAGCAATCTTCGGCGGTTAGCTCGGATCACGATCGTAAACAAGACCAAGACGGCAGTCATGCCATCGTTGAGCAGCGTCGTCAGGAAAGTCCAGATGCACTGACGCGCCGGGCGAATGCGACAACTTTTGGACGGGAGCAAGCGACTCAGACCTTAGAAAATTTAACCAACTCAAATGGTTAATCAGTTAAGTGTCAAGCTTGAAAGGCTGCGTAAGTGGCCTTATCTTTATAGCGAGCCTTCTATAGGACTCTAAAACATGGTTTAATACGCTCGTTATTATAAGGGGATGTGGTTTTATGCAAGAAGAATTTAAAAGCTATATGTGTATCGTCTGTGGCTTGATTTACAATGAAGAAGAAGGCTGGCCGGATGATGATATTGCTGCGGGTACGCGCTGGCAAGATGTACCTGAAACGTGGATGTGTCCTGATTGTGGGGTGACGAAGTGTGATTTTGAAATGGTTGAAATTGCTTAAAAAGCGGCAGTTAAAAAAGTGGTAGTTTGGGTTGCACGACGACCATAATCACGACAATAACCAAAATAATCGATGGGATTTCGTTAAAGACTCTAAAGAATCTATGACTTTTTTGATTTGCGTCGTTTTTAAAGCAGCTTAGGTAATACCAGCAGCTAAAATGATAGATAAATAGCAGTCCGACACAAAAGAGTTTGATATGCATCCAATTATTATGGCTATAATCGACACCGGCAAAGTGTAATAACGTGATGCCTGTTACTGCAGTAAAGAGAGCGCTTGGCATCATAATATAAAAATAAAGCTTGTGCTCCATGATTTTGAAGCGTTCGAGGCTGAGTTTATCTTGAGTTTCAGCGTGATAGACAAAAAGACGTGGCAAGTAAAATAAGCCGGCGAACCAGCAGATAACTGAAATAACATGTAAGGCAAGGACCCAGGTCATAAGGTGCCTCTTTCGTTGATAATGCAAGGAGCCAAGCTTAAAGGTTTGCGAATTGAGGGTCAAATTTTATTAATTTAAAGATAGAATCTTAAAGATAGCAGTCGCTTAAGCAGATTGTTGGGTAGGTTGAGAGTTTTAGAGTCAATTTGCTAAGGTTGCGTTGTTATAATGATTATTAAATAATAACGAAGATAATGTGAGGAGCAGTTAGATATGGGTACAGGTGTTGTTGTTGAGTATGATGCGAGCGTCCCTTTAGTCTTTACTGAAGATGCAGCGAATAAAGTGAAGGCGTTAATTGAAGAAGAAGAAAATGAGCGTTTGAAGCTGCGTGTATTTATTACTGGCGGTGGTTGTTCGGGGTTTCAGTATGGCTTTAGTTTTGATGAAGAGGCGGCTGAAGATGATACTCAAGTTGAAAAAAATGGGGTGATCTTATTGGTTGACCCGATGAGTTTTCAGTATTTAATGGGTGCTGAAATTGATTATCGTGAAGATGTATCCGGTTCGCAATTTGTTATTCGTAATCCGAATGCAAAAACCACCTGTGGTTGTGGTTCGTCGTTTGCGGTGTGATTTGAATTTTAATTTGGTAGATTCATTCGCTGCGAGCCATGGAGTGCTAAGCACGGGGTGAGTAGGCCGAGGTAGGTTCGGGTTTTTAGCAGAGCGGAGTTGCGAAAGGCCGTTAGGTCTGTAGCAAGCGTAACGAGTGTCTAAAAATCTATACGAACCGCAGAGTCATGTGAGAGCACAGTGGTGGAGTGTGCCGATTCAAGGCACGCAACGCTGTGTGACGCGGACAGCCGAGGGTTTATAGTCGTCGCGTTTTGCTCGGCGATTTTGCATCATTGGATGTGCAAAATACCTACCGAGG
>NZ_AMFF02000038.1:0-2481 GCF_000297215.2 Piscirickettsia salmonis LF-89 = ATCC VR-1361
AGGTAGCGACGCTTACGGGATTGGTTTTAAAACTGCCGATGAGCTTGCTTTGCGGCTAGGTATCCCTCAAGACTCCGTTCAGCGCGCCCAAGCTGGTGTGCGTCATGTATTACAAGAAATCTGCTCAGAAGGGCACTGTGCAGCACAAGAGCAGCATCTTATAGAAAAGTCTGTAGAGCTATTAGCCGTCCCTGTTGAGCTCATTCGTACCGCAGTTGAAGCAGAGCTACAAGACAACCGTATCATCCGTGAAATGATTGATGATATGCCCTGTATTTATCTAGATAAACTTTATCATGCTGAAAATAGCGTTGCTCAACAAATTACACGCTTAATTCAAGGAGAACAAGCTAAGTGGTCAACGATTAACATTGATGACACCATTCAAAGAATACAACAACAAGTGAAAATACAGCTTTCACCTTCACAGCATAAAGCGGTTGTTAACTCGTTACACAATAAAGTTAGCATTATTACAGGTGGCCCAGGTGTAGGTAAAACAACCGTTGTTAATACCATTATTAAAGTCATTCATAGTACAACAGCAAAGGTGACCTTATGCGCTCCAACTGGCCGGGCAGCAAAACGTCTTTCTGAAAGTACAAGCTTGGAAGCAAAAACAATTCACCGTCTACTAGAATTCAACCCATCAAGTTATTCATTCAAATATAACCGCGACAAACCACTTGATACAGATTTTTTAGTTTGTGATGAGGCTTCAATGATTGATGTTAGCTTAATGAATAGCTTATTAAAAGCCATTCCATCTCATGCATCAGTGTTGATAGTAGGTGATATTGATCAACTTCCTTCCGTTGGCTCAGGGGCAGTTTTATCTGACATGATTGAATCTGGGGTTATTTCTACAGCTCGACTTACTGATATTTTCAGACAAGTGAAAACTTCACGCATTATTGTAAATGCACACCGAATCAATGAAGGCAAAGCCCCTTTCGAGTCAATTAAGGGAGAAAAAAGCGACTTTTTTACTATTCATGCGCATAATGCTGAAGATGTTTATAACAAGCTCATTAAAGTCGTTACAAAGCGGCTTCCTCAAGCTTTTAACCTCAATCCCATTGATGATATTCAAATACTCACTCCAATGAATCGTGCAGGCTTGGGAGCAAAATCTCTTAACCTTGAGCTACAAAAGGCGCTTAACGGCCATAGTGAAAATAAAATCACAAAATATGGCAACACCTTTGCTGTCGGCGATAAAATCATACAAACCGTTAATAACTACGATAAAGATGTATTTAATGGTGATTTAGGACGTATTAAGCACATTGATCATGATGAAAGCGAAGTGAAAATTGATTTTGATAATCGCAGTGTAATCTATGATTTTAACGAACTTGATGAAATTGACCTTGCCTATGCAACTACAATTCATAAAAGCCAAGGTTCAGAATACCCGGCAGTAGTTATTCCTCTCGCCATGCAGCATTATACAATGCTTCAATGTAATTTGCTTTACACAGGAGTGACACGAGGCAAACAGCTCGTCGTTCTTGTTGGTGAGAAAAAAGCAATTTTTCTTGCAGCGAAAAACAAAAAAACAGCAAAAAGAATCACCAATTTAAAAATGCGGCTTGCCCATTCTACTGAATTATAAAATTAATCATTAACGAGGCTTTCTGCAACTCATGGCGTTATTAACCTCATTTATAGCCACAGGGCTAATCAATAAATCAGCAGAGATTCCAAGATCAAAATGTAATCGACGAATCATATTTAGAGTAAGGTCGCGCTTACCATTAAGTATTTCTGAGACTCTGGATTTTACACCGATATATTCTCCTAACTCTTGACGACTCATGCCTCGGCTTTCCATCAAATAAACTAAATAGTCAACCGGAGTAGGGTCACTAATTGGAAGTTCTTTAGCTTCATATGCTTCAATCAATGTCACTAGAATTTCAAGTTTATCACCTTTTGCTGTACCAGGTTTAGCATCAAATAGCTTATCGACCTCAGCAAGAGCTTCTTCATAATCTTGTTCGGTGTGTATTGGTTTTAATTTCATCTTCTTAACTCCACTGTTGCAGCATCAACTTTGTCATACTGTGCGTGTGTTCCAATAAATTTTACATACACAATTTTGTAATCATAGTTGATAGCGGTAATAAGCCTATACTTATTGTCACCAAGATTAAAAACTATACGATTATTTGCAACAAAACTGGCATTCGCATAAACATTTTTAATATCTTGTGGTGCATTCCACTCTGCTTTCTTAGTATCAGAATACCAAGCAGTAACGCCCTCCGTCATCTGAAGTGCAACACTCAGTAGAGAGTTCATATTCATACAGATAAACTCTCTAGTTCGCCTTTTGACTTAGAGGGTAGAGATGGTTTATCGGCACTTAAATGAAAAAGATCGTTTTTATATCGAACAACGGTTATCAGAGGGAGACTCGCTCAGATCAATTGCTAGAGCACTTGGCTTTTCTCCCAGCACGATTAGCCGTGAGAT
>NZ_AMFF02000038.1:7674-9900 GCF_000297215.2 Piscirickettsia salmonis LF-89 = ATCC VR-1361
CACATGACTCTACGATTCGTATAGATTTTAGACACTCGTTACGCTTGCTACAGACCCAAACGGCCTTTCACAACTCCGCTCTGCTAAAAACCCGAACCTACCTCGGCCTACTCACCCCGTGCTTAGCACTCCTTGGCTCGCAACGCTGAATATAATCTTGATTCTGCCGATAGTGGTGTTGAAATAGTGTCGGAGAAAACTCTTGTGAATATTCAGTCTCATCAGTGGCGCTTTGGTTAGGCGAAGTTAAAGTGTGATCTTCAGTCAGATTAAAAATTAAATCATCACTGAGTAGTAAACTACTGAGCTGATTATCTAGCTCGTTGAATAAGCAATCAGTAATCGACGACGCTTTATCTGGCATTTTTTGTTGATATAGAGCAATAGTCTTTTTGAGAGACTGAATAAACGGCAGTGTTAATGGCCGTTCGGGCTGCTTAATTGATGATTGATCCAAGGCTAGTTGGAGTGCTATGAGTGTTTTTAGCTCGCTTTGTTGAGTGATTAAGATTGGCATGTCTTTTTTGAGCTGTACAATCGCATGACTTAATGAGCACTTAATTGTCTGAATCAGCAGCTGTTGGCTATTTACACTTTTATATAAATCTGCTTTTAAAGAAGGAATCGGTTTTAATTCAGTACAATCATCACGCTCGATAATCATGCCATTATGATCAAATGTATGGATTGAGGGATCAATTGTTGAAGCAGGCCAATCAGGCTGTGATAGCACACTTAAAAAATTCTGCTCTAACATCAAGAATAAATGATTGATTGTTGGGTCTGTAGCAAGTTTGAAACGATTGGCCAGATGGATCGGCAAGCCTGCTTTATTTTGATAGCATTGCTCATAATATTGCTTAATGTTTTTTCTTATAAGCTGCACAAATTTTTTAGTCAAAATCTGTGTTGGTTCTGTCGTTAATTGATTTAATTGCTCTTGAAGAGTTTTTAAATTAAGTAGATCCGTTGTGTTGATAGGAATTGTTGAAAGGATACTGCGATTTTCTATTTCATAAATAGCATTATATATTTTTTGATTAATCTTATTGATGAAGCCATAACAGTTTATTTCCACAGGCAAGTTTTGTATCGATGTTATAACAAACCAATCATTGTTTAACTGAATGGCTTCAGGACCTAACTGGCCACCAGGGCCATAGATAAGGAGAGGTTGTAGAGTGCGATGGTTGGTTGTCGCGCCCAGCTTGATAAAATCTTGGTTTAATTTTTCAAAGAAAGCATTGAAAGTTTGTATTGCATCGGACTGTTTTTTTCTTATGCTGATATAGCTAGTTTTTGTCGATGACAATGGGCAGTAGGTTTCTGTTTGTTTATAGTATTGGCTGGTTATCGACTGTGCAAATTTAAGAAATTCTTTAGTTACTGGCTGTTTGAGATAGATGGCAAACCTGGGTAAAATTTCTTGAAACTCTTTTAATTCTTCTGCTGCTTGCCTTTTTATTGAAATTTCGGAAATAGTTTTATTTAGTTTTGCTTTAGTATTTTTAGTTTTGCCAAGCAACCTTGTGCTCTTTAGCATGGCACCTTCTAGTGTATCAATAGTCTCCTGCAGTTGTATGTTGATTGCATCAATAAATTCTTCTTGGCTTTGCTGTGAAAGCGTGGACGCAGTTAGTGTATTTATTTTAAGATCTGTTTTGTTTTTTTTTGCTAACTGTGCTGCTTGTGTTGTTAAGGTTTGATCTGGGTAGATTTTACTTTCGCAAGGCTGCAGGCCTGTTATATTGATTCCATCGTTATTGATCATGACTGTTTGGTTTGGTCTAGCATTTTTAAAAGAGTAAACAGTGGCTTTGATTTTAAGTTTTAAACAGGCCCTTTCTAAATCATTCTGATAGGACTCTGGCTGATTGTTGCATGGATCGATGATGTGAAAGGTGATGTTATTGCCTAGAGCGGCTTGTAATTCATTTAGCCAGTTACTCAGGCTGCCATCAGCCTGTTTACCTATACCGGTGGTATGTAGCAGGCCGTAGTTACCTTGGCTTGATTGTGCGGTAATTGCTGCAGAGTCTCTGAAAGAAACCTCATAACCGCTACCAATGACAAGTATATCACTTTGCTCTTTACTTGATATTTCACCGTGGTTTATTTTTACAGGCCTAATTGTCGGCATGGCTTTCTCCTTGGGGGAATCTAAGGTACTGTTGCGAAAAATTATAGTGAACTTCAGAAAAGTTATTTTCTTGTGCTCTCTTCTTA
>NZ_AMFF02000039.1 GCF_000297215.2 Piscirickettsia salmonis LF-89 = ATCC VR-1361
AGGCGAGTGAAGTATTTAAACAACTGCATTGAAAATGATCACAAAGCGCTAAAGTTGTAGAACTTTAGATCTAATCTGACACTTGGGCCATATTGAACTAAATTTTCAATATGGATAATTAATCACACAAGGAGTGTTGTGATGACAAGTTTATCAGAAAAAATAATTAAGCCTAAACTAGGAGTTTTAGAATTAGCTAAACAATTAGGTAATGTTTCTAAGGCATGCGAAGTGATGGGGTATTCTCGAGATAGTTTTTATCGCTTCAAAAAGCTTTATGAAACGGGTGGCGAAGAAGCTTTGCAAGAGATTAGCAAGAAGAGGCCAAATGTGAAAAACCGTGTTCCTGAGCATATTGAGCAGGCAGTCATTGATTTAGCCATTGAAAACCCAGCGTTAGGTCAACTCCGTGCATCAAACGAACTGTTACAGAGAGGGGTCATAGTATCGAGTAGTGGTGTGCGATCAGTCTGGTTAAGGAATGGCCTTGAGACGTTCAAGAAGAGGCTCAAAGCGCTTGAAGCCAAATCAGCACAAGATGGAATTTTGCTGACGGAAGAGCAACTGCAAGCACTTGAGAAAGCAAAACAAGAAAAAGAAGCACATGGAGAAATTGAGACTGAACACCCAGGCTATCTCGGCTCCCAAGACACCTATTACGTTGGAACAATGAAAGGTGTTGGAAGAATTTATCAGCAGACATTTGTTGATACCTACAGCAGGGTTGCATTTGCTTGCCTGTATACCGAAAAAAATGCAGTGACGGCAGCTCATGCGCTGAATGAAAGTGTAATCCCCTGGTTTGAAGAGCGAGATACTCCATTGCTACGCATTTTAACTGATCGGGGAACAGAGTATTGCGGCAAGATAGAACATCACGCTTATCAGCTTTATTTAGCGATCGAAGATGTAGATCACACCAGAACAAAAGCCCGTTCACCTCAAACAAATGGTATTTGTGAACGCTTTCATCGCACGATGAAACAAGAGTTTTATGACATTGCTTTTCGTAAA
>NZ_AMFF02000040.1 GCF_000297215.2 Piscirickettsia salmonis LF-89 = ATCC VR-1361
TGACAAGTATGGTGACTTACAAGAAAACGTCCGTACCTATTGGTTATGAAACTGTATTAAAAGACATCAAGTTTACTGATTTAAAGGACCGAAAAGAAAAGAGAAAATCTAATATATCGAAGAATGAGTACTTTCGTAACCTTATAAATCGTGCAATTAATAACCAGGTTAAATTTGATTATGCTGTTGCAGATAACTGGTTCAGTTCAAAAGAAAACATGAATTATATTCATGCCAAGTTAAATAAGTTGTTTATTTTAGGAATAAAATCTAATCGAACAGTTGCTTGCAGTTTAGATGATAAAATCAATAGAAATTACCAGCCAGTCAAATCTCTTGATTTAAAAGATAGTGAGGCCATAGATGTATATCTTCAGGGAATTAATTTCCCAGTGCGATTAATGAAAAAGATCTTCACAAACGAAGATGGGTCAACAGGTCACCTCTATTTAATAACAAATGATTTAGAGACGGATGGTGATGGGCTTTACAAAATCTATCAAAAACGATGGAAAATTGAAGAATATCATAAGTCGATTAAACAAAATGCAAGTTTAGCAAAATCGCCAACTAAAACTGTTCGGTCACAATGCAATCATATTTTTGCATCAATCGTGGCATTTTGTAAACTAGAAACATTGAGTGTAAAAGTACAGCTTAACCACTTTGCACTCAAATATAAATTACTTGTGCGGTCAAATCAAATAGCTTTTGAAGAGCTTAGGCGATTAAAATGTTTATGACCTGTGCGTAAGGTGAGCTATAGCACTCAACGAATAGTTTCTGACATTGACTTCATTACTTGACTAAGCGCTGTCTCTAAATTTATTTCATCTTGATCAAGCTTCATGCGAACCCTATTTTTAAGCGGTGACCATACATGCTCTATCGGGTTTAAATCAGGAGAATAAGGGGGTAAAAATAATAAGTGACAACCCGCA
>NZ_AMFF02000041.1:0-4098 GCF_000297215.2 Piscirickettsia salmonis LF-89 = ATCC VR-1361
CCATGGCTCGCAGCGTAAGTATTAATTTATCTCAGGTCTTAGCTGTGGCTGAATACTCACAGCCAGCAAGTCTTGCCTCATCATATCTAAAGCTTCAGCCATACAGCGCTCATAACTGCTACTATATATCTGCCAAGCACGGTCTCGATTTGTTTTACTAGCAAGATCATCTGTGACGTGATCGGTTGCCAAAGAATTACACTCTACGCGTATTTTTTTCTCAACCTGCCCACTCACTGTTAAGGCAATCACATCGATCTTAGAATTAGAATTCGCACTCACAACTAAGCAACTAGACATTACTAACAATAGAGAAAATAAAGATAAACCTCGACTCAGCATAAAACATTCACTTCTTATCAATTAGAATCAACTTTATATCAATAATTTTAAATGATTATAGATCACTCTTATTAAATTCAACCAGATTTAAGAAAATAACAACACGATTAAACTAAAATTAGGCTCAATGCTTAGAAGTCACTAATGCTTGGTCTAATGCTTTTAAACCATAATACGTCATCGTGGATGACCATCCTATAGCACATGGCTGATCTTCTTGATCTTCACTAACACCATAATCTTGCTTCATTGCTACCGCTTCTACAGTATCAATAAGTAGAAGTTGAGCACTATCTCTTACCGCGTTTTGCTCTTTGCCCAAACAAATCAATGCCTGTGCAGCACGCATAACTGTCTCTTTGAGCTTATTTATACATTGTTTAGATGTAATCCAACCTCGATAAGTAACCAACATCGTACTTGGGTGCTCTCTTTCATAATGATCTGCCAAATTTGATCCATATTCTAATATGGCAGTTTCCATATGCTGAATAGCCTTTTTTGTCGGCACATAGTGATTCTTCTCAGCAATCAAAGCAGACTGAGACTCTGTATTCATCGACTTACACTCTGTTACAATGGATTGCGAAATATCATCTTGCATAACACTTCTTGCCACTTCTGTAATAAATTGAGCATCTTGGCTCACCGACGGATCAGACTCTGACTCAGCACTTGTAGAGCACAAGAAAGTACATCCGACTAACAAAGGACAAATTGCAATGACTTTACTCATACTAACTACCTAGCTCCCTGGCAAAGGCTATAATTACGGATATCGCTACATGCTACTCGAGACTATTATACCATTGCAAGCACTAGATGCTGCACTGAAGTAAAATTTTTTAAATATAGCAATCGCAAGTTACAGTAAGATATTCAAGAACATACACTCATCATGTGGACTAACTATTTATCAATCAGCCTAGTCATTAAAAAGCTCCTCACTACGTAATTTACTATAACGATACCAACTAAATTTAGACCATTTATCTCTGGCCACTCCTTAGGTACTTTGAATTAAATCCAGTTAGCACACATATCCATACGATTAAATTTCTGGTATAAGGATAAGGAAGTTTTAACAAAGGTTATTTAATTCATGAAAAAGTATCTTTTTGCCAGCTTAAGCTTGGTGACGCCATTTGTACTATCCAACGCTTTTGCAGCAAACACAACAACATTTACTGCAGCTCAACAGGAAAAAATCGGTGAAATTGCTGCCCAATACATCATTAATCATCCTGAAGTGCTAATTCAAGCAGGGCAAAAGCTGCAGCAGCAGCAAATGAAAGCTCAAGAGAAACAACAAATCACAGCTGTGCTTCATGCTAAAAAACAGCTTTTAAGTGACCCAAAAACTCCTACAGTCGGCCCTAGCAACGCAAAAGTTGCCGTCGTTGAGTTCTTTGACTATCAATGTGTTTTCTGTAGCAAAGTCGCTCCCGCCATTGAGAAAATCATGAAAGACAACCCTAAGGTTAAGTTTGTCTTTAAAGATTTTCCCATCTTTGGGCAACGCTGGCCAACATCCACGTATGCAGCAGAAGTGGGCCTAGTCGCTTACAAACAAGGAGGGGCAAAAATGTATATGAACTATCACAACGGCATTTATGCCACAGGTAAAGATGAGGGTAAACTCACCAATAAAGATGTTGATATGGTTGCTAAAAAAGCAGGCGTTGATTTAACTAAAGATAAAACGCTCCTCAGCGCTGGCAAAACACCTCCTCCATCAATTCAAGCTAACTTCCAACTCGCTGGCGAAGCACTTGGCCTACGCGGCACACCAGCACTAGTTATCATGCCAACATCAGGTGCTAATGAAAAGAATGTCACCGTATTTGCAGGTTACCCGGCTAACCCACAAGGAGGCACAGCTGCAGCTGTCACAGCAATTCAACAAGCCATCGATAAAGCAAGCCAATAAACCAATAATGACTGACAAAAAACCGGCAGTTTCTTGAGTAGTTCAAACCATGCCCATGCTGCCGGGCTCTAAAAAACAACCCACTCATGGTAGTTTAAATCATTACAATTTAGCAAAACTAGCTCGGTAAAATTCATGCATACAGAACCCCCCCCCCATACTCCCCATAAAATAGGCGTCATTGGCCTAACCGCTATTGGTGTTGGCACCATGATAGGCTCCGGTTGGCTATTCAGCTCGTATTATGCTGCTAAAATTACAGGCGCTGCCGCTTGCCTATCTTGGATCACAACTAGCGTTGTCATTCTATTGTTAGGTCTTTGTCTTGCTGAAATCGCAACTCTTTACCCTAAACGCGGCCTAATGGCACGCCTACTGACCTTAAGTCACAATAAAGAGTTTGCTTTTATTTGTACCATTTCAACCTGGCTAGGACTTACCGCCGTAATCGCAACCGAAGCAGAAGGAAGTGTTCAATACATCTCTTCCCTATCAGACTCATTTGGTCCTATGATCTTTAATAATCAAATCCATCAATTAACATCATTAGGCCTAATTATTGCCATTGTCATGATTTTAAGCTTCGGTCTCATCAATTTTTGGGGCATTAAAATTTTATCAAAAAGTAATGTTGCTCTGACCACTTGTAAAATCGCAATTCCTCTCGTCACAGGGCTGTCGGTCATGTTTGCAGCTTTTCATCACCAGAACTTTCATAATGACCATGCACCTTTACTTAACTACGGCCCATCTTCTGTTTTTATTGCTATGATTGGTGCCGGTATGATTTACTCATTTAACGGTTTTCAAAATATCCTCTCTTTTTCATCAGAAGCACGTCAACCAACACGAGATATTCCTCTGGCGATTATTTTTTCAATCCTGATTACTCTGGCCATTTATTTAGTACTACAAATCGCATTCATTGGCGCACTCTCACCTCATATCCTAGAGCAAGGCTGGCAATCACTTAACTTTACCAGCCCATTTGTTCAGCTCACCGCCCTACTAAACCTTAATTTTATTACTATTATTTTATATGCAGACTCTGTTATTTCTCCCTCCGGCACAGGGCTCATTTACACTGGATCCACCACTCGACTATTAACAGCAATGTCTCAAGATGGCCAGATGCCACGCTTTTTTAATAAGATCGGTGCCTATAATTTTAGCCGTCGCTCTTTAATATTTACCGTTGGCTTTTCAATTATCTTTTTATTACTGTTTCGCTCATGGTCAGCGCTCGTCTCTTTTTTGTCATTATTTTATGTCATCTCTTATATGTCTATTCCTCTAAGCTTAAGCAAACTACACCAGCAAAACTTAGTCGGTAAATTCAGAGCCCCTCTACCCAAATTACTATTGCCAGTTATTTTTGCCTTTTTATCACTGCTGTTTATCTTTTCAAAGTTTCCTTACACTGGTGATGTTGCCTTATTTACTGTCATCGCTTACGCTGCTTATTTACTTTCTAAATTTAAACTTGCAACTGATTTAAATCACTTTAAAAAGACAGTAAAACATTCTTCATTAATGGTCATATATATTATTATATTAGCGGCATTGTCTAGCATTGGGCCTAAAGAATATGGCGGTTATAACCTACTATCAAAACTCCAGTTTTTTCCAAGTGTTATTTTTGTTTCTTTCATTATGTATCGCCTATCTCTAGCTTGGATCAGGGATAAAGCCACAGAAACACAAGTAATTAAAATCTCTCCTACCCTCCAGCGGAATGTGTCAGGGGAAATGAGACAAAACTATCGATTTAGTTAAGAGCGATTATTTAGAGCACATTTGCCTATTTTTGGAAAACCTGAATAATC
>NZ_AMFF02000041.1:6860-10427 GCF_000297215.2 Piscirickettsia salmonis LF-89 = ATCC VR-1361
CCGAGGTATTTTCAGGGGCAAAAATAATTTCTTAATTGAGGTTCGTTTTTGTCGGAAGGGAGGGGGTCATTTCACAAGTTGGGTATAATATTCTCCCAAAGTAGGGCATAAGTTAGCCTTGATCAATAATCTTAATTCTGGTCGTAATACAGGGTCTTCCTCATTAGCGCCTATAAGAAAGCCATAAAATTTTTCTGGTATCTCTTTTACTAGGTCGTGAGCAATACCTAACATCCAACCAAAAGAATAAATATCTTGACTTGGGTGGGCTTTAAGATCTATTTTAGCTCTTTCTGGTGCAAAATATGAACATTTAGTAACTATAACGTTATCATCACTTGGATATTCATATGCCCAACCAAAATCAATAAATTTTGCATTAAATATCCCATTTTTTTCTTCGATAATGATATTATCGGATCTAATATCTCCATGTATTACACCGCTTTGATGAATTCTTTGAAGCTCAAGTGCTACAGCAAGAATAATCTCATCAACGCTATCTGGGTCTTTTGTCAGTGCTGCATTAAAACTATCACCTGGAAAAAACGGCATAACTAAGCGACCGTCGATATTAGAAGTTGCTGAAAATAAAACTTCTGCGTTTGGATAACCTTTCCTCTAACTTAAGATAATCTAAACTATGGCGTTGTACTTCAAGTGGTCGCTTTACTGCATAACGTTCTAAAGCAGTTTTAGATGCAAACAGCCTTACACTTCCATTACCTCCTTGACCAAGATCTCTTATTGATTGATATGATTCAACTACTCCGCTTTCCAGTCGTCTTTCAATTACTGAACCACTTCTTGGTCTTTGATATTCTAATATTGGCATACTATCTAATCTCTAAATCTTTATAAAATTTGATTGTCCAATATATCAAAAATAAAATTTAGATTACTTTATTTTCATGTAAACTCCTGTAAAGACTTAAAGTTTATGATAGATAAGATATTATTTTCACAAAAACAGATCAAATCCTCAGTCAAGCTTCCACAATCTGCGAGCAGGTCATAAATCAATAATAGTTGGAAAATATCTTTCAAAAAAGTTATCATTAACTATTAAAAAAAATAAAGCGAGAAAGACTATGAACCAAGATACAGAGCTAAGCCTAAGCGAAGAGAAAGAGCAGAAAAATTTTGAATCACTTTGTGATATGCTTTACGAATGTACTATTAAAACAATCAACCAACATACTGCAAGCTTTAATGAAGATGAACTTATTTTCAAGCAACCCATTTTTATGCATATTAATGCAGCAGCCCAAGTCCTAAATGCTATGATTAATGATGCTGGTGATGTCCTTGCAGAACAACATAACGAAGTAACTCCAGAGCTGGCTGTTAATGAGCTAAAAAAACTGACCCATAGCATTCTTTTTGGCGATGACCACTCACATTAATTGAAAAAAGATTACCAGTATCAACAATGCCACAACATAATAATATTGTGGCATTTACATTAAAAATAATTAATAAAAAATAACATTAATTTAACACTTTCTAAGAACTTCATCCAAAGACTTAACAAAGTATTCTTGCTTTAGTTTTTTTAGTATGGAGATTTTTTCAAGATTTTCATCTACCCCTTCTTCATCCATGATAATATACACTTTATTGTTTTTATTAAGCTCAGCTTGAACAATATCATCAATCATAATAATCGACGTCACTCCAACTAAAGAAACACGAGATAAATCTAAAACAAGCATCTGGTGCTCTTTAAAGTCTGAAATTTGCTTTTTAATTTGTCTGGCAACACCAAAACTAATCGCCCCGACTAAGCGAAACAGTACAATTTGACCTCTTTTTTTGCGCAGTTTATCTGCCTCACTACTCAGCAAATCATGCCGATTTTTAATGCCATCAGATAAAGAAATTCCATCAAGCTGAATATGAGATAAACGGTCAATAGTCACTAAATTGGCAATAAACACACCAACAAAAACAGCACTAATTAAATCAACAAAAACCGTTAATAGCAGCACAATTAGCATTAATATACTGCTAAAAATAGGTAAGCGATATAAGCGAACAATAAATTTCCAATCAATAATATCAGTACCCACCTTAATCAATATACCTGCCAAAACCGCATGAGGGATACTTGAAAAGTAATGTCCAGCTCCTAAAACAACAGCTAATAAAATCAACGAATGCACAATCCCAGCAAGTGATGTTGAACCTCCCGCTTGAATACTAGCAACAGTGCGCATGGTTGCGCCTGCTCCAGGCAAACCACCGATCAAGCCTGAAGCCATATTGCCTAAACCCTGGCCAATGAGTTCACGATCAGAGTGGTGATGTTCATGTGTTATATTATTTGCCACAAGTGATGTGAATAAAGAATCTACCGCACCTAATACAGCTAACAGTAAAGCAGAGGTAATAATCACTCTTAAGTGCGGTATATCAAAGGTCGGCCAATGTAATTTAGGTATCCCAGAGGGAATATTACCAATCACAGAAATCATATCAGCATTATTTTTAAAAATAATCAAGTAAATTACCGTACCAACAATAAGGGCTAATAAATAAGCAGGAAAGAATTGATTCAAACGGCCCTGCCAAAAGAAAGCAATCACAAGAACAATTAAGCCGATATAAAATGTAGTATAATTTGGTGCAGCAAGCATATCTGTAATGTTTAACACCGTCTGCCATAGGTTTGCCAAAAGAGGATAGCCAAATAAAGGGGGTAATTGCAAAATGATAATAATCACCCCAACTCCGCTCATAAAACCAGAAATCACCGGGTAAGGAACGAGAGTAATATATCGACCCAACTTTGCCAAGCCAAATAAAATCTGAAAGCATCCAGCAAGCACAACCACCGTAAAGCCCATAGCAAGTCCGGCTTCAGCATCCACATCATTTAAGTTAATCAATGTTGCTGCCATCACCACAGTCATCGGCCCTGTTGGGCCTGATATTTGTGCTGGAGTCCCATCAAATAATGCCGCAAAAAGCCCCACACAAACAGCACTATATAGCCCTGCCATCGGCCCCATACCAGATGATAAACCAAAAGCAAGCGCTACTGGTAAGGCAATAATCGCTGCAGTGATACCACCAAATACATTACCTTTGACATTATTTAAAAATTTACTTTTTATAATCCATTACTCACTACTGAACGAGTTTTTCTAAAGAATTTAGATTTTTTTATCAAACCATAAAACGATATATAACACTATAAATAATAACTATAATTATAGTTAATAATTAGTATTAAGATGTGCCTTTAGAATTTTCACATTAACAGCTTATTGAAAACATGGACTCAAATTTCATAATAGATCATCGAAGTTCATAAAAAATATGCAGTTATGACGGATTCTCATACAAATTATAAAATAAACACACTAAAACGCAGTTTTTTCGTCAACACATAGCTAGGTTTTTCTAGCTTCGTTATTATTAAAAAAACAAAGAAAACAGCTTAAGTTAGGCTTTTATAGCAAAAAAAGTACAATCATAATATAGCGCTGGATTAACAGTTTCTGACATAATATCAGTAGGTTAAAAAATACAATAAGGAAAAACGATGCCTTCTCCTTACAG
>NZ_AMFF02000041.1:12111-23733 GCF_000297215.2 Piscirickettsia salmonis LF-89 = ATCC VR-1361
AACCTACCTCGGCCTACTCACCCCGTGCTTAGCACTCCATGGCTCGCAGCGTAAGAACTACCCCCCCAATATGGCTCGTATAGTAAACAATCAGAATGCCAAAATCAAGCATGTTTTCTAGGTTATTTAATCAAACTAATCATCGCTCTTCAAAATAATACGTTACTATTATTTAAGTCATTAAATAATAAATAAATAATAAAACATACAAGGTAAATACCTTACTTTTCATTAATAAACCTCAATATATAAAATAAATTCAAATAATTACAAAGTTAATAGATTCAACAATCCTCACTATCCTATGTAGGCTTTCTGCTATTATTGAAATAAAGCTCAACAAAAGCATTAAAGGGACATAATGCCATACTACACTTTTATTTATCTTATTGCCCTGATGGTGAGTCTCTTTATTACTCAATCTTTTTATGCCGCAAACTATCTTAACCACTCTCTTGACAAACAACGCATATTTTTTCACCAAGCAGAACAGCATTTAAAAAAAAGCCGTCTACAATCCTTCAAAAAAGAGTTAAAAAAACTAACGCACTACCCACTATATCCTTACCTGCGCTACCAAGAACTGATTCGCCAACTTCAGCTTGGATTTTTGCCAAATAATAAGATCAAGCACTTTCTAAATCAATATCAAAATACTATTTTTCATGATCGTTTACACCGCCAGTGGATGATTCACCTCTATAATAAAAAATGGTGGAAAACACTGATTAAATATTACCAACCGGCAACTAAGAGCACTGCAATGCAATGTCGCTATCTATGGGCACGCTATCAGCTTAATTATCAACAGCAATCACTGCATGCCTTTAAAAAAGTCTGGCTACAAGGTCGCTCTTTACCTAAAGTATGTGATCGCCTTATCAGTGCATTACGCAAACATAAGCAACTTACCAACTCTCTGGCTTGGCAGCGTATTACCCTAGCAATGCAAAAAAGAAATTATCAGCTCGCCGGTTATTTAGCACGCTTTTTATCCAGTCAAGATAAAAAAGCACTGACCCTCTGGCGTATTTTGCGGCGCCACCCAGAAAAAATGACCAAAACCTCTTTAATACGAGCCGCAGGCAATAAAGCTAATTATATTGCTAATGACACTTTATTGCAGCTTGCCAAACGCAAACCAGAGTATGCTATAACAATCTGGCCGCGTTTAAAAAGCAAATTTTCTCTAACCAAACAACAAAAAATAGCTATCACCAAGAGCATTGCTCTACACCTTGCTTTAAAAAAATCCTCAAAAACATCACATTGGATGGAAAAAGTTCCAGATCAGGATCAAAGCTTAACCCTAACCTCCTGGAATATTCGTACAGCACTTTATCAACAACGCTGGCAACACGCTCTTACCTTAATTAACACCTTGCCTCCAAATGAGTACGATAGCCACCTATGGCAATACTGGAAAGCCCGTGCGCTAGAACAACTTGGCCAAATCACTCAGGCAAAAAAAGTATATAAACGCCTTGCCAAACATCGCGACTACTATGGTTTTCTTGCTAGCAATAAATTACAACAGCCTTATCAACTCAATAGAAAAGCCGTTAATATTAGCAAGCACATATTAAGCAATGTCTCAAAAAAACCTGGAATTAGGCGCGCTTATGAGTTTAAAAAAACAGGACACCCAGGGCTTGCTCGTAGTGAATGGGTATATGCCATTAACCAATTCACTGAGACAGAAAAACTGGCCGCGGCAAAACTCGCACATGACTGGGGATGGTATAACCTTTCCGTATTAACCACCACAAAAACCAAGCACCGTGACGATTTAAAGCTGCGCTTTCCTATGGCCCACTACCGTGCCATTTTACGCAATGCAAAACGTTATGAGATCAGTCCGGCATGGGTATTTTCAGTCGCCCGCCAAGAAAGTATTTTTCATGAACATGCTTACTCACCGGTTGGCGCACGAGGGATTATGCAATTAATGCCTACAACAGCACGCTATATCGCAGGTAAAATACAAATACGCCATTATACCTCCAAACTACTTGACGCCAACCATAATATCGCTTTAGGCACTGCCTATTTAAAACGTTTATTAGAACGCTATGATAACCGTTTAATTCTTGCCCTCGCTGCTTATAATGCTGGCATTAGCCGTGTTAATCAGTGGCTGCCAGAAAGAAATCCCATCGCTGCCGACCTCTGGATAGAAACGATCCCTTACAAAGAAACCCGCAGTTATATTAAAAATATCCTCGCCTATACGGTCGTTTATAATGCAAGGTTAGGTCACACCACCAAGATGGCTCAACAGCTCGTTAACGTGCCAACATTAAAGCAAATTTCCTAGCTTTTATTACTATAATCTGGAGCCAACAAAGGCCATGATAATGGTATAATTAATTTTATCTACACTATATTTTCGCATAAACAATACGATTACGCCCTCACTCTAAGCTAATAATTAAATATTTAGAATTAGCGAAAAGCTAAAACAAATGGCTAATATGACAAAGATATAATCTAAAATCAATAAAGCTTATTCATACTATATTTTATGTGTTAATCCACCTTTTTTAGAGCTAAGCATAAGGTCACTTAAAATGATCTCAGTAATTTAAATTTATACCCAATGTCACCGTACAATCTTACAAATCTTCTATCACTGTTTTTTTCGCTTGAATCATCTTGCCATCAACAGGCAAACCTAATGATTTTTGCAAGGCTAACATCAAATGATACTCACGACGAGCTAATAATCTTTGCTGGCTATTTACACCTTTTTGACGAATCTTCTTCTGCCATGATTCATAATAAAACTGAATAGCATTCATTAAGGCAGGCGGCTGCTTTAACTGCACACCCATTTGGGCAGCGACTTCACCATAATTTTGATTAAATCCAGGCTGCAATAAACTCATTAAGTCAATTGCAGAAATTAATTTCGCAGTAAATAATTGCTCACCAAGTCGCACCATTGCTTTTGGCGTAATGACACGCAGATCCAAATTCTGACCCAACTTACGAATATGCATGGCCTGCTTTTTAGAAAAATGAACATCCACAGTAATTTCATGAACAAAAGGTTTTAGACTCTTTATTTTACTCATTACAACCCCTAAAATATCCCTAAACCAGCTTAATTCTTAGTTTTAAAAATCAGCAAAAACAGTGCCAACAAATGGACAATATAATAATGTTCTAGAAACTAAGTAATAAAAATTAATTTCTACTATTCTTAAAGTTATAACGAGTTATAAATTAAGAATTTAATAATCAATGCAGCTACTTAATCGCCCACTGGTCAAATGGTTACTCAAAGAGGAGCCCCCTCCTTCAACTCCCTTGTGCGATTATGAAAGAATTTGTTATGAAATCAGACCGTGTGATGTTTTATTAGTGGAAGGACGCAGTCGACTCAGCGATGTTATTCAAGTTATTACTCGCAGCCCTTGGTCACATTCAGCATTATATATTGGCCGTTCTCAAGATATTGAAAATCTCCATATTCGCCAATTTATTGAAGATAATTACGATGGTTCCCCTCAAGATCAACTGGTGATAGAAGGTTATCTTGGTCAAGGCACAGTGATTAATCTTTTGGATGATTATAAATATTCTCATATCAGAATTTGCCGCCCCCGCGGACTATCACGCAAAGATGTTCAACAGGTCATTGCCTATGCTGCCAGCAAAGTCGGCAGTGCTTATAATGTCAGGCAAATTTTTGACTTGTTCCGATTACTACTGCCGTGGACTATTTTGCCACGCAGTTGGCGCTCCTCACTCTTTCATCATAACTTAGGAGATCCAACACGCACCGTCTGCTCAACCATGATCGCAGAAGCTTTTAACGTCGTTGATTTTCCAATTTTACCTGATTTACACACCTCAGAAGACGGCAAGATGGCGTTACATATACGTAATCCACGTTTATTTACACCCAGAGACTTTGATTACTCACCCTACTTTGAAATTATCAAGTACCCATTTATCAGTATTGATGATCACATGCCCGCCTATAAAAACCTGCCTTGGCAGAAAGGCCGCCCTCAAGATTTACCCACAGAAAAATAGTGCTGATAACTTAAAATACCTTAAATTAATCTCCATCACTCTAGTATTTACTCAAAATATTTACTCGAAATAAAAATTCTTAAAACACTAAAACACTACCGTTAGTGAAGAGACTAATACGATATGAAGTGATATAAAGTGAGAAGAGAATATTTAAAGAAGAGAGAAAAAATAAAGCAGAAAGACGAAGATTGAAAATTACATTATTGATAATTAATATTTTTAAAGATCAATAAAATATCTGAGTGTTTTGGAAAAAGGGAAGGTTTTATTGACATCTTGCTCATGATCATTACAATATTCGCTCTATGTGCAACCTATCGGTGAATGTAAAGTTAAGGTCTGGATCATTTCTCACCCCATTAGGTCGCCATGACCAAATCTGACTCGGGTACTTTAAAGGCCTGTCCTTGGATTCACAACAAGCACTTCTTAAGTTAAGTGAAATAAAAACATAATGAAAATAAAACGGTAGGATCACAGATGTCATCAACGATAGGTTTCGACAAATTAGGTATTAACGACAATATTTTAAACTCCATTAGTGAATTAGGCTATGAAACCCCTTCGCCTATTCAAGAGCAAAGCATACCTGTATTACTCAACCAACAAGATATACTCGCACAAGCGCAAACAGGAACCGGCAAAACCGCCGCCTTCGCGTTGCCTATACTAACTCAATTATCCTTAAAACATAATCAACCTCAAGCACTAGTTTTAGCACCCACACGCGAGCTTGCAATTCAGATTGCTGAAGCCTTTCAGCGCTATGCTAAATACTTGCCTGGCTTTCATGTGTTACCGATCTATGGCGGTCAAGAGTTTCGTAGCCAATTACGCGCCCTAAAACGCGGCGTGCATATTGTTGTTGGCACCCCAGGACGTATTATGGATCATATGCGCCGAGAAACCCTGCCTTTAGAGAGCCTCAAAACCGTCGTTCTTGACGAAGCGGATGAAATGCTCAAAATGGGCTTTATCGATGATGTTAAGTGGATTTTGCAACAAATCCCAACAGAACACCAAACCGCACTGTTTTCAGCGACCTTACCACCTTCGATTAAAGGCATTGCCAGTCAGCACCTCGTTGAGCCTGTACACATCCAAATTAAATCCACGACCAATACAGTCAGCACAATTGAACAAAGCTATATGATTACCTCTAAGCATCATAAGCTTGAGGCATTAACACGTTACTTAGAACTAGAAGAGTTCGATGCAGTCATTGTTTTTGCACGGACCAAAATTGCAACCACTGAGCTTGCTGAACGTTTAGAAGCCCGCGGCTACTCAGCCGCTGCAATGAATGGTGACATGAATCAAGCCTCACGTGAACAGGTGATAAAACGCATTAAAAATGGCGCAATTGATATTGTCATTGCCACCGATGTTGCCGCACGTGGCATTGATGTCAACCGGATCACTCACGTAGTGAACTTTGACATCCCTCATGATCCAGAGTCCTACGTTCATCGCATTGGCCGTACTGGCCGTGCCGGACGTGATGGTAAAGCACTACTGTTTGTCTCACCGCGCGAGCGCCGCTTACTTAAAGATTTAGAACGCGTCACCCGTCAACCGATTAAAGCAATCACCCCACCGACGGCCAATGAAATCACTGAAAAGCGTGAAGAAAGCTTTAAAAAACAAATTATTAACACCATCAATGAGACTACTGATTTAGACTACTATCGTAACCTCATTGAAAGCCTACTGCCACTTAGCGAAAAAAGTGAACTGGATATTGCTGCGGCCCTTGCCTATATGGCACAAAAACAAAAGCCATTGCAAATGCAAAAAGAAGACCCTAAAGCCCTAAGCTTTGAATCACCCCATGATCGCGGAGGGCGCCATGAACCGAGCCAACGTGAACGCCGTACTCGTCAAGCAATCCAAACAGCTGAACATGGCATGTCACGTTGCCGCCTAGAAGTTGGTCATCGTCATCGCATTCAGCCGAGTGATATCGTCGGTGTCCTCGCCAATGAAGGCAATATTACTCATAAAGCCATCGGCCGTATTCATATCTTCGATGATTACAGCTTAGTGGACCTCACAAGCAAAGTGACCAACCAAGTCATTGAGCTAACGCATCAATGCCGAGTCAAAGGTCACCCGATTAAAATCAAACCAGCAACAGATAAAGATAACCAAGAAGGCCAGAGTAATAACCATGGTCGCCGTAGTCACTCCCGTGACCGAGATAGTGGTTTTAAACGCCGCCGCTCAAATTCAAGCCATAACGGCCAGAGCCAGTCACAGAGTCGAACAAGAAAAAAAATATCCTAATCTGACCACTTCTCTCAGTTTTTGCTTTTAGCAATTGATAATAAAAAAGGCCCTTAATTTTAGGGCCTTAAATCTTCAAATTTAACTTTACAGTGCTTCAGCTTTAATACTCCTAGCCTGCGTTTCTTCTGTTGCTAAATATTTATCGACTGTTAGCGCACTGGCCATCACTCCATTCACATTGGTTGCGGTCCGCCCCATATCAACAATGGGATCAACGCCTTGAACAATCGCAATAACAGCATAAGGTAAGCCTAGCGTAGATAAAGTCACTGCTGCTGCAATCGAAGCCGTCCCTGGAATACCTGAAATCCCCAGTGAGGCGATGGCATTAATAAACATAACCATCACAATAATCTGCCAGGTCACCGGCTCATGCATAATCGTCATTGCCATCACTACCAACATCGCTGGAAATACCCCTGCACACGCATTAAAGCCAATCGATGAGCCAATGGTCGGTGCAAATGTTGCTAAATCAGGATGAATTTTAAATTTCTGTCTGAGCGTTTCTTCAGTCACCGGCAACGTTCCAAAGCTTGAGCGCGTAGTAAAAGCAACAAGCAAAGCTTTATAAGCATGTTTAAGGTAATAAGTCGGCGAGATACCCTGTGCTGCCAAAATGACTAAATGCAAGGCAAACACAAGCGCCATCGCAACATAAATTGCCACAAGGTAACTTAACACAGACAGTAATGAGCTCGCACCGGTGGCACTGGCAACATTTGCAATCAAAGCCAACACACCGTAAGGCGTTAAAGCCACCACAAAACGCGCAAGCTGTTTTGAAATCTCAAACGTCGACTGAATAAAACCTTCAAAAGGCTTAATATCTGCAATTTTAGACTTTTTCACTACCAACGCTGCAGCACCAATAAAAATTGAAAATAAAGCGAGTGCTGCCGCATTACCCGATGCCATCGCCGCAATGGGGTTGGTCGGCAACATGCCTAGTATCGTATCAACCACACCGGTATAATGATGGCCAGGTTGTAAATCAACCCCAGGAATCACCAGCCCTGTGCCTAAATTAAACGCCATCCCCATCAGCATACCAATCCCAGCAGAAATACCCGTTAATACTAATAACATCACAACAAAACGAATAGCCGATAATCTAAAGTTTGCCGCCCCCTTATCACTTAAGCTCAATAAGGCTGAAACCAGTGACGTAAACACTAAAGGAATAACTAACATTTTTAATAGATCAATATAACCTTCGCCGACAAGGTGAAACACACTATTTAAGTCTGCCATTGCAAAATGGTCACTCACTAAGCTAAAGCGCGCCAATGCACCTAAGCCAACACCTGTAATCAACGCAATTAAAACCAAACCATTAAACTTCATCCCTTTACGTTGTAAGCTATAAAGAGCGAATAAAAGAACAATAAAAATAAAAATATAGATCTTACTTAACACCAACGCTGACATAACCTAGCTCCCAGCAACATTAAACTAAAAAAATTCATACAAAGCTTACTATAATATGATCAAGTATTATCTTAACAACAACGTCAAATACAGCAACTACAATTAAACGGGTAACGATATACACGCAATATATTCATCAATTTAAAACCTACTGTTTAAAAAAAAGCAAAACAAGAAAATACTAGCAAGTAGTATCACTGCAGTCGATTAAATTAAATTGATTAGCAACAACAGCCAAATAAGGAAGAGCTTTGATTGTAATGAAGTCCACGTTTCATGATCGTCTAGAAACTCCCATTGAATCACACAAAAAATTAAGACTCCATCAAGCTAACACACTTGTTTAGAATCAACCAGCATTGGTTAAAGAAAGTTTTAAACTGCCTCAGCAGTTAGCACCGCTAGTTTAACTATTTGATCTACTATCAACAGGTTAATTTTAACCATGCGCCGAAATACAGCCTAAAGCACTTAACGATATACACAGAAACAACGAATAGCAGCTAATAATCAATAAAAATGCTTATTTAATAACTCAACATTGCCACACTGATATAACCATATGTTTATATTGACTTAAATATAATTTAGATATAACAATTTATCTTAAGGTAAATTCATTCATCTCACCAGGACTAGATTTACCACTGTTTGTGGTGTGAATTAATCATTGGGAAATGAATATATTTATTAAAAATATAATATCACAATATTACTAAACATATTAATAAACATATTAATAAAGTACTTATGATTATTATATTTTTCAAGGTGTTTTTCTTAAAAAATCAGGAAAGCACCTAATAAAGCAACAACAGTTACGGCATTTTATTTACTAAAATTCGTCGATCAATTTTTAAGGGGTAACTATGCCTTTAAACTTAATAGAAAAACTTCTTAAATTAAAAGAATAAATTGTTGCAGATATCCCTTTAATGGATGAAACACTCTACGGAGAAAGACCGGCCTATTACTCGGCAAGTAGCCCGGAGTGTTTTAATCAGGCAAAATCCCAAATAATATCACTATTAGATAAAATCATTGCTGAGAATCCAGCGGCTTTAAGTAATAAGCTGACCAAACTGAAAAATAATTTAGTTAAATTAAAAACTATTGGTAAAAATTATAATCAAACTGACGTAATATCACTGCTTACCAATTTAAAGCGACGCCTCGAATCTTTATACTATTTCAACCGATCTTTGTTAAAGCGTTTACAAGAATGTCAGTTTGCTGATTTGACCTTTGATTAAGTGCTATCAAGGAGCATATTCTAACGCGCTTATGTTGATTGATCGAGTTATTGCTGGCGATAGTATAAATAACTATTTATTATCAGCAAAAAAGGAGCTTATCCAGCAACAAGCGGCAAATTATCTTACAAAAATTAATATAAAACCAGGCAATGAAATTCATGCAGTAAATAGCCTGTATAATTACGTCGCCTCCAGCTACAACATGTACCCTATTGAAGACACTTTCGCTCCCCAACTTGATCTTCAAGCTTTAAATGATTTTTCTCAATCTTTAAGTCAACACCTTACGGCTTCGATTCTAGTCGATATGGTCGCAGAAAAATTCGTTATCTCCGATACCTATAACTACCTAGAAATGGAGAACCTTCTTCCAGAAAATTTATATGGCCATTGGGCCTATGCCTTATATAATACTGAAGGCAATGCCCCTGATATCGATCGAACCAAACGATTATTACTGCTTGTTATTTTGCAAGAATTGGGCTTTATTGAAGGGTTCATTAAAGAAACAATAATAGACTCTGATGAACCAGAAAAAAAGAAAAAAATTTATCAAACAGATAATGATATTTTTATTGAAGAGTGGATTGAGGATCAAATCACTTGCGATTTTAGACCGATGGTACGCATTTGTAGCAATACCAAGGAAGATAATGAGCTACTCCTTCGTTATTATGACCAATTGAAAGGTAGATTTTCTCCCTCAATGGGAGCAAGGTTACCGCTAAGTGTATTACTAAAATTAATTCATGTTCCACAAGCCACCGGCTGGGCTTTCGCTGCAGCCATAACTTTGGCAACGACTGAAGAAGATAAATCAAAGCTTGTAGCTGCACTGTGTCAAGTTGATAATAATAACTGGACAGGAATCAGTACGCTAGGGTATTACCTCCCAAAATCAGTCAATATGGCTTTGGCTTTGGCTACGACTAAAAAAGATAAAGCAAAGCTCGTAGCAGCACTGTGCCAAATTAATAGTAATAATTGGACAGGGATAAAAGTTTTGCTAGATAAGCATCCCGAGTCAATCGGAGCTATCTTGGCTTTGGCAACAACTGAAGGAGATAAATCAAAGATCACAGCAGCACTGAGTCAGGATGATAAATCAAAGATCATAGCAATACTGTGCCAAGTTGATGATAAAGGCAAGACAGGGCTAAGAGTTTTGGGGCGAAACTTTCCAAAGTCAGTCAAAACCGCTTTAGCTTTAGCCACCACTCAAGAAGATAAATCAAAATTCGTAGCAGCACTGTGTCAGGTTGATGATAATAACTGGACAGGGATAAGTATTTTAGGATATTACGCCCCAGAATCAATCAATATGGCTTTGGCTTTAGCTACGACTAAAAAAGATAAAGCAAAGCTCGTAGCAGCATTGTGTCAGGTTGATGATAATAACTGGGCAGGGATAAAGGTTTTGGGGCGTTATGCTCCAACATCAATCAATACGGTTTTAGCTTTAGCCACCACGCAAGAAGATAAGTCAAAATTTGTAGCAGCACTGTGCCAAGTCGACAATAAGGGCCAGACAGGACTAAACACTTTGCTATGCCACACCCCAAATGCAATCACGGCCGCTTTGGCTATAGCCACAACTAAACAAGATAAATCAAAACTTTTAGCAACACTATGCCAGGTTAATAATAAAGGCAAAACAGGACTAAAAGTTTTGATAGATGACCACCCAGCATCAATCAATACGGCCTTGGCTTTGGCAACGACTAAAGAAGATCAATCGATGCTCACCGCAGCACTGAGTCAGGATGATAAATCAAAGATCGTAGCAACACTATGTCAGGTCAATGATAAAGGCAAGACAGGACTAAAAGCTTTGACATGCTACGCCCCAGCAGCAGTCAATGCGGCCTTGGCTTTAGCAATAACTAAAGAAGATAAAGAAAAGCTTGTAATGGCACTATGCCGGGTTGGCAACGAAGGTTGGACAGGGTTAAAGGTCTTAGAGTGTTATGCCCCTCAATCAGTCGATGCGGCCTTAGCTTTGGCAACGACTGACTTTGATAAAGCTATCCTTGCTCTTGCTCAAGCAAAAGTTACTGTAAATGACTATGACTCAGTTAGAGCAAACCCTAATCTTCAAAAAGCATTAGTTGCAGCCTATGATTATTTAAATTCTGGCCGCTTTGGTTGGCATAGAACACATGGCAATCATGGTAAAGAGCAGACCTATCAATTTATACAAAACTTGATGGCCAAAAAAAATAACGATTTAAACAACATTCAGACTGAAATGCAGCAATGGCTCAAAGGTTACGGTGTCTTTAGTTTCTCATCAAACTGCAATAGATCATCACGCGTCAGATTTGCTTATCAATCAGAACTATTTGGCCAAGCTGCTACTCCATTTTTTGAGATGAGAGACGAAGACCGCAAAGCAATAAGGCAAACAATACTGGATTTTTCAGTACCAGCCCCTGCACCCCCACATTAATTTACTGGTATATTAAGATTATAGCGCTGGATTAACAGTTTCTGACATAATATCAGTAGGTTAAAAAATACAATAAGGAAAAACGATGCCTTCTCCTTACAGTTATGACTTAAGAATTCGAGCACTAAAACTAGATTGTATGTAAGGAGT